>DUOS01000028.1 GCA_012838745.1 Treponema sp. | reverse complement strand
GCTAGATTTCGAAAAACTGAGGAGGGAGTAAGACAGCGAGCATACGGATCAATGAGGTACTTATGTACGTTAAAGCGAAGCCCCTCGTTCGGCCGAAACGGGCCATCAACTCGATAGAGATATAAAGCGTCTTTGCCAATACCAGGAACAAAGACATGCCATAGATCACCTGTTTTATTGGTGTCGGGGTCAAGTTCAATTACAGCATAAGCTTCGCCGTCATGCGCATTTTTAAACAATTCTAAAAACACGGCAGTTCCGTTTCGAGTAAATACGCTAAAGTTTACGCCTCCCGGCATACACGTAGCGCCCATAGGCAAAGGCTTGCCGGGCAAACAAGTAATATTTTTCATAGGCTTTGGGTTAGTATAGTGTTATAATATAGTTTATGCTAGAATATAACGCCTCGGAGATTTAATGAAAAACATACCCATTGTAAGCAAAAACACAAGTACGGTGGCGGCTTTTAAAACCGCCTGTGAAAAATCAGGTGGAGATTTTATCCCGATAATTCTTAAAGATCACGGTGAAATTATCTCGTATTTTAATTATGAACTTCCAGAAATTAAGATACTAGATTTTGGAGACGGTGATACTGCAGCAGAAAAAGTAATGCAGGTTATTCATGCTGACCCTTGGCTGCTATTTGGTGGTATTATAGCCATCGTTCAAGACCATAAGCAAAAAGTAACTATGGAAAAACAACGAGATCCTAATATTTTATTGGTACTTCGTCGCCCCGACTTCGAAGCAAACACTGATCGTATCCTCCGCATATTAACCCAAAACAAACAGTTTCTTTTTAACCGCGGTATGCAGCAGCAGATGAATACTAACGAAACAGGTTCATTTGTAAGCGATAACGATCCAATGGATATCCTTTTTTACTGCAACCTTATAACAAGCTATATTTACAACACAAACCGTATTAATGATGAGGGTCGCTCCGCTATTCAAGGAGCACTCATGGAACTCCTCCTAAACGCAGTTGAACATGGAAACTGCAAAATAAGTTACGAGGAAAAAACAGAATGGCTTTCTGCAGGAAAAAACATGCTCGATCTCATTTCTCAAAAATGCAGCGATCCAGAAGCCCAAAAGAAAAAAGTTTATATTTCCTATGATATATCAAATATAAGAACCCGTATTTCAGTACGGGATGATGGTGACGGATTCGATTGGCGTAAACGCCTTGAAGGCGAGTTTCAAGCAGGACTCCACGGGATGGGAATAAAACTTGCCGAATCCTTTGTTACGTCTGTTACCTATAATGAAAAAGGCACAGAAGTTTCATTTGAAATCCCTAACCAGCAAAATTCCACAAACACTGTTCCGGTTATCATGCAAGAACAAGAAATACTCTCTTTTAAGCATAAGCAAATTGTCTGCAGAGAAAACGAAACTTCAAATGATTTGTACTACATACGTTCAGGAAAATACGCAGTATATGTACAACGGAAATTAGTCTCTGTACTAACAACGAACGATATCTTTATTGGCGAGATGTCCTTCCTTTTGAACGACCGGCGCGCGGCGACAATCATGGCGATCGGTGCAGGCACTTTGGTTAAAATTCCTAAAATAGAATTCATTGGCCTCATACGCCAACACCCTCACTACGGGATTTTTCTCTCCCGTCTATTAGCCCAGCGGCTTGCCCTTCAATCGTACAAGACTGTTCATATTCAAGACGAACTAAACAGCATTAAGCAAACACTTGAAACGATGCAATCGCAGGGAAGCTGACGGTGCCGATAAACCCCATTTTGGCGATTATAAAAAAAGAAGGATCACAGTCGGATACGATTTTCGTCTTTCCTTCTGAGATTGCTGCCCGGCTCTGGCTCGAAGCAGCCTTAGATATTTTAGAAACTGAAAGTTTACCAGCATACCGCTTTATAGCTTGGGACCGTTTTAAAGAACAGGCAATTCGTTCAACCGTTTCAGGAAAACAACCGGTATCGTCTCGGCTACGAAAACTGTACGCACACTCTTTGGTAAAAAGAAACACAGAAAAAAAAACTCGGCTTTTTACCGAATTAATACCTGAACCTTATGCAGAAAACGGGGCAATTTTTGCGCCCTGGATTGCCACGATACTTCCTTCGCTCGCGCTATGGGAACGGCGGATGGGCACAAAGGCCGAAATTGATACAGAATCCCGAGATCTAGCAACTCTTAAAAAAGACTACACCACCTTCCTTGAATCTCACGGCCTTTTTGAGCCTTCTTGGCAAAAACCTCCGCTAAAGGATTCTGGAAACCGTTTTATTGTTTTTTTCCCCGAAGCCATTGAAGATTATCACGAATATGATCAACTAATCGCGTCAGCCTCTTTTATAGAAACTATCTCTGTAGAACACGCGCTTTCACAACGGGGAGAAAAAGAAGCGTTCCTTTCTACATACCCTACAACTCGAGAGGAACTCAGCGGTACAGCCCTTGCAATTGAAAAACTCTTACAAGAAGGCGTTTGTCCGGAAACAATCGCAATAAGCGTGCCAGATATAGAAACTTCATTCCCCTACCTCTCTCGCGAACTAAACCTCCGTGGTATTCCATTTGATTTGCGCTCGGGCACCATGCTCACCGCACTTCCAGCGGCGAGGCTTTTTTCTCTCATTCAAGAATGTGTTTCATCAGATTTTTCTTTTCAAGCAATTAAAGCGCTCTTACTCGATCGGCTCATCCCATGGAAAGACCGAAAAACAGCGGAATCTCTCGTAACCTTTGGTATAAAAGCCCATTGTGTTACTTCATGGAAAGAAGAAGATGAAAAAATAGATGTTTGGGAAGCAGCCTTCAACGAACCCGATCTCGGCGCTTCTTCCTCTCTCAAAACATGGTATCGTGTACTACGAGATCATCTTTTTTCCATGACCACATCAAAATCCTTTACTGAAATAAGAAAAACCTATTTTTCTTTTAAAAACCGATTTCTGATTATGGAAAATCTTTCTCAAGAGGAAAACGACGTACTCGGACGCTGCCTCGTCGAGTTAAGTAATCTTTCTGCCTTAGAACAACTCTATCCCGAAATACTACCGGATATGCCTTGGGCTTTTTTTGTTTCTGTTCTCAATGACACGAGATATGTTCCCCAACGTGCCCAGGGCGGTGTAAGCATCTTTCCCTACCGAGTCGCCGCAGGAACTCCTTTTGTCCACCACTTTATCCTCGACGCAAGCCAAAGTCACTCTACCGTTGTCTACCAAGAACTCCCTTTTTTACGCCAAGATCGCCGGCTTCGGCTCGGCCTTTCCGATACAGATGCCTCTTCCGCATTCTTTGGGATATACCGGCTCTCCGGCGCCCACTGGTCTTTTGCCGAACATACCTTTGCAGGGTACAGTACGCCCCACGGCTATTTTTCCACAATCCCAGCCACCAAACCGGAACTTTCCGACCCATTCCACGCGGAAGCTCGGTTTTTTATTAATCCAGCAGAACTTCCCGACCGCAGATATCCAATACAAAAAGACGGCCTCGCAAACTGGAAAAGTCGCCTAAACCCTGGGCGTTTTTCTTTTATAAACGCTCCCTTTTCCGATAAATCAGACGAGTTAGTTAATCGTATAAAATCACGGCAAATGGATGGCGACCTTGTCCGAGTGTCCCAAAAAGATCTTGATGACTTTTCCATCTGCAATGCTCGCTGGTTCTTATCAAAAATACTAAAACTTAAGCGCCAAGAGCGCGACGCCGCCCTCTTTAATGAACGGAACCTCGGCCTCTTAGTACACAGCGCACTACGCGAGGTGTACAGCAGAATTCTTAAAACTGACAAGGCTTTTCTTTCAAGTAATATTGAAACCTATTATACATGGGCAGAAGATTGCGCCAAAAATGCCGCAGCCGAACACACTGAATTCCAAGGCCCCCTTGCCGCGCCCCTCATCGCACTTTTTTCAAGCCGTGTGGCAGACAATATAAAAACCATTCTTAATCTAGACGCAGAAACACTCGACAACGCGATTCCTAAATTTCTCGAGGAAAAACTTTCATTTAAAGACGACGGAATGTGCTACTACGGAGAAATTGATAGAATATCTCTAACCCAAGAAGACAGCAGTCTCATCCTAATAGACTACAAGACAGGAAAAGTCGCGGGGGCAGCAGATTACCTCCCTATTATTCTTGATGAACAGACAGATGAACAAGCTCTAAAAAACTACCAAATACCAATGTATATATTCTTGGTAGAAAATGCCCTAAAAGACTTACCCGAAGGCCAATTTGTGCGTGAAGCTTGGTTCGCTGATATTTCTAATAAAAAATATTCTCCCATTGTTACCGATAAAAAACACAAGGGGTTTAAGAATCTCAGAAATAGACTTACACGCACTGAGTTTGATCCCGCAATGAAGGCCTTTCGTGAAACAGCCAATCGATTTTCTACGGCAGTACTCGCGCTGAATTTTACAAAACCCCAACATCTTTTACGCAAAGAATGCACAAAATGCGACTTTTTCCGCATTTGTCGTACGAGGTATCTGGTGGAGGACTCATGAATAATTATCAAGAAATTATGCAATCGTTGGATAAAAACCAATTTGAGGCTGCAACTATTTCGAAAAATGCCGTTATTGCAGCGGGCGCCGGTTCGGGGAAAACTCGCGTTCTTGCCGCAAGATATATACACCTCATTGTAGAACGCGGCTTTACCGTAGATCAAATACTAACACTCACCTTTACCACAAAGGCCGCGGCGGAAATGTATTCACGTATTCACACAACCCTTCGCGAAACAGACCACCCCAATGCAAAAGCCGCCCTCGATTCTTTCCATTTGGCGAAAATTCAAACGATTGACTCCTTTAGCAATGCAATAACCCGATCTGCCTGCCGCAATTACGGGGTCTCTCCCGATTTTTCAATAGAAGCAGATCAAGCTCGCCATCTTGCCGAAACACTTGCTCTCCCTTTTTTCCTCGAGCATAGATCAAGCAAGGCTCTCGGCCAGCTCCTCAAAAAGTTTACCATGGCAGATCTTCCGTCAAAACTCTTTGTGGAAACTATGATCCGTTATTCTCCGCTATCAGCTCCGCTCGATTTTACTGGCTTCTTTTTAAAGCAGTCCGAAGAAATGGAAACGTTGTTTCCAAAGTATGTTAATTCCTTCTTTCAAACTGTTAATGAAATTTCTCGGTTTAATATCCAAGGAGCAACATTTAATGGAGTTCAAAAAGCACTTGAAACTATTCCAGAACACCTAGGATGCCCCGATTATGATGATCGCGAAGGAATAATCAAACTTTTACATTCAGCTACCCAAGTAGAAAAAATTAGAAAACCAGGAAATGTAAAACAACCCGAATTAGTAGAACTTAAAGAAAGCCTAAAAAATTATTCAAGTAATGTATATTTTCAATTACTGTCTGTTTGCAATTTTGTTTTAAACCGGGAATATATTGTTGAAACACTCACACTCTTAGACGAGTTCCAAGACCTCTTTAATGAAAAAAAACGCCAAGCAGGAATACTTACCTTTACCGATGTTGCTCGAATGGCCGTAGATGCACTCATAGACAACCCCGATTTACGCGCTGGATATAAAGAAAACATTAAGGCGATCATGATTGATGAGTTCCAAGACGACAATGAACTTCAAAAAGACCTTTTGTTTTTACTTGCAGAAAAGGAAGACCGCCGAGAAAAATCATTACCCAAACCAACTGAATTATGTCCAGATAAACTCTTTTTTGTGGGTGATGAAAAGCAGTCAATTTACCGATTCCGCGGTGCTGATGTCTCTGTGTTTCGTTCCCTTGCCCGCGATCTTGGAGAAGACGAAATGCCGCGGCTGGATACAAATTACCGCACTGAAAAACCCCTTTTGAATATTTTTAACACCGTGTTTCCTAAGATATTTCTTCCTTCGGAAAACCCAGCAGGGGAGCCGCTTGCCTTATACGAAGCTCGATTTGCCCCAATCGAAGCGAATAGAAACACCGAAGGAATCTCACCACACGCCGAAATTCAGCTCGTTTTTACACAAAACATCGATGAAGACGATCCCGATGAACTCGATAGTAATGAGGCAGAAGCGGAAGCTGTTGCCCGTAAAATAGCGGAGCTTATACAAACAGGGTTCCCCGTTCGCGATGGCTCACAGGTACGACCAGTTCGTAGCGACGATATAGCCATACTTTTTCGCTCAGGCACCCGCCAATATCTCTACGAACAATTTTTGCGTGAATACAATATTCCTTCTCAATCGGAATCACTCCGCGGGCTTTTTGCAGACGCACCTATAAATGACCTCTACGTTATGCTTCGACTCGCCGTTTTCCCTACAGACGCCTCAGCCTATGCTGCATTTTTACGCTCTCCTTTTGTTGCCGTTAGCGACGAAGCCTTCGTACAAGCCATGCTTGATAAACTCTCCGAAGAACCGGAAGCAATAGAGCCGTTTTGCACAACGACAGCCGAAAAACTTACCACCAGAGACCGCCAACAATTTGATCTTGGAAAAAAGCTTTACGACGAAATCAGAGAAAAAGCCGACCGAATACCTACAGCCGAACTAATCAGCGACTTATGGTATCGATTTGGTTATCGTTATTCTCTAGTTTCCAACCCTTCTGTAGCACATTTTACCGAGCTCTATGATTACTTTTTTGAACTCGCGCGCCAGGCCGATGAACGCAATGAACCTATCGCAATATTTCTAGACTCCGTAGCAGATTTTATGGACTCTGGCGAAAAGGTTGATGGTCTCGATATCCCCATCGAACGATCAGGCGGCGTGCGCCTCATGACTGTGCATAAAAGCAAAGGCCTCGAGTTCCCTGTGGTTTTCCTCGTGGATGCCGCAAATGTTGGTAACAGGAGAAAAAATACGCTTCCCGTGTATTTTTCTAATGATTCAGGAATTTCTATAAACACCGGCAGTCCTGACGATGCTGAAGAAGCAGTTTCAAACTGGTTTTTTGAAAAAACAAAAGAGGAAGACATTAAAATGGATGAGGCAGAACTCCGGCGCCTCCTCTACGTCGCGATGACCCGAGCTGAAACGGCCCTCTTTATCTCAGGAAAAACTACTGCACCCCTCGATGAAATTGGTAGAGAACATACCGCAGATGAAATTCGTGAAAGTCTTACCAAGGCATGGGAAAAACGACAGGAAAATGCTCAAAAAGAACATAGGCCTGTCCGTTTCTCAAGCTTCCTCGATCTTTTACTTCCGGCGGTTTGTGAAGAACCAATTTCTGGTCTAGAGCTTACTGAAATTGGTGTTCCTGGAAATTTACCCAACGCCCAGTTTTCTTCTCCCACAAGCCAACAAACACCATCGAAAATTTCGAACCAAGAAATTTCTACACTTGACGAGGTATGCGAGGCTACATACCCACGTGCTGCGCGTAGCAGATTTCCTGCAACTGCACTTCCTTTTTCGGATTCGGCCCAGCTAAAAATGTTTGCAAATACTCCTGTACAAGAAAATGACCGTCTCAACCGGTTGATAAAGGAAAACGACCTCACCCCTGCTGAATTTGGTACACTAGCACACCGCGTAATAGAATCACATATTACCGGCCTTCCTGTTCCTATCACCCCAACGCTCCTCCCCATAGCGCAAGAAATGGCAGATCGCTTTTTTTCCTCTACACTTGGAACGATGGCAAAAAATGCTACATGGAGAGATGCAGAATACGGTTTTATAACCCGCATGGTAATTGACGGAAGAAAGTTAACCATAACAGGCCAAATTGACCTTGTTTTTGAACACAACGGAATCCTCCACATAGTAGATTACAAGACCGATTCACGAGAAATCCCAGAAGAACACCAAACCCAGCTTTCCATATACACAAAAGCGATAACTGAAATACATAAAAAACCGGTGAAATCTTGGATTTACTATCTCCGAACCGGTAATGTAGTGGCAATAACAGAGCAAGGTATCTCTCGTTAAGTTTTTTCTAGATTCTGCCGATAAATATACCGAAGATGGAAGTAAAAGCTATCAAAATGATTAATGCTATCCAATGTGCTACACTTTTATAACGCGCTACAGAGATATAAGGATTTTTAATGAAGGACTTGCAGGACTACATCGACCACCCAAAGGTAGACGCTCATAATCACCTAAACTTAGGCATGCGCTATGCATCTTATTTGCACTGGGCTGGTGCACCTATACCTAATTTTCCTCGGCCCCTAGATGGGCTTGATGAAATGCATTCGATTATCTCGAACTATACCCGCCCTCGTTGCCAAACTCCAGATGACGTAGTCGATTTAGTAGATATGTCTATAAATGATGCAATAAATGATGGGGTTAAGATACTCGAAGGATCAATCGATATTGGTTTTGTAATTCATTTTAACGAAGACACAGAGCTTTTTTTGCGCTCAATTACAGATATCGTTAACAAATATGCTGATAAAATTGAAATACGCCCAGAACTCGGATTAGGGAAAACTTTCGACAAAGATAAAATATCACGCTGGGCACCCGAACTTATTGAAAGTCGGGTTTTCAAAAGCATTGATCTGTATGGTCCTGAAGTTCAAAATGGGATAGAAGAATTTAAGTTTATTTTTGATCAAGCAGAACGTCTCGGTATTAAGAAAAAAGCCCATGTTGGCGAGTTTTCTGATGCAAAATCTGTCCGTCACTTTGTCGAGTTCTTTGAACTTCACGAAGTACAGCACGGAATCGGCGCTGCTCAGGATGATTCTGTATTGAAGTTCCTCGCCAACCAAAAAATTCGTTGCAACGTGTGCCCACAAAGTAATCTAATGCTTGGGGCAGTTCCCTCACTCAAAGATCACCCCATTAAAAAGATGATGGATGCAGGGGTCCGCGTAAGTATTGGAACCGACGATTTACTTTTCTTTGGAAAAACCGTGAGCGAACAAATATTTGATCTTGTTTCCCAAGGAATAATCACAGAGAAGGACGCCGTACAGCTCCTTAATGAAGGTTTGTAATTACACCCGCAAATGAAGCATTATCAGCATTATATCAGAATTTCGTAAACCTGAGATTCTTCCGGCTTGCCCAAGTGTAGCCGGTCTAATTGTTTCTAATTTGTTACGCGACTCATTACAAAGACCAGAAATCCCCGCATAATCAAAATCATCAGGTATTTTTGTACCATCCATTTTCTTCAATTTTTCTACTCGACGATTTTGAGCTTCAATATAATACTCATACCGAACATCAAGTTCTGCAGAATACGCAATGGCAGGTGAAATATCGTTAAATGTTGTATCTAGAGCTTGTATAGTTTCAAGCGGTACCTTTGGATCACGAAGCGCCTCTGCACAGTTTTTTCCTACATGAGGCACCAACATGGGAAAGGTTGTTGCATCGGCAGTAGACACCCGCCGCGCGCGCCACAGAGAGATCATACGATCACGAGCTTCACACTTTTCACGCAAAGCCTGCATAGCTGAATCATTTTGCAAGCCCACATTCCACGCACGTTCTGTAAGCCGTTCATCCGCAGTGTCGTGTCGAAGTTTGAGTCGGTATTCGGCGCGCGCGGTAAACATACGATACGGTTCTTTAGTACCCAAAGTAACGAGATCATCTATGAGGACCCCAATATAGGCATCTGAACGAGAAAGCACAAAGGGTTCATATCCCGTGCCATCACGAGCAAAAAGAACTGCATTAATTCCTGCAATAAGGCCCTGCCCGCCCGCCTCCTCATACCCTGAGGTCCCGTTTATTTGACCAGCGGTAAACAAACCCCGAATGCTTTTCGTTTCAAGAGCAGGGGTAAGTTGTACTGGATCAATATAGTCATATTCTACGGCATAAGAAGGGCGCGTTACCACAGCCTCAGCAAGGCCAGGAACAGTGCGCATAAACTCATCTTGCACTTCCTCGGGAAGGGATGACGAAAGACCGTTAATATAGATTTCGTCAGTATCGAGTCCCTCGGGTTCAAGAAATATCTGATGGCGATCACGATCGGCAAAGCGAATAACTTTGTCTTCTATAGATGGGCAATATCGAGCTCCAACACCTTGGATTTTTCCACTGAACAAGGGAGATCGATGAGCATTTTCACTAATAATTTTATGAGTTTTTTCGTTGGTATACGTCATCCAACAAGAGACTTGTTCAATCAGTGCTGGTTTCCCGGTAAAAGAAAAACCCTGTATATCTGGATCGCCTGCTTGCTCTTCTAAAACGCTAAAATCGACCGTGCGCTTAAGTATTCGTGGTGGGGTTCCTGTTTTAAGCCGCCCCACAGCAAAACCCATTCCCCTCAAGGCACTCCCGAGACCAACCGCAGCTTGTTCACCAAGCCGCCCGGAAGAAGCTTCGTATTCGCCAATGTAGATCTTTCCTTCAAGAAAGGTTCCCGTTGTCAGTACAACTGATTTAGCAGAAATTTCTCGACCCCGTTCGGTTACAACGGCAGCAATACTGCGTTGAGTTGGGGTCTCTCCTTCGATAACAAAGTCGACAATAGTATCTTGATATAAATGGAGATTGGTTTCTAATTCAAGGGTGTGTTTTGCAAGTTTTTCATAACGGTATTTATCAGCTTGTACCCGAGGAGCCTGTACGGCAGGACCGCGACTGCGGTTAAGAAGGCGATATTGAATCATGGTTGCGTCTGCAAGCCGCCCCATCTCTCCGCCAAGTGCGTCTATTTCGCGCACTATATTTCCTTTAGATATACCACCAATTGACGGGTTACATGAAAGCCTGCCAATCGTATCGAGTGCCTGTGTTACTAATAAGGTGCGTGTTCCCATTCTGGCGGCAGCAAGAGCGGCTTCAATACCCGCGTGGCCAGCGCCAATAACGATTACATCATAGTCAGTATAACGAAAACCCATAGTCCCGGATTATATCCCGCTCGAAGTCCCCTGTCTATGAGGTCATTTTTACTATTTGATCAGCAAGGACTTCCGCATCTGTCATATCATGGGTTACATAGATTGCAGTGTATCCTTGTTCCTGCTGGCGTTCTCGTAATTCTCGCCTAAGACGAAACCTCAGATCACTGTCCAAAGCAGAAAGAGGTTCGTCAAAAAGGACGAGACGGGGTTGGACCGCCAAAGTACGAGCAAGTGCAACTCGTTGGCGTTCCCCTCCAGAAAGGGTTTCACTCTTGCGCCGAGCAAACCCAGTTAGTGAAAATCTTTCGAGCCATTCATGTGCGGATTTCCGGCTTTGTTTTTTGCTCATCCCCGACGAAACGAGACCATAACCAATGTTATCTTCCACGGTAAGATGGGGGAAGAGGGCTGAATCTTGAAAAACCATGCCAACTCCGCGTTTGCCTGGAGGGAAGGAAGTAATGTCTATACCGTCGAGAACAATGCGTCCTGAATCGGGAGAAAGAAGACCGGCAATCATTCGGAGCACCGTAGATTTTCCACACCCTGAACGGCCTAATAAAACAAGAGATTCACCCTGGGTTAGATTTAAACTTATATTGACGGTTTGCATGGGCCAGTGCTTACTAAGGTTTTCAACAAAAAAATACGTCGATTTAATTTGTTCGTTCATTTTGGCACCTCCTTAAAAGAATGTTGGTGATGCGGGCGAGTTTCGCCAGTGTCCACGTCTTGTAAGAAAAAAACAAAACCAGTAATAGCGGCAAGAAGCACTGCACAGGCGCATGCCTCGGTAAAGCGGTAGGATCCTGTGAGCCGAAACAATAGTAGCGCAAGATTCTCAAACCGAGGAATAGAAAGAACCAAAGGTAGGGTAGCGTCTCCGGCACTAATTGCAAATGCAAAGCCAGCGCCAGAGAGAATTCCTCGCCAAGAAAGCGGAATAAATATTCGAAATAGTGCATCCGTTGGGCGAACAGAAAGTAAGAGGGCTGCGCTGTGAACATCAGAAGGAATACGATCAAGCGACGCTCGTATTTGTGTCCATGCAAAAGGCCAAGCCACGGCAGCTTGAGCTAGAATTAAGACAAAAACGCTCCCACGAGGAACAAGAATAGTCCAACCAAAGGCCAAAACAACGGAAGAAACTGCAAGTGGTAACAGGGGAATGATTCGTAGTATGAGCGTGCGCCCGGCTATGCGATAATGCTCTTCCAAAAGGGCAAAAGTTAGGGCTGCTGCAGTTGCTAAAAAGGCAGTAAAACCCCCTATGATAAGGGTCGAAAATAACGCCGGTAAAAAGGAACGGGCCGTAAAAAATCCTATCCATCCAGAAAACCCGAATGCCGAACCTGCAGCATACTGACCGCCCGCCGGAGGGCTCAGCGAACGTAGAGTGATCATAATAAGAGGGCCTGCAAAAAAAATTACGATAAGAAGTAAATAACCCAGGCTAAAAAAAAGTTCTCGCTTGCCCTTAAAAGAGGTTCGCGTTCTCAAAACGTTAATTCCTCGATTGTTCACGAAAACCCGTTGGAACCAGGCATATAAAACCACAATTCCTGCAGCAACAACAGTTTCAACAAGTGCAATTAAACCAGCACCGCGAAGGTTTAATGCGCTTCGTGCAGCCTGATACAGCTCAACCTCAAGGGTTGTACCGCCCACACCACCAAAAATAAGAACTATAACAAAGCTAAAAAAACAATATAAAAAAACAAGTACGGCAGAAGATAGTATTGGGCCAGCAAGTGCTGGCAAAATAATGGTGAAAAACACCCGCCGAGGGCGAGCACCCAAAAGGAGGGCTGCTTCTTCTCTTTCGGCAGGGAGGCGTTCCCATGCCTGTGAAACAGTCCTAAGAACGACAGGAAAATTATACAAGCCATGTGCAAGAACGACACCCGCCAAGGAATACAAAAATGTTAGAGGAGGTGTATCGAGTGAAAAGACGGTCATGAGCAAAGAGTTCACAACACCCTGCCGACCGTAAAAAAGAACAAAGGAAAGGGCGATAACCACCGGAGGTACGCAAAGTGGTACACCAGAAAGCGAAAGCAAGAGCCTCCGCCCTGGAAAATCGCGACGCGCCGTTAAAAAGGCTGCGGGCATTGCAACAACAACCGCAAGAATCGTTGAAAAAAAGGCTTGAAGCAGGGTAAACCTAAGCGCGGGAATAATCCGAGTACCAAAAAAAACCGCAAGACCTTGCTCAGAAGTTGCAGGGGCAGTAAAAACAAGAATACCGGCCACCAGCATTGGAACAGCGACAGCTAGAGTAACAAGGATGAGAACAGTAACCCCTGCCACGCTAACACCTGCCCGAGAAACACTGGTTGCAGTATTCAAAGGAGAAGATTTCCGCATTATTCGGAAAGAATACCCATTACCACATCAATTGCACCCTGCAATTTCCCCTGCGGTACTGATAGGATGTTATCCGTCCGCGGCGCCGCAGAAAAAGAATTGGGTAACGGTACAGCAGGTGATACGGGATACATCCATTGAGTAAGCGGAAGCAACGACTGAATATCAGTTCGAATTAAAAAGTCGATAAAAGCCTTTGCTGCTGGTACATTTTTTGCGCCGCGGACCAGCCCGGCTCCTTCTATCTGGCGCACATGGCCCTGAGTAAAAATGAGGGCCTGGTATTGAGTGCTTTCCTCGTATTCAAGATGATACGCCGGGCTAGTCGTGTAGCTGATAACCAGAGGCGCCTCACCGGAAACAAAGAGCCCGTAGCCAGAATCCCAACTAGGAGCCATGGTCAAAATGGAAGGCTTAAGCCGGCGCCAGTAATCACTATATGAATCTCCATACACCACAAGAGTCCAAGCTAGAAAACCAGCCCCAGGAGTACTCATACGCGGATCCATCAAAATCAACTTATTTGCATATTCACTTTTCGTTAAATCTTCCAAAGATTTTGGAGGATTAATGCCTGAGGCAGTATCAAAAACAATGGAAAAATCTCCCCAGTCGTAGGGGGTTAAAAGCCAATCATTTGCAAATCGAAGCTCCGGGGGAAAAGCTGTTTCCGCTCCGGTTGGTTTATACGGCTCGAGAATTTCAGCGTTACGTGCCTGATCAAAAAGCGTGTTATCAATACCGAGGAGAACATCAGCTCTGGGATGCTTTTTTTCGATAATCGCTCGAGAAAGAACTTGAGCCGCATCTCCACACGAAACGAGAGTTACCGTGTAGCCAGTTTCCTCTTTAAAACGACGAGCTATTTCCGGTCCGGGCCCCCACTCAGAAACAAAAGAATCATACGCATACACTACGACCTCATTGTTTCGGGTTTCCGCGTCGCTGCGTCCGCCCGCATACAAATTAATAGAGCAAAAAACAATCATGATCAAAAAAGAAAAAATACAAAGACGAGTTTTCATCACTCCCTCCGCCGGTATTATCCGGATACAGGTTGGAGAGCCTATACAAGCTCCCGCGTAAGGGTCTGATCTCAGTCGAAACCGTAGCGAGTACGGAACCAACACCCCTGGCTCATAAATAATACCCATAAACATTAAGATATACAAGGATGACAAAAAAAGCCCCGCGATATTTTCGCAGGGCTTATTAATTATAAGAATGTTTATTCGTTAACGAGCGTATTCAACGATTCGAGTTTCACGAATCAGAGTAACACGAATGCGCCCTGGATACCGTAAATCATTTTCTATACGTTTTGCAATTTCCCTACCCAATTCTTTTACATCGGGATCAGGAATCTTCTCGTTATTCACTATTACTCGAAGCTCGCGACCTGCTTGAATGGCATAGGCTTTTTCTACTCCAGCAAAACTTTCCGCTATAGACTCGAGGTTTTCCAAACGCTTAACATAGTTGTCAATCGTTTCTCGGCGTGCACCGGGTCGAGCGGCAGAAATTGCATCTGCAATCTGCACAAGTACCGATTCGATACATGAAGGCTCAATATCATTGTGATGAGCACCAATGGCATTAATAACCCGTGGATCTTCGTTCATCTTCTTTGCAAGATCCATACCCACTTCAGCATGGTTTTGATCCGAATCGTTTTCCGCACCCTTGCCAATATCGTGGAGCAAGGCTGAACGTTTTGCAAGCTCTCGGTTAGCGCCTATCTCAGCAGCAAGCATTCCGGCGATCATGGCAACTTCTTTAGAATGACTCAGTACGTTTTGACCGTAACTTGTCCTAAAATACAAGCGACCGAGTGCACGAACCCCGTCTTGGCTCATGTTGTGAATTCCAAGATCAAAGAGTACTTTTTCGCCTTCTTCGTAAATCTTTTGTGAAATCTCTTTTGTTACCTTTTGAACCACTTCTTCAATACGAGCGGGATGTATTCGCCCATCTAGAATAAGCCGTTCAAGGGCAACCTTAGCAATTTCTTTTCTCACTGGGTCAAAACAGGAAATAACTACCGCTTCCGGCGTGTCGTCAATAATTACATCGACACCAGTTAGGGTTTCGAGAGTACGGATATTACGTCCTTCTCGACCAATAATGCGTCCCTTCATTTCGTCGGTAGGCAAGCTGACCGTAGCAACGGTGATATCTCCGGTGGTTTCTGTAGCGATTCTCTGAATGGTAGTTACCAGAATATCTCGAGCTTTTTTTTCTGAAGCAACTTGAGCTTCCTGCTCAATTTTATTAAGCAAGACTTGAGCGTCATGCTTAGCTTCATTTTCGAGATCGTGGATTATCAGACTTTTTGCTTCGTCTGTCGTCAGTCCAGAAATTCTTTCTAATTCCTGACGATACCGCTCTTCTTCTCCTAACAAAAACTTTTCTCGGTCAACAATCGCTTGCCCCTGCTCGGCAACACGTTCTTCCTGTTTATCCATGGTCTCGCTGCGCTTGTCGAGGGATTCCTCTTTAAGCGTCAGCCGTCGTTCGTATCGTTGGAGCTCACTTCTGCGCTCACGATTCTCCCGCTCCTGCTGGTTTCTTTCCCGAATAAGTTGTTCTTTTGCTTCTAGAAGAATTTCCTTCTTTTGGGCTTCTGCTTCTTTTATAGCATC
>DUOS01000207.1 GCA_012838745.1 Treponema sp. | reverse complement strand
GTTTTCTTCAAAATAATCCTTAAAATCTTCAAACGTTAAATCTTTATCTAAGTCACAAATATTAAAAACAATGCTTTTTAATTCGTTATTCGAATTGTAATAATTCCTATCGTCCGAAACATCAATAATAAATTCATCACTATTAAGTGTCGTTAAATTATAATTCATATTAATACCCCTAATACTGCGTATGAGTTAAGTGAAATTCACCGCATAAATCACATTTATAAACAAAAAGTCTTTTAGCTTTTTCTTCATAAATAATTTTTGCTCTTGTTTCAGCTGATTCACGAGTTGAATATGCCTGTTTAATTTTTCCTTGAGAATCTAAGCAATTACTTTTATGGTTTGGAGTTTGTCGTTCTTTTGGAGATAAATGCCAATAACCACATTTTGAACATTTATATTTTACTTGATCATTTCCATATCGAGACTTTACATAGGATATGGTTTCATCAGCTTCAAATTCGGATTCATAAGATTTTAATGAAGTCCCATCTTTTTTTTTACAAATATCGCTATCAAACATTTTTATTTTCTCCATGCGCCCCAGTGCGGGCGTCCACATAACAACTGGTTGTACCGCAGGCAGCTTGACTGTCTGTCGGATACGAACCTTTGTTATGTGGTTATTCTACGATTTTTTACGTTTAGTTGCTGTATAAACATTTTTTGCCGTTCCATTCAGTAAGAATTACAAGGCTATTTCTCAAATTTTTCTGAAAATCCCAATTCTATAACCGCTTCCTCGTAACTTTGGTTATTGAAGTATCCTTGCATTACTATATTTGCCGCATAAGGTGCGTACCATTCCCAATCATTATTTGCATCAATCAAAACAGAAACCACAATCTGCTCTTTTACGGATTCATTATATGGTGCATAAACGACACACCAGGAATTCCATTTGCCGGAGGTTTTGATTTCAGAGACTTCAGCCGTTGCAACAGTTCCTGCAATCTGTACAGAATCATTTTTCAAAGGAACTTGAGGATTCCCATTCGTTACCCGATAACGGAGCAAATCTTTTAATGTTTCCCCTGTATTTGAATCGTCTTTACATATTGAAGCCATCATTTGTGCCATTTCAAGAGGACTTGTTTTTGCATTATTATACTGATTAAGAAGCCATGACTTATCAGAAATTTCAAAGTTGAATTGTTCCGTCGTTTTTAGCAATGAGTCTGAATCCAAATTATGAATATTTTCTGCAAAGAAAACATCACATGTTTTTGCGAACGCATCTTTCAGAGAAATATTGCCATGCCCAGCCACTGCACTGCAGCTTATCTTTTTACCATTTATCTCAGTTGACCCATTACATACTATTTTAGAATCCTGCGAAAAACTTTTTTCTTCCAGCAGGAATTTTACTATTGGCAAATAAGACAAACTCCCTGCAGAATAAAGAGTTTCTGGATTTTGATTTGTAGCCAAGGCGATTATCTCATTGCTTTCTGCTTTCATCACTACAATTGTGCCACTTCTATTTCCAAGCGTTTTCTGAGCAAGTGTTTGTACAGCATTGTTTGCTGAATTTTTCTCCGTACTCTTGCAAGAAGAAAATACAAGAAGAATTAAGTTGACTAGAATAAAAACATATCGATTTAATTTCATAACATGTCCTTAAAATAATTAGGCCAAAGCTGCTGACAACAATATCAGCGGAGCCCCCAGAAGGATTCCCAAAACATTGAACACTTTTTTCTCGTTCCTTTTGATATTTCCAATCAAGCCAATAATACTGAATACTAAACCAGTCAAAATGACTTCGCACGCAAGTATAAGAAATGTCAATGCCGTACCTCCAAAGGAACCGCTGAGAACAGTTTGTAGAGGAATATTGGAAGAACCTGGAGTTCCAACCAGCTTGCTTCCAATGGTACTGATGATTGCACCATTGATAAGTAGAATGTCACCTACTAAAGTTAAAATAAAACCTTTCATAAAAATCTCCATTTTTTTGAAAACATGTTTGGGATTTTACTTATCAACGATAAGCGCCCCAGTGCGGGCGTCCACATAACATTACTTATACTTATCCTTCTAAATAATTTCCATTATACACCCGCATCCCCAATCCCTCCAAACTCTTTTTTCCTCCTATCTCTCCACCACCTCAATCACCATCATCCCGCTCTTCTCGTGCGTCTCCTCGCGTATTCTCCATCTCTCCGAATGCTCCGATTCATCAAAAGCCTTCCGGAGGGCTGTAAAATACCGCCATACGAGTTTCTTCTTCTGGAGATGAAGTTCAATTTTAACTTTGAACACATTATTCCGGATTATCCGGTCTTTCATGGTGTATGAACCATCAGTCACTTCCACAAGGGCATACGGCTCCATGGTCCCGGTAGGCATATCTTCAGGTGTACCGACGTAGTTCATGGGAGGGAGTTGTTCTCCGTCTTCTGTCATTTCTTCAAACTCAAGGAGTTTTGAGGGAAGGCAATTGTCCAGGAGATCAATCATGTCTTCAAGGAGCCGTTCTTCCGGAATCTGTCTCATACATATTCCGCACGGCAGATAGGTAAAAGGCGATAGAGGTGTTCATTCTTTCTCTCAAGAGCAGTATCAGGGTTTCTTATTTCATCGTTGACCATATCAAGCACACATCTTTGAATTATTCCCGGCATTTCCTCAAACCGATAGCCAAACATGTAGGATATGACAATATACTTTTTTCCCCTCTCGGCTAATC
>DUOS01000027.1 GCA_012838745.1 Treponema sp. | reverse complement strand
GTGAGAGTTTTCTTTCGTTTCATTTGTTCTCCTCTGAACGTAATGGTAGTGCTTAATAAAAATTTTACAAATAAAAAAACCCTGCATTACTGCAGGGTTTTTTGTTCTGGTAATTACTTACCGGTAACTGTCGCGGCGGGGTTTATCCATCGCTTCGTTAACCTTAATCTGGCGACCATCAAGATCTGAACCATTCAAGGCCGAAATTGCACTTTGTGCTTCTTCGTCAGAATTCATCTCTACAAAAGCAAAACCCTTGGAATTTCCGGAGTCCCGATCTGTTATGATTTTTGCAGACGTTACGGTGCCAAAGGCCTCGAACGTGCTACGAAGAATTGACTCGCTTGTGTTGAAGCTTAAGTTGCCAACATACACTTTATTTCCCATTGTCCTTTCCCTTACCCGTTCTTTTCTATACGGGTATCATAAAACATTAATCCAAAAATACTTTGGAGTATAAATTATTGTACCACACCTTTAGGGTAGTCTGTCTAGGCTAAAATTAAAAAAGTAGCACTTTTTTGTCTCATTTCTTTATTTGCATGCAAAATCATGGTATTATGTGCTCATGAATACACCAAAGGTAGTTATTGCAGGGCATATTTGTATCGATATCACACCCGTTTTCCCTGATGTGAAAGAAAACATTTTTAAAAATCAGCAAAACATGACGAAATCCTCAATTAATGAGATTCTCATTCCAGGAACTTTGGTTCGTGTGAATGATATTGATATTCATACTGGTGGAGTCGTGGCAAATACTGGGCTTGCGGTTCGGTTTTTTGGTCTAGACGTTACATTGATGGGGAAAGTTGGAACCGATGCATTTGGAACTATGATTTTAGATATTCTCAAGGAACACGGTTCAACCGATGGAATGTTGATTTCAAAAGTTGACAGTACTTCCTACTCTATAGTTATTGCAATTCCAGGAGTTGATCGTATTTTTTTACATAACCCCGGTGCTAATGATCGATTCAGCAGTAGTGACCTTGATTATAACGAGATAGAGAACGCGCATTTGTTCCATTTTGGGTATCCACCGCTCATGCGTCATTTATATGAAAATAAGGGTAAGGATCTTGTTCATATGTTCAAAAAAATTGACGCCATGGGTATAATTACTTCCCTCGATTTAGCTGCCGTAGATGATCGATCACCTGCAGCACAGGCTGATTGGAAAGAGATTCTTTCGTTGGTACTTCCTTTTGTAGACTTTTTTGTGCCAAGTTTTGAAGAGCTTGCATATATGTTGGATAAACCTTTGTTAACGCGGCTACGAACTGCTTCTGCCTCAGGTGATCCAATCGAAGCCCTGTCGTTTGAGCGGGACGTACGCCCGCTAGCAGAGCATGCTCTGTCCCTTGGTGCTAAAATTGTACTGATAAAGTGCGGGAGCCGTGGTTTGTATTGTAAAACCGCTGATAAACGGGGGTTTTTATCCTTGAGAAAAAAAGCTGAGAAATTGAATTTCCCGTCCCTTTTATCTTGGAACAATCAAACAATAGCTGAGCCGGCTTTTACGCCGAGGAAAATTCTTTCTGCAACAGGGGCTGGGGATACCAGTATCGCAGCCTTTCTTTCGGCAATGCTTAAAGGATACCCCCTTGGCAGTTGTATTAAGTTGGCAGCAGCAACGGGATCTTCTTGTCTTGAAGCCTACGATGCCTTTGGAGGTCTTAAACCTTTTTTAGAGCTCCAAAAAATGATTGATGCTGGATGGTCTCAGAATAGAGAAGGGTAACGCGTATTTCTCTTGAGCTTTAGAAAAAGCACGCAGTAAGGAAAAATAATCAATAGGTTAAATCCTATTGCATGTATACATAACAACAAGGAGCACATACTTTGAAAAAAACAATGGTAATTATGGCCGCAGGAATGGGAAGCCGGTTTGGTGGTCTTAAACAAATAACAGCAATGGGGCCCTCAGATGAGATTCTTATGGAATACTCTGTGTACGATGGAATTCGTGCAGGTTTTGATAAGGTTGTTTTTATTATTACAGAAGCGATGAAAGACGAGTTCGATAAGAAGATCGGCTCCCGGGTGTCTTCAAAAATTGAAGTAGAGTATGCAGTGCAAGATCTTAATGATATTCCTGCAGGATTTAAGGTTCCGCAGGGACGAGTAAAACCGTGGGGCACTAGTCAGGCTATTCTTGCCGCAAAAAACTCAATTAAAACACCTTTTGCTGTTCTAAACGCCGATGATTTTTATGGTCAAGAGGCCTTTAGTGTAATGGCTGGATATATGGATAGTTTAAAAGAAGGTGTTTTTGAATCTGCGATGGTTGGGTACAAAATTGAAAAAACGCTTTCAAAATACGGAAGTGTGACGAGGGGTATTTGCCAAACCGGAAATGGATTGTTGCAACAGATTTCTGAAATTAAAGATATTGAATACGGGCCCAACGGAACAATTGTATACAGAGATGGGCAAAAATCTGGAACCTTAAATGGAGACGAACTGTGCTCCATGAATTTTTGGGGATTCACACCGCATTTGTTCGATTACTTAGAAAAGGATTTTGCTCGGTTTTTGAAAGAGAAGGGAAGCGAACTAAAATCCGAATGGCTCATACCAATAACCGTTGACGATATGATTCAATCCAATGTTACCAAGGTTACTGTATTACAGTCGGGAGATAGCTGGTTTGGCGTTACCTACCCCGAAGATAAACCCCGTGTAATGAAGAGAATTGCTGAATTGGTGGAACAGGGGGTTTATCCCAGTCCTTTGTTTGGAGGGTCGAAATGAGTTCCCGTGAATTAGCAGAAAGACTGACAAGCCTGCATCGCAAACATTATGGGCGCGATCCCCAAGTAATTTCCTATGCGCCTGGTCGTGTGGAGGTGCTGGGGAATCACACCGATTATAACCTTGGAACTGTTCTCTCCGCTGCTATAGACAAGGGGCATTGTTTTGCGATTTCTTCTAACGAAGGTAAGGGATTGCGTTTGCTTGCAGGAGATTTAGAAGAAATTGCGTCTTTTAATCTTGAACAAATTTCTCCAATGGAAAAAGCCCCTTGGGCACGGTATATAAAAGGCGTCTTTTACTATCTTAAAGAAAGAGGCTTGGAAATTAAAGATTTCGACTGCAGTTTTTTAGGTTCAATTCCTGTGGGATCTGGTTTATCAAGTTCTGCAGCTTTGGAGGTTTCCGCAGCATTTGCAGCACAAGAAAAATGCGGTATTTGGTTAGATCCAAAAGAAATAGCCGCTTTGTGCAGAGATGCTGAAAGCATTTTTGCTGGATGTAATTGCGGTCTTTTGGATCAATTTAGCAGTATTTTTGGTAAAAAACATAGTTTAATTCATAGCGATTTTAAAGATTTATCCGTTCGTTCGGTGGCTATACCGGAGGATATTCGGTTTCTAATAGTAACTCCAGAAATAACCCACAGCCTTGCTGACTCCCCTTATAATGCACGGCGAGAAAGCTGCGAGTCTGCAGTGGAAGTGTTAGGTACTCTCTTATCCTATCCGGTAAAATCACTTAGGGATGTATCTCCAAAAGATTTTGAAAAATTTAAGAAGGAGCTACCGGAGGAATTAGCAAAACGAGCAGCGCATATAATTGGAGAAATCTACCGGGTTTCAGTTGGAGTAGATGCACTGCAAAGAGGTGATATCGATGAGTTTGGTCAGCTTATGTATCTTTCCCATGAATCTTCTCGAGACCTCTTTGAGAACTCAACTCCTGAACTTGATTTAGTAGTGGAAGCAGCTAGAGAATCTGGTGCTTTGGGTGCACGGCTTTCCGGTGGTGGTTGGGGGGGAAGTCTTATAGTTTTAGCGAGAGCAGAAGAAGAGACAACCTTGCTCAAAACAATAACAAAAAATTGTGAAAAGCATAATCTAGCCGTAAAGACTCGTGTAGCAGTACCATCTGACGGAGCACGAGTTCTCTACAATTCTAATCGCGAAAATCATGAATGAGTGCTATAATTACACACCAGTAAGGGAGTTCAGGAACCCATGAAGAAAATGTCATGCTACTTTTCAAGTGATCTTACAGAGAAAGTAGCTTGTGTTTTTACCGGCTTGGCTTTTGTCGCCGGTATTTTATCTTTGCGCTGTTTTTTGCGAAGTCGATTTGTCGCAGGAGGTTTTTTTCTTTTCTTATCCGTGTTGTTTTCTACAGCCCATAAAATTTCCAATTCGCGAATCCGAGAACCCTCTTCTTCGTTACGTGTGTTTTTTCTTTTAGGAAAGGGTTTTGCAACGCTAATGGTTCCTTCTCTTGTTTTTATGCACTCGGCTGGCTTCCATCCCTTTTGGGTTTTTACTGGAACTATTATTCTGATAAGCGGAAATGCTGCTTTAGCACATTCAGCTCCGTTTACTGTTCACGGAAAAAATCGGGGTTCATACGATACGCTCGTCCTTTGTCAATTAATTATGGTTCCACTGTTTTTATTGCACTATTATACTAATGCTGCCGTTTATACTGGCTTTATTTTAGGATATCCCTTATACAGCATTTTCGTTCTAGTTTTACTACATGCAACAGGAAGGCACTTACGTAGCACACTTTTTTCTATGGTGCTCGCTTCAACTAGCACTATGGCTCTCGGGTTAGGATTACTTAGTGAATATCTTTTATAAACGACTTATCTTGATTCTTTCTTTTTCAGTTGTTTTTTTTATGGCTGTACCGTTTCGAGCTAGCTCTCAAAGTTTAAAGAGTGGAGCTTCCCTCCGTGTTATTTCAACTGAGTATTTTGATATTATTTTTCCAGATCAATCGCGTTCGAGTGCAGAACTTCTTGCAACGTTTGCCGATGAAACACTTAAGCAGGTAACCACACTACTTGGTATTCCTTATGAAGAGCGGATTCCGGTAACTATAAGCCCGTACACGGATGTGTTTAATGGGTATATGAATCCATTTCCGTATTCTCATATTGTTTTATATGATGCTCCTCCTGATGTTGAAATTACTACGTATCGAAATTCCTTAGAAAGTCTTTTTCTGCACGAACTAACCCATGTTGTTTCTTTACACACGCGCAGTCCTTTTTTATCTACTATGCACAAAATATTTGGTGCATGGGTAAACCCTGCAGGAGTATCCGCACCTATGTTTATGGTGGAAGGTGTTACGGTAAGTTTTGAAAGTTTGGAGGGATTTGGTCGAGCTAATGATCCTCTTGTGCATCATGCCCTTGTCCAAGCATATCACGAAGGCAAATTCCTTACCCCCTTTCAGGCTTCGGGGGTCTATGACCATCCTCCGTTTGGTCGAGCCTACTACGAGTACGGGGGGCTTTTTTCTGCTTGGCTCCAAGAGAAGTACGGCATGGAACAATACGCTGTTCTTTGGCATGAACTGGGCAAGATTCCGAAATTTTCTATTTTCTTCTATAGGCATGGTTTTTTTGCGCGATTTGAACGTGTCTATGGTATTAGTTTTTTAGATGCGTGGAAGGGGTTTGCTGATTCATTTTATCTTGAAGGTATTTTGACCAACCCCGCAGGAATTCTGAATGCAAAGGATATGATGATTCGTTCTGTCGCTGCCGGCAAATCCAGCGCCTATGCTTTGGATCAGTATTCTCGCAGTGTTGTTGAGATTAATTCTAACACAGGAGTACAACGACAGGCGGCAAAAGTTGGCTCTTCTAGCGCTTCAATAGCGATTTCGCCTGATGATTCTTTGTTGCTTGTTTCCGGTTATCGAATGTCCGGCCAGCTTGCATCCTCCGAGGTGTATGAATATGCGGTAGAATCGGGAACGAAAACAGGAAGAGTCTGGAAGGGCGTAACCAAAGCGGCATATTTTAGGGATGGTATTATCGCCCTCTCCAGCGAAGGACACGCCAATAATCTTGTGTATTGCGAAAAGGGCAAAATACCAGAACTCTTGCTAACGGGGAACCCAGAGTGTCTTTTTTCGGCACCGGTTCCATTAGACGAAAGGCGCATAGCGTTTATTGTGAGTATTCAGGGTGCAAGACGAATTGGGATATATGACTATGACATCAGAAAAGCTTTTTTGTTTGAAATTGATAACGAGTCAGACGCCGATATTTTTCGATATGCGAGAGGTTTGTCTTCTTCTTCAGGGAATCTTCTTTTTTCGTATCATGACGGGCAAGGTTTATACAAGCTAGCTTGTATAAAGTCCGCCGCTAAGAATCCGCAGCTCGTCTGTTGTGATAT
>DUOS01000206.1 GCA_012838745.1 Treponema sp. | reverse complement strand
TTGCAGTGTTTTAGAGGTTGTCAACAGACGCTGTCCTGTGTAATATATATGTATGGGGAACGTAGCTGATTATTCGCGTATGGGTGTAAATAATCCCTTTGACGCGCCTGTTTATTACATAGAAGAAACTGACACCACTATGAGTGATGCACGGTTATTAGCTGAGCGTGGCGAACCGGACGGAACCGTTATATTTTCCAGTGTTCAAAACTCAGGTCGCGGACGAGTTCCCGAACGTGTTTGGGAATCAAGTTCCCATAAGAGTCTTTTATGCACTGTGCTTTTCAGACGCAAAATCGACGCCCTCCCGTTAAAAGCGGGGCTCGCTGTTGCGCGTACTTATGCGCGGCTTCTCCCAGTGAAAGATGAAATTTCGGTTAAGTGGCCAAACGATGTTCTTTTTCTTGGAAAAAAACTTGCAGGTATTCTTTGTGAATCGGACGGATCAACTCTTTTTGTTGGAGCTGGGCTTAACCTTTCTCAAAAATCCTTCCCTGCACACCTAGAAGACCGTGCAACTTCTCTCACTCTTGCCCGTGAAACTTTTTCCGAAAAATCAGTGTTTTCTCCACTCCCCCTTCCGCAAGATCTTCTTGAAATATATCTTACAGAGCTTTCAGTAACACTGAATGATCCGTTATGGAACGATAAACTTTCTGCCCTACTGTGGAAAAAAAATGAAACAATTCGTTTTATAGCTGGGAATCCAGATTCTGGTGAAGTAATAACAGGGCGTGCTGTAGGAATTGGTACTTCTGGTGAATTTATTATCGATACTGGCACCATAGAACAACCAAAACATCAAAGTTTTTTTTCTGGGGAAATATCCTGGGATTTATAGAGCCCCCTTGCCTTCCCTCCCTCAGCTCGCTATTATTAACCCATTATGCTTGATTACCGTTTTATTAAAGAAAACCTCGACGCCGTTAAGGCAAATATTTCCGCACGCAACATGAATGCCGATGCGGATGCTGTTGTTGCGCTATTCGATGAGCGTACCCGCCTTGTTACTGCTCTTCAAGAACTGCAAACTCGCCGTAATGATAATGCTAGATCCATGAAGAATAAGGTTTCGGATTCTGAACGTATGGCCCTTATAGCTGAGGGTAAATCCATAAAAGAAGAAGTAAGTAAAATAGAAGCTGATCTATCCCGTGCAGAAGCTGATTTAAACGAAGCTGGGCTTAAAATTCCCAACATGGCTCATCCTGATGCACCCATCGGCAAAGAAGATAAAGATAATACAGAAGTTGCCCGATTTGGTGAACCGGTTAAATTTTCCTTTACTCCCCGTGATCATGTAGAATTAGGTGAATCCCTTGATATTATTGATTTTGAAGCAGGAACCAAGGTTTCTGGCGTAAAATATTATTACCTCAAAAACGAAGCAGTCTTCTTAGAGCAAGCACTTATTATGTACGTACTCAATATATTGCGAGATCGTGGATTTACACCCTTTATTACTCCAGACATTGCAAAAGAGGAAATTCTTCAAGGTATCGGTTTTAATCCCCGAGGAAAAGAATCAAATGTGTACACCCTTGAAGGAGAATCATCGTGCTTGGTAGCAACCGCGGAAATTACCCTCGGCGGATATCATAAGGACGAAGTTCTTGACCGCGAAAAGCTTCCACTACGCTATTGTGGCATTTCACATTGCTTCCGCAAAGAGGCTGGTGCCGCGGGTCAGTTTTCAAAAGGCTTATATCGCGTACATCAATTCACAAAACTAGAAATGTTTGTATACTGCTTGCCGGAAGACTCAGATAAAATCCATCAAGAATTACGCGCAATTGAAGAGGAAATTTTCACCGGTCTTGCTATTCCTTTCCGTGTTGTAGACACCTGCACAGGAGATCTTGGCGCACCTGCATACCGAAAGTGGGATCTAGAAGCTTGGATGCCTGGCCGCAACGGTGGTGAATGGGGAGAGATAACCTCAACTTCAAATTGTACAGATTTTCAGGCACGAAGATTAAACGTGCGATGTAAGGATACAAAAGGTAAAAATCAGTACGTGCACATGCTCAATGGAACAGCGGTTGCTATTTCACGCGCATTGGTTGCCATACTCGAAAATTACCAGCAGGAAGACGGATCTATAGTAGTACCAGAAGTATTAGTTCCTTTTTGCGGTTTTTCGGTTATTCAAAAAAAGAATTGATTTTTATACCGGAAAATTAATGAACATCGCTGTAGTGGCCAGCAATTTCGCCGCGCCATTCGGCTCTTGTTTCTCGACCTTCCCATTCTATTACTCGAATAATTGTAAACTTTCTCTTGTCAGCTGGATCAGTATATTCTACAACAGCAAATCGTCCCTGTCCTATGTACAATAACGATTGGCTCCCTTCAATTTTTTCGGAACCCTGTAAAAACAACAACACGCAGTCAAAATGAACAGGATTACCACTATTTTTATCTGCAAGAGCAGAAGTAATATCTTGTATTGGCTCTCCGCAACGAGCACATAAGGGCACGGGCATCTTGGGAGGAGGTGGAATAGTTGGAACGATTACACGACGTGGAGTTCGGCCCGATACAGCAGAACGTGCTTGAGGATCCTTCTGTCGTGATAAATTATTCGTATCTCGGTTCTTATTTCTTCTTCGTCGATCCCTTCGTCTAGGATTGTCGGAATTGTCACTCATTAGCACTTCCCTTACTATCAACTAGTCTATTGCTCATAACCAGCGCAATACGCTGGATAGCATCCTGAATATAACTCTCGTCCCGTATTTTATCCTGCAACTCGCGGATTCGGGGATTTTCGGCTTTCTTTTTCTTTATCATGTTTAATGCTCCGCAATGGCAGATTCTAAATGACGAATTTTTAGAGGTTCATTTCCCAAAGGATCGGAACTCAAAAAAACAACATCAAAGCGAACGTACATACCATTATATTGTCGATGCGCAGCAAGGAAACATTTAGCCGTTTCAATCATTCTTTTAGTTTTTACCGGCCCAATGACCTTTTCAAGGTCTGCTTCTTGCCCATGTGGCCAAGTTTTAACCTCTACAAAGACAATGGTATCAGCATCTATAGCAATTATATCAATTTCTCCGCGGCGTGTCCTCCAATTTCGCTCTAGTAGTATCCAGTTTTTTTTAACAAGATATGCCGCGGCTTGTTCTTCACCTGCATTACCGGTTTTTTTAGCTAAATTCGTTTTTGATACTCCGCAGGATCGATGGCACGAGCAATAAACAAGGTTCTGTTATCCATAAGGTTAACGAGTTCTCCCTCGTTTAAGGTATACGGTTTTGCAAATTCGTCGATAAGGACGCGAATAACCGGACGAAGCGGTGCTTCCTTATGGCTTTCGATAACTCGGGCAATACTGGAATTGTTCATTAATACAATAGATCCCACAGGATAAATACCCATACTTTGTATCATCGCCTTAATGATGTCTGGATCAAACCTGCGAGCATTATCTGCAAGGAGATTACGCATAGCCTTATATCCAACCATAGAGTTTCGATATGCCTTAGGGGATACCATAGCTTCAAAGGCATCTGCGACAGAAATGATCCTCGCACCAATATCTATATTTTGGCCGGCAAGACGCCCTGGATAGCCATCGCCATCCCAACGTTCATGATGTTGAACAGCAGCTTTCCCCACTTCATCTGCATAGAGAAGCTCATTTACAATCATCTTGTAGCCATAAAAGGTGTGTGAACGCATTAGCTGGGTCTCTGTTTCATCTAGAGAACTTTCCTTTGAAATAATTGACGATGGAATCTTAAGCATGCCGATATCATGAAGCAGGGCGCCAGTAGCAATTTGGAGTACACGATGCCGGGGTAGCCCTAGATGAACAGAAATTATTATAGAAAGAATCGCCACGTTTACCGAACTCTTTGCGAGTTCCATTTCTTGCACATCTCCGCCAAGAATAAAGCCGACGATGTCAGTTCTGTTATTGTTTACAAGAGTTACTAATCCATTAACGATTAAATCAATTCCTCGAGTTTTTATCTCTCGTTTTTCTCTTATATCATCAAAAACTTCATCGAGAGACGAAATAAGTTCATGGTACGCTCGATATAATTCATCATTAACCAAAACCTCTGGCAATTTTAGAATTTGTTCAGAGGTGTAATTGAGCGAATCCATCTGAGAAGATTCGGCGTTGGAAAACCCCTCAACTAATTCAGAGGCATTTTCTATATCATCAAGTTCTTCAACTTCGTCAATTTCTTCCATTTCATCAAGAGAAGCAAACTCATCGTCCTTTTTATTTAGCAGCTCATCAGCTGAAACAGGGACTCCTACAGTAAGCACATAATTAATTTTCCAACGATCGAGAGCATAGAGTTCTCGAGCTTTTATTGGTGCCCCCTTGCTTACGAGCATATTTTTTCCATCATCAAAAAATACTGGAGCGGAAAAACGCATTCCTTCTTCCAGCTCATTTCTATACACTTTTTTTAACATAATCTAATCCTCACATATCACTGCATACTTTTATATAAAACCTTCGTTAATACCTCGTTCGAAAAATGCAAAAATTGTGGCCACAGCCTCCCAGGTTTCTTGGGGAATATAAGAACCAATCTCCGCGTCTGTTAAAATATCGGCCAAAAGAGGATCATGTACTACACGTATTTCATGCTCCCGAGCTATTTCGAGCATTTTACGGGCCAAAGCATCCTTACCACTGGCAACAATGAGGGGCGCCGGCTCTTTTCCACTGTAAGACAAGGCAATAGCAGCATCACGCACGTTAAATCTCCAGATCTATGGCAGAATACGATGAACCAGCGTCCTCTGATAAAAAATCAGCTAAAACTTGGCTTATTCCTACGACTTTAAGCATCTCTTTTAAATATACTGCAATTCTATCATGAATAACAGTATCTAATGGCGGAGAAAAGCGGTACTTACACGAATCACCGTCCAGGTCGAACTCCCATTTTCGCTTGCCATCATGCACAGTAAGGGCAGTTTGAACCAAAAGATCAATACCGGTATCTACAAGAAATCGAATAGAGCCAGTAAGAGTACGGTTAGAAATTGTGCGCTTAAAAGGAAAAACAAGCCAATGGCGTTCATGGTCTTTTTTTTGATTGATAAAAGAAAGAATATCCCGCTCTGTCGGATCATCGCCTCCTGCATGCCCCTCAAAAGCATCCATTATTAATAAGACAAGGCTATCATCCGGATCAATCCCGTGAAGAATCAAAAAAGCTGCGGCTTCTGCGGCACGTTTTTCTCGACCGGGAAACCGAGCTGCAATGGATAAAACACGACGAAATATACCACTATCGAGACGAAAGTTTGCACTTTGAAAATATGATAAAAGAAAAGAAGAAATAGGATTTTCAGGGACGCCGAGACGAGTAAAAATATCAAAGAGGGATTCAGATGCAACAGGAAGTGGGTGTAAAAAAAGGGTGGATCCAGAATAACGAACCCTAGCAGTAAAAACATCACCCGAAGAAAAATTGTTTAACCCAGAAGCAATGAGGGTTTTGCCTGCAATTTGTATACGTATTGAACCATTACCTATTCTTTCCAGCACCGAAACTGAAACGACTTTCCCTTCGGCAGGTAACTTTGATTGATCGGTAATCCCAGAAATACTGAACTGGTTACCGTCGTACGATTCAAAACGTATCATATTCCGGCGCTTCCTCCAAAAAAAAGCCGGACATATGCCCGGCTCTATCAAGAATACTTATATTA
>DUOS01000205.1 GCA_012838745.1 Treponema sp. | reverse complement strand
AGGCTGGGACGTAATTTCTACAAAGGCGTGTTTGGTGATGCTATCAATGTGATGCTTTCCGCTATTGCATATAACTTCAAAAGAGCCATGAGGGTTCTTTTTGTGCTGTTTTTATTTTTGCAAAAAGTACGGTCTGTATTCAGGAATCCGAAGCAAAGCATATTCACTCGCAGATTAGCTTATGCAATGAGTTTTGAATAGTGCTTTTTTTACAAAGGTGTTCCTTCGAGTAGTTCTTCAGCCAATTCTTCGATGGCGTTTTCCCAGTCCCCTTTTGTCATTGCAAAGTGGAATGTTTGCGAGGAATAGAGGATGCCATAGGCGAGAATTTTTTTGCTTTCTGTGTCGATGGCGGAATAGCGGGCGCTAAAGATTAATTGGTGGTTTGGAAGGCGGGTGCTTTGACGGTTGTTGGGCAAATCGTTGTGACGGAGAACCTTGATTGGATGGATGAAGAATGCAATTCCCGGTGCCTCGAACGTTGTGTCGGGAAGGGGGATCTTGATGATCGATTTTTCGGAGAGTTGAAGTGGAACGAAAGTGAGCAATGAGTCTTCTATTTGATTGATGACGGGGGGTTTCCCCGATATCTTTTCTAGTTCCTGGCCTAGGGATGATTTAAACCAACCGACAAAATTATTAGCAAACTCAGGTAAATCGTCTTTAACATCATCGGGATTTCCCACAAAGGGTTCCGTGATAAAAACGCTGAAAGTATTAGGGGGATTAATCCATTCTGGATTTATAACGAACCTTGGACTAGAACAAGAAATAAGGAGAATTGTGATGGAGATAAGTAAAAGGTTTTTCATCGTTAACGCCCTTGTATGGTAGATAGTTTTGTTAAAAATAAATAGTATTTCGTCTCGGGATATTTCTCAAAAAACGCCGCTCTCGCTCCGATGAGCCATTTGTCTCCGCGCGAAGGTTCGCCACTCTCTTGCAGGTTGAGCCTATAATTAAACCGATACTTTATGAGCAGAATTTTGGTGTATAGAGAGAGAAAATCCTTGTCTTCTCGGCTCAAATTGGATAACATGATGTTATTGAAGGCCAATTCTGGATTGATTTTCTCGGAGAGAACTTTTTCTTCATAGATGGATCCTTGCCCAATTTCGGTTTTCCCTTGCCGTAGTTCTAGGATAGAATCCCGTTGCTGATCGCTTTGAAGAAGATGTAGGAAAAACTTCTCCTCAGCGAGTTCACTCCCCAGTAAGCAGCTGAGCAAGTCTATTTCTACCAAGGAATTTAATGTTTTCGAGGAATCCTGTTCGGCGAGTTTGTGGAGGAGCGTATGAAGAGATTCGAAGAAATCGGTAGTGCATGCGGGATCGTCACATTTGTGGAAGTTCTTGTAAATTTGAATCTTGGCGCGTGCAAAATCGTCGTCTGTATGGATGAGGGTAAAATCAACCGGTTTTGTCCCGGAACAGGCACAAAAGATGATTAAAAAATTGCATATCAATAAGTTTTTGAAATTCATAAGTAATATTTATAAAATAATTTTTGGCTTGTAATTTTATGTGTATCTAGTTGTCCCTTAAAAAGTCGTTCAGTCCAATAATGTCAACGGAAAAGGATTAAAAATGTTGTCAAAAATAGGCAAGATTTTACAAAAACCCCACAGAATACTCTTTTTCCCATAGAACTGACGATATAGATTCTGAACTGGTCATGCCATTCATTTGATGCTTTCCGCTATTGCATATAACTTCAAAAGAGCCATGAGGGTTCTTTTTGTACTGTTTTTATTTTTGCAAAAAGTACGGTCTGTATTCAGGAATCCGAAGCAAAGCATATTCGATGGCAGATCGGCTTATGCAATGAGTTTTGAATAGTGCTTTTTTAAGGGACGACTATTTATCATAGCATGCTTCACCCAATGGGCGAGTCTTTTCGCCTATACAAAAATCATTAAAACAACCAATTGTATTCCATTTAAGAATATCTATTGTTTCTTGTGTATGACTATACCATTTTGCAGTATCTTCTT
>DUOS01000204.1 GCA_012838745.1 Treponema sp. | reverse complement strand
GAGTATTGGGTTGTGGACGATACAACTCGTAAGGCTGCAGCAGCACTCAAGCAAACTCTTAATGAGTTTGGAATTGAGGCAGACGTTACCGGTATCCGTAAGGGTCCTGTAATAACGATGTTTGAAATACTTCCGGCACCCGGTGTCAAATTATCCAAAATCGTAGGCTTACAGGATAATATAGCCCTTCGCCTTGCTGCCTCAAGCGTACGTATTGTCGCACCAATTCCAGGAAAACATGCTGTTGGTATTGAAGTTCCTAATCTAAAAAGAGCTATAGTAAGTTTTCGAGAAATAATTGAATTTGATTCCCCATTGTCTAAAAAAATGGAAGTTCCGGTTATTCTTGGTAAGGATATTACCGGTGAAGCCCAGCTTCTTGATTTAACCTCAACGCCTCATTTGCTTATCGCGGGATCCACTGGCTCGGGAAAGTCTGTCTGTGTTAATTCTATAATTTGCTCAATCCTGTACACGCGTTCCCCGGAAGATGTGCGCCTCCTGCTCATCGACCCTAAAATTGTGGAATTAAAATTGTATAACGATATTCGTCATTTGCTTTGTCCTGTTATTACTGAACCTAAAAAAGCTTTTCAGGCGCTTCAATATTGCTTGTGTGAAATGGAACGCCGCTACTCCTTGCTTGATACCATGGGAGTTCGAGATATAAAGAGCTATAACCGTAGAATTAAAGAACGGAAAATGGCTACAGAAAAACTGCCGTATTTAGTGGTAATTATCGATGAATTTGCAGATCTCATGGCAACAACCGGGAAGGAACTTGAATCCACTGTCGCTCGTTTATGCGCAATGAGCCGAGCTGTGGGAATCCATATGGTTCTCGCTACACAACGGCCATCTATTGATGTAATAACAGGGCTTATTAAAGCAAATATTCCTAGCAGAATTGCCTTTATGGTTGCCTCAAAAATGGATAGCCGTATTATTATAGACCAAGTTGGAGCTGAAAAACTCCTTGGTCGCGGAGACATGCTGTATTCGAGTGCTACGGATCCCTTCCCTGTGCGTATTCAGGGGGCTTATGTTTCTGAAGAAGAAGTTGAGCGGGTGGTTGAGCATGTAAAAACTTTCGGTGAGCCGGATTATATTGACGAAGAGATATTTATTGACGACGAGGACGATACTTCTGTGCCGGGGTCTTTGTTCAGCGATGGAGACGATCCGCTTTATGAAAAAGCGTTGGAGATTGTATTACAAGCCGGCAAAGCTTCTGCTTCATACATTCAGCGTCGGCTCAAAATAGGCTATAATCGTGCAGCACGGATTGTTGAAGAAATGGAACTGCGGGGTATTGTTGGCCCGCCAAACGGTTCAAAACCTCGTGAGGTTCTCCATCACCCTAGTTCTAAATAAAGAATCGTAATTCTCGGCTATTCACCTGATCCCATTTCTTCGCAATAATGTAGGTTCCCGTAATTGCGGTGAGAGCATCTATCGCCGCGGCAATGGACCCAATAAAGAATGCGGCAGGTTTGAGTATAAGGTACCCAGCTTCGAAACCTCGGCCATATAACGCACAAACTGCGGCGAGAGCAATATAGGCGCCGCCGAGCGGGAATCTTCCTAAAAAGAATGAAAGCAGAATTGCAATACCCATGAGCCAAAACATGTCCATAAACGCAATGCCAAGGCTCGAATACGATTTTAGAATTACAATAAAACTTATTGTTACCGTTAAGGCGACGCCTGCTCGACCAAAGATTGAAAATAAAGGCAGAGTTACCGAAGAAACTCGGCGGCGGACGCCAAGGTTTTCGTTTACATGACGGAAAAGAATGGGGAGAGTCATGTTAGTATCGCCAGAGAAAAAAGCTGCTAAAACCGAAGCTATTCCACTGTAAAGCACGCGGTATGGGTTCACTTTTCCGCAAGTGAGTCGGATTATTGCAGGATAGAGTATCAAGGCGATAAAGAAAAACACAAAAAATAAGAGGACTATAAAGTCGGTAAATGCGTGAGATGCAAGCATTTCTCGAAATTGCACTGTCCAATAAACAGAGAGGGCAATCATTCCAATAGAAACTGTATCTACAAAAAATGACAGTATTGAATAGGAAACTCGTGAGAGTGAGTCGAAAAGGGTGAGTGTTGCTTTTGCACTTGTTTTATCTACTGCACAGGCTGCACCGATAAACCCTGCGAGTATACACAGTGGTAGAATAAACATTCCGGCAGTAAACGCTTCAAATGCGCTTGAAGGAAAGAGCATGAGTAAAGATTCTTTGATGCCAACAGAAGCTAATTCGCTGGAGCCCTCAACAAAAATGGGTATTCTGGATGGATTTCTAGCTAATACAGAAATCAAACCCGTGACTGTCAGTAAAATTGTGGATATAATAATAACACCTGTGGTTACAAGCCCTAAGCGCATGAGGGTTTTACTTTCGCGTAGTTCAAAGACTGCGATAGTGAATCCAAAAAAGAGCACGGGATACAGAGAGTAACGCCCGAATTGTATAACAAGTGTCGAAAGATACTCTGTTATCATCATGAACGTTGCATTCTGCTGTGGAGCCGCAAGGGCAAAAGCTACACCAATAAGTGCACCTACGAGATATTTAATCCAGATTTTCATGGTTCAAAGAATACCTGAACCATTCTGTCCAGTCAATCGGAGGGGTGATGACGAATTTGTTTTTTTTGATTAATGCCTGCGCAGTTCTCTTGGTTTTACTTTTTATTGGCGTGTCTAATCTTTTTCGGCGTGAACGAATATCTATTAATTATCGTTTAGGAGCCTTGTGTCTATCGTTAATTGCAACGGGTTTCGTCTATATTTTTAATATTATTTTCTCTGGGTTTCCTTCAATCCTCTATTTTGCAATTTTTGCCTACGGTTGCTGGACAACCACTCTATTGTACCTTTCTTTTCTTGTAGATATGACCGCGGTGCGTCGCTCTCGGTTTTTCCCAGTTTTATATGTTTTTCCTGCTCCCCTTGCGATTCTTTCAATGCTGCTTCCTCGCCCCTATGGTCTTTTTATCCTAGTGGTAGTAGGGGTAGGGTTGGTATGTGGGTACTCGTTGAAGTTCTTGCTTTTCTGGATACGAACGGCAACGGACGATAGAGCTCGTAGAGACGGTGAATGGATGTTCATTATGTTTATCTTTTTCACTTTTGGGGCTATTGTCGCTTTTTTTCATACTCCTTCAGGATTTTATTGGGTGCTCGCTTTTTGGATAATTATGATTCATTTTGCGGTGAATCATTTGGGTATTTATAGGAATCTTACCAACACTGAAAACAAGCTAATTCTTGATAATGTATTCGATATTATCATCATCCTTGATCCAAAGGGCGTTATTGTACGAATGAACCGCCGTGGGTATCACATAACCGAACTCAGTTCTAACGTTGTGATAGGAAGTCGTGTTGAATTTCTGGTGAAACATCAGGAACTGTCTGCGTATACAAGAAAGACATGGCTTGCCGATCATGCTTGGATTGACGCAGGAGGGCAAAATCGTCGAAGCCCTTCTATAGATGCTGCGGTAGCGACTCGGGGAGGAGAAGAAATCCCTGTCGATTTACGAATTGTTTGTCTCGTTGATCTTTCGCATGATGTAACTGGATATATCATTTCGGCAAGTGATATGAGAATTACTCGCCAATTGATTAAAGAAATATCAGACCGTGAATACGCGGCACGGGATCTTGCTCTTTCGGAAAATAAGTTTTCAAGAATGTTTATTTTTAATCCATCGGGAATACTCATTCTTTCGATGGACACATTTTTAATTACAGATGCGAATCCGGCAATGGAAGAAATTTTAGAAAGCGACGCCAATCGTCTTGCGGGGAAAACTATTGAAAGTTGTGGCATTGAGTTTTTAGAAATGTCGATAGGAGCTTTTTCAGAACTGATAAAAGCAGAAGGCTCTGTGTCTGAATTTTCTGCACGGGTAGTATTAAGAGATAATAGCATTAAAAAATGCCGAGTATCAGCCGTTGCTTTTGAATTAAACGATACTACTCGCGTGCTTCTATCTGCTTCAGATGTTACCGTTGAAGAAGAAATGCGCGAAGCGCTTATGCGCAAACAAAAAGTTGAAACAATTGGTATTCTTGCTGGTGGCATAGCCCACGATTTTAATAATATTCTCGCAGTTATTTTGGGACACGTTGGGCTTGCAAAAATGCGGGCCATGGATGCAGATTTGCTCGACCCGATTGAACGGGCAGAAAAAGCCTGTTTACGGGCACGAGAAATTACAGGGCAGCTTTTAGCTTTTTCTCGAGGGGGCTCACCAATTCTGGGTGTTCATGATACCCAGTCTGTAATAACAGAATTTGCAACGTTTACTGTTGCCAATACTTCTGTTGCCTGTTCTTTTAATTTTGAACCTGATATTTTACCTATGCACGTAGATCGAGTCCAAATTGGACAAGTTATAAGTAATTTGGTAAAGAATGCCGCCGAGGCAATGAACAATAGTGGGATAATTGATATTCGTTGTGTTTCCCGAGATTACCGAAATGCTTCCTATCGAGAACGTCCTGCTGGTATTGATTCGAAGCCGATAAAAAGTGGCTTGTATATAGAAATACGTTTGCGTGATCAAGGGTCCGGTATATCAAAGGCAGCGCTAAAGAAAATGTATGATCCTTTTTTTTCCACGAAAAAAAAGGGGAGCGGTCTTGGCTTGTCCATTGTGTATTCGATAATTCAAAATCATGGTGGGGCTATTTCTGTTGTATCTCAACCGGGTCAAGGAACGACCTTTACCGTGCTACTTCCGGCATTAGAGCAACAGCTTTTTGTTTCTGAAAAAGAAATTAGAGTTCCTTTAGAAGGTAATAAGCGGATCTTGGTTATGGACGATGATCAGGCTGTTCTTGAAACTGCAACTGTATTGCTAGAGTCGTTTGGTTACATTGTAGATGTTGCGATAAACGGCGAAGAGGGTGTTCTAAAATATAAAGATTCTTTAGAAAAAGGAACGAAATATCATGCTTGTATACTTGATCTCATCATACCAGACGGAATGTCTGGT
>DUOS01000203.1 GCA_012838745.1 Treponema sp. | reverse complement strand
TTGAATTGATATTTGCTTCGAGTAGCGTTCCGAGCCTCTCTATTAAATCGTCTGGGGCTCGTTGCGTATAAGAAAGATTAATGAGTACTAAATCGGGAGAACCGGAATACTGATTCATTCCTGTTACTTTTGATGATACAAAAAAAGAAATAGGTTCCTTCTTTCCTTGGTCTAGAAAAGAAAATCGAAGGTTAACCGAGGTGTTGCCTTGTTGAATCTTACTATAAACACCACTTTTAACGCCAGCTATAACCTTTGCTCCTACCAGTGAGGATGAGTTGATTACGCAAGGCCATTGGCCTCCAAGAGCCTTTATATATACTTGTGACATAATAAGATTAGTAGTTTTAATAACTTCTTTGGAAAAGGTGACATCTATATTTTGATACAGATCATAATATCTGCTTAGCTGTTGGCTTGTTGCATATCCCATTGGTTTTAATAATAGAGGTGTTTATTTAAAAGGTCAACTGAGTTGTTTTTAAGGGCAGAAGAAAAAAAGCCGGCAGTAATGCCGGCTTTTAATTAGTACGCTTTAGCTTCGCGGGTCTTTCGAGTTTTTTTCATAAGTTTCCGGCGAAGTGCCTTGTTTTTCCGGTTAAGGACGGTGGAAGGCTTTTCGTAGTATTCACGTTTTTTCCATTCGCGAATAATTCCTTCTTTTTCAACCATACGTTTGAAGCGTTTGATTGCTTTTTCAAGGTTTTCAGAGTCATCTACGAGTATTCGAGCCATGTAATAATCACCCCCTTTCGGTATCTCCGTCAGTATATTGGCACTATAGCTAAAAAATGCTTGGTAAGTCAACTATCAGTAGTATTAGGATGCGATTAAAAAAGTATTCTTTCCACAAACCAGTCTGGATCAACCGCTATTCCGTTTACTCTGAATTCCCAGTGAAGATGTGGTCCGGTTGAAAGCCCGGTACATCCAGATTTTCCAATAAGAGTTCCACGGCGAACTAGTTCGCCTTCAGCGGTGGAGAGGGAATCCATATGATAGTAGAGGCTGTACACTCCGGGAAGATGTTCAATTACCACCGTCCATCCAGTGGTAATTCGAGATTCAGCAAGAACTACCAGCCCATCTCCTGTAGAAAATACAGGTGTACCGGTAGGAATACCAAAATCTATGCCGTAGTGAAGAGTTCTTTCAGACTTTCCAGTGGAATATTTGAATGTTCTCCGATCACCAAAACCTGATGTTCTCCGTGTTTCTCGCACGGGAAGGGAGTAGGGGCCGGGGAAGATAGTTGCATCTTTTGATTGTGTGTTTAGTATGCTCGAAAGCTTGCGGATTTGTTCCATCCTTAGTTCGCTTATGTCAGTTTTAATTGAGGTATTAGTGCTATTAAGCGGGATTGTCTCAGAAAAAAAAGTTCGTTCTTCTATGGTGAACGGCAAGGAATCTTCATAGGAGGGATCCAAAACAGTAATTCGATACAGCCCCGGTTCTTGGAGCGAACAAAGAGGGATGAGCGCAGCGGAACGGAAGCCCTGTTTTTTGTCTCCTCCGAGAGAAAAGGTTGCTACTTGAGATACTGTTTTTCCTTCGATAGTACGGAGGCTTGCTGTAGCCTCCGGTATGGGGCGAGATGTATTGATTATTACTGGAACAGTTTCACCAGGGCGTGCCGCCGCAGGGGCTGTAATCGTCCATGGTGAATCATCGCGTCCCCGTGCCGTAGCGAAACCGGTGGTAAAAAGAAAGGCAACTGCTGTGCTTAAATACAAAAGCTGTTTTAATTTTTTTATTGCGGTCATGATGTTTTGGATCTTTGTACATCCTGAAGTATGAGTTGAGGAGTCTCCGTACCGTTGAAAGTATTTCTTCCAAGGGTAAAGACCGTATCAACAGTATCCCCATTTGAAAAATCTCGGTTGAGTCGTTCTGCCGCTTTCCAAAATACAGCGGGCCATTTATAGGTGCCGCAGGAAAAGGTGATCTTCAGATGTTTTTGTTCTGTTTTACCCATAATATCAACACTGATTATTTTCATCTTCCGTGTTAGGAAGGTAAGTGGTTCGTTTCCCTCTCCGTAGGGTTCAAATCTATCCGTGAGATCAAGAAGAGCGGGAGTTAGGTATTCATGGGGTAATTCTGCGTCGATACATACTTCTCCGCCATCTTCGGTGTCAGGAAAAACTATGTCTGCTGATATTCTTGCAATGCGTGCATAGAACTCATCAAGGCGATTCTTGTGAATCGAAAAACCTGCTGCAAAGGTGTGCCCTCCGTGATCTATAAAAAGATCGGTACAGGGGGCGAGCAGGTTCTGGAGATCAAAGCCGCGGGCAGATCGTAGTGAACCCACGACGGTATCATCTTCCATAAAAGAAAGCACAATGGCTGGAACATGAAAGCAGTTGGACAGGCGGTTTGCAATGATTCCGGTTATTCCACGATGAATTGAAGGATCTGCTGCAATAACTACGTTGCTATGATTTTTTTCCAGACTTTGGCGTGCAAGCGGTTCGGCGATAGCCCATCCGTCTATGCCTAGTTTTTTGCGGTCAGTATTGAGGATAATTACTTCTTCGGATAGGCGGTTTCGTTCGGTTTGATCTGAAGAAAGCAAGAGTGAGACAGCGGTTTCTGGGGTTCCCATCCGCCCTGTTGCATTTATTGCTGGTGAAATTTGCCAGGAAACTTCTGTTGTTCCAAGTTTTTTACCCAAAAGATTTTGCCGTGCTAATAGTTCTGAAAGCCCCGGTATAGGGTTCTTATTTATGGCGGCAAGACCCTGGCGAACAAGAATACGATTTTCGTTTTCAAGAGGCATGAGATCTGCGAGGGTTCCGAGTGCCACCAGTTGCAGTTCACGAGATTCACGCTCGCCAAAAATGCTATTGCGGCGCTGAATAAAGGTAACAAAGATATTAAAAAAGCCGTCTAGCTCACTTATTGGGGTATCCCGATACCGGCCAATACGAGAAAAATCTTTAAGACGTAGGAGGCTCATGGTGCTAAGTGCAGGAATATCGAGAGTGATTTCTGGAGCGAGGTCGTGAAAATTAAAGTCTACACCCGCGCCGAATATCGTGGTGAGTTGCTTTTGCTGAAGTGAAGCATCCCAAACAAAAATCTGCTGATCTTGTAAAAAGGGGACTAAGCGGGTTTGGGTTATAGAAACCATACCGGGAACAACCGTTTCGCTGATTCGCTCTACTTCTGTCATGTTGACGATTTTCATCGCCTCTATAATATATGCGTCATTTGCTGGGCGAACATTTAAAAGACATATTTGTTGTTTATACAGTTCGTTTTGGGAAAACCTCAGGGCAGTTATAAACTTCCATGCCACAGCGCATCCTGCGAGGTCCTTGAAGGGATATCCTGAGCTTTCAATCTTTGGATCGATGATGGCAACCGCGTCTGGGAGGGTTTCTTGGGGGTTGTGGTGATCAAGTATAACAACATCGATACCCAGCTCGTTTGCGTGTGCAATCTCCTTGTGGCATGAAATACCACAGTCTACCGTGATGATGAGTGTTCCGTTGTTTTTCGCGTGATCATCTACCGCTGTTATGGAAAGCCCATAGGGTTCGTTTCCAGAAGGAACGCGCCACGATGATTGTATACCAAAGTCTGTTAGTGCTTGGTGGAGTAGGGCGGTACTCGTAATGCCGTCTACGTCTCTATCACCAAAAATTAGAACTTTTTCTTCTTCATCCTTAGCACTGAGAACTCGGTCTACTGCGTCTTCCATTGCGTGGAACAAAAAGGGATTATGCAAGTAGCGGAGGTCGTCTTCTAAAAAATAAAGGATGTTCGGGCCTTCAATAATATTTCTGCGTGCAAGAATTGAGGCGGTGAGTGCGTCGCATTCGTATCGCCTAACCATGTCCCGCACCAATGTGCGATTTATATCTTTTTTATTCCAATTCATAGCTTTGTTATTTCTCCGAGAATGATGGGGAGAGTTTTTGGCGCGGCATTACCATAGTGTACTGCCTTTGTAAGAAGATTCTTTGCATTTTCAAGGCCTGCCTCATCGCGTGAAAACACATCGAGAAGGAGGTCGTTTTTTTCAACACGATCACCTAATCGGTGTTTAAATATCATTCCCGCATCGGGGCAAACGGCTTCGTCGGTGCGGTTACGGCCAACACCGAGATGCACACCAGCGAGACCAACGGTGAATGCCTCAATTTTGGTTATAACACCGCTTTGAGTAGCGCGGATTTCTGTGTGGTGGGGGCTCCGGCGGGTGCCACGATCTCGTTTAAGTTTTTCAACGTCTCCACCTTGGAGGGCCACGTTTTCCATAAAGAGTTCCATTGCTCGCCCGCTTTGTACAGCAGCCTGGCATTGTTCCATACCTTCATCAAAGTTTGCGGCTTTTCCACCTAAAACGGTCATCCATGCCCCGAGTGCGAGGGTAAGTTCGGTTACATCTTTAGGACCGTGGCCGTCGAGCACGTCCATGGATTCTTCAATTTCAAGGAAATTTCCAACGGCATTTCCGAGCGGTTCATTCATATTAGTAATGAGTGCAATTGCTTTTTTGCCCATTTCGCGAGCGGTACCCACGAGGCTTTCGGCGAGTAACTGTGCATCTGGGAGAGATTTCATAAAAGCACCAGAGCCGCATTTTACATCAAAGACAAGGGAGTCTGATCCTTCGGCTACTTTTTTAGAAAGAATACTTGCCGTGATAAGAGGGATTGATTCTACCGTGCCAGTTACATCGCGCATGGCGTATAGTAAACGGTCTGCGGGAACAATTTCTTTTGTTTGCCCCGTCATTGCAAAGCCGGTTTTTTCGAGGAAGGTGCGAAACTCAGGGACGGATAGAGAGGTACGATAACCGGAAATTGATTCGAGTTTATCGAGAGTCCCGCCGGTATGCCCGAGCGCCCTACCGCTCATCATAGGAACGCGTACTCCACAGGCTGCCACTATGGGTGCAATGGGGAGCGATATTTTATCCCCGACGCCACCGGTGGAATGTTTGTCTACAAATGGTCCTGTTATTCCAGAAAGATCAATCCGTTCTCCAGAATTGAGCATACAGTCGGTTAGTATGCCGGTTTCGGCAAAAGACATACCGTTAAAATAAACGGCCATGAGCCAAGAGGACACTTGATAATCGGGGATATCTCCACGGACGTAGCCGTTTACAAGAAATTCGATTTCTTCTCGAGAAAGGGATTCTCCCTGAGGGGAAGAAGGGTTTCCACGCTTTTTCATGATAATATCTACAGCACGCATATTTCTCTCCTATAAAACGTTTTGGCTACTGTAAGCGCCACTGTCGTATATTTTGTTACAGGATTCCCTCACCGGTTTCCAGCGTTTTCAAGGGGCCATCTACCATGCGGGAAAGAAGAAAAAACAAGAAGCTCCTGAGTTCACTATAGGCGTCGGTTCCAAGTGGGAGGGCCCTAACTTCTGATGGCCGCTTCTGTACGATGGAGTCTAGATAGTGACGTGCTTCCCGTGAAAGGGGAAACCTGCTTTCTTCCTGTCTAACACAATGGGCGCATACTAGTGCGTCTTCGTACGGTGAATAGTATAATACTGCATTTTCCTTGTTTGTTCCAGCTCCGCAACGTGTACAGCAGGCACAGTCGGGGCACAGCCCAGCTCCGAGAAGAACCCTCCAGAGAAATCGCAAAAGCCCGCGACGGCATTCGTCTTCATCAGATACAGCAATACCGTCAAGAAAGGCATTCACCAGCACCCAGTCGGTGTTACCGTGGCTTCGGGTTATTAATTCCGTACACAAAGAAGCGCACCAGGAGCGCACAAGGTTTTCTCGTATTCCTTGGCGCCAAAAGTGAACATCGAAATCTGTAATTTTTACTGTTTTCTTTACTGGATCTGTATAGAGCCAAGCGGTGCCCGTTTGCCACGGAGATACAAGCCCACGTAAGCGGCTTTTGCTACCGCCAAATACTGCGGCATAGAGGAGACCATTTTCTGGAGTAAGTATGCGCGCGGAACGGTGCCCCTCACCAAAGGGTGAAAGAGATATAACCAACGCTTCCGTTCGCCAAGAACGAGGTGCCATGCAACTATAATGAAACATCACAAAAATACTGTCAATGTAACGAAAAACATTGACAAGACGAACAAACTGTAGTGTCTTGGTAGTGGAGGCGAAACTATGGAACAATTCAAGACGCTACCGGCTCTTTTTAGAGATCGCGCGCTTGCTCACCCCCAGATAATGGCACAGGCTTACCGGGGCTCGGACGGGAAATTTATTACCCGAACCTATCAACAATTATATAATGACGTTTTGGACTTCGCGGTTGCCCTTAAAGATTTGGGTATTACGCGAACTGATCATGTGGGGCTCATTGCTGATAACCGCCGCGAATGGCTTATAAGTGATCTAGCCATACTTACGCTTGGCGCAGTCGATGTTCCTCGTGGCTGTGATTCTATGGAACAGGAAATATCTTTTATCCTTTCCTCTACAGAATGCCGTGTAGTTATTGTAGAAAACTCCTCGCAGCTCAAAAAAGTGCTCAATAGTCGTAAAAACTTACCCCTGCTTGAAAAGTTGATTTTAATGCAGGAACCGAGTGATTTAGACACGGATTTAGCAAAGAAGGGAACCGTTGAGCTCCTTTCTTTTGCGACTGTGCTCAAAGACGGCGAGCTATCGCGCAAGGGTGATACAAAACTTACCAATACAGAAATTGACACCGGTAGTCGGGATGACGTAGCAACGATTATTTTTACTTCGGGAACAACCGGTGAACCCAAAGGAGTTATGCTCACCCATGGGAATTATCTGTGGCAGTTAGATCGTACCCCCTATCTTTTAGACGGTGAACCCGGCGATGTTTGGCTTTCTGTTCTTCCTGTATGGCACAGTTTTGAACGGTTGATGCAGTATGTTGCTCTTGAGCGAACGAGTGGCCTGGTTTATTCCAAGCCGATAGGGGCGGTTATGCTTCCCGATATCGCTGAGATGCGCCCACATATTATTCCGGGCGTACCACGTTTGTGGGAATCTCTTGCAACCGGAATTATGCGTGCTGTGCGTAAGGATGGCGGTATAAAAAAAGTTATGTTCATGTTCTTTTTGAGTGTGGGTATGAAGTACTGTTGGGCTCGGGATATGGTTTTTGGCCGAGTTGCACGGTTTAAACCTCGTATTCGCTTTATTGATACTCTAATTGGCCTTATTCCTTGGCTCTTGCTTATTATTCCGCGGTTTCTTGGAGATGTATTGGTATACCGGAAAGTGCGCGCGAAAATGGGTGGGCGGCTTCGCTTGTGTATATCGGGTGGGGGAGCCTTACAGCCACATATTGATGAATTCTATCGGGCAATCGGTGTTAAGATTGTAGAAGGCTACGGCATTACTGAAACTGCGCCGGTTCTTTCCTTTCGTGATCAGTACAAACCGCGCCCTGGATGCGTTGGAACCGTGTTTACTGATACAGAATGCCGGATTGTTGACGGTGATGAACTCGAAGCAGCAATAGAATCTGCAGTAGACGGTGTGTGGCATATTCCGCCAGCACTTCCACCGGGTACTGCGGGTGTAATTCTTGTCCGGGGCGGGCAGGTTATGAAGGGGTATTATAAACGCCCAGACTTAACCTTGCGGGCACTAGACGCTGACCGCTGGTTTAATACCGGTGATATTGGAATGCTTTCCTACGATAACGAGATAAAAATTACTGGGCGTGCTAAAGATACTATTGTTTTGCTTGGGGGCGAGAATATTGAACCCGCACCGATAGAACAGTCGCTTAAGTCGTTTGAGTACATAGAATCCATTGCCGTGCTTGGGCAGGATAAAAAGTATCTCGCGGCTCTTATTGTGCCGGCGAAAGCCGCTATTATGGCCTTTGCTGCCGAAAGTGATTTACTCACAGAAGATTACGCCACGCTCTTAGAGCACCCCCAGATTCAACAGCTGTTCCGTACTGGAATCGACGCGAGAATCAACCGCCACAATGGCTTTCGTCCGTTTGAGTTTATTTTCCGATTTCTCCTTCTTCCTGAGCCTTTTCAAGTTGGAAAAGAACTTTCTGGCAAGCAGGAAATGATGCGGCATCGCATTGCCGATATATATCGCAAGGAGATAGCCGAGATGTTTTTAGAAAAAGATCGTTGACGGGAGCCCAGCCGAGCGGGTATAACTAAAGCATGTTTTTGCTTATAACCTGTACGACTTTAGGCATTGCGACGATCATCTTTGCGTTAATAGTGCACCTCAGCCTTCCGGGTTGGCGCTTTTTTTCCGGCCTACGCGCCTTCCCGGAATCTCGCTGGGATAGTATTCGGATACCACAACTCAGAAGACGAATTAGTCTCGTTTTTTATGGTGTTGCTGCGGCTTTTCTTTTGGGTGCCCTCTTATTAGCGGCAAAAGCATTATCCCCCACTGTTATTTATCTCGCACTTCCCCTAGTTATTTTAGCTGGAATCGACGGAGTTTGGTTTTTATACCGCTTTTACGATAGCAATACTTATTCTCCAGAGGTTAAACGGGCCACACGAGTTTTGTTTTTCCTTGTAAATGCTTCCTTTGCTGTTTTTTATTTGGTTTTGCTAGTATAATTG
>DUOS01000202.1 GCA_012838745.1 Treponema sp. | reverse complement strand
ATGAAACCCTTACCCCGGTGATTGCCTATGAAGAGGGCCGGATTTACAATGGGTATCGATTTGTGTATCCTCTTATTTATAATGGAATTCACTGCGGTTCAGTTGAAATATCATTTTCTATGAAATCCTTTATTACTATTCTTTCTCAGCTTGAAGCATCCGACTACTATTTTGGTATTAAGAAATCTGCCGTTGAAGATGTTCTTTTCAAGGAAAATCGATATCGCTATATAGACAGTTTTTTTTCTCCTAATTTCCTTTTTGACCAAGAAGTTATACCGACAAATACCAACGACGAGATTTTTACAAATAGTTCCAATGAGCTTACTTCAATTTTAGATTCCGATACTTCTGGTGGCTATGTAGTTGCCTATAAGGGAAAACAAAAACTTGTCCTCGTAAACTTTATCCAAAATCTCGCAGGAGATCCGGTAGCATGCTTTATTTCTGTTTCTGATGAAACAGTGCATGAAAAACTCGCAAGAGATAACTGGCAAGTTTCCGCTATTTCCTTAATAATATTTATTGTTCTTGTAGTTACAGCTTTTCTTTTAATAAAAGAACGCGAAAAATTAAAATTTTTATCCCTTACTGATATGCTAACCGGTCTTAATAACCGGAATGCCATATTGCACATAATGGAACATGAACTAGACCGAGCAAAACGATACAAAAGAGCACTTTCGATTATGATGATAGATATTGATAATTTTAAACAAGTTAACGATCGATATGGGCATGCCGAAGGCGACGAGGTACTCAGAAACCTCGCAAAACTAATGCGTTCGGCTTTACGGACCTCTGATTATGCAAGCCGCTGGGGAGGTGAAGAGTTTCTCGTACTGCTCACCGACACGTCTTTTGAGGCTGCAACTATAGCAAGTGAAAAGTTTTGCGCTGAGGTTTCCTCATCCTATCTCTCAAATTTTATTCCCGTTACCGTGAGCATTGGAGTTTCTACTTATGTAGATGTAGACACTATTGATTCACTCGTAGCTAGAGCAGACAAAGCTTTATATGATGCTAAACGGCAAGGAAAAAACCGCGTTGTTGGCATTAAAAAAGCTTAGGCGTAATATCAATAGATAACTGTTGCAAAACATCCTCACCTGTAGAGGGGTACCCCGCCCAGTATCCTTGAAGATATTCGCACCCCATTCGAATAAGTATGGTAGCTTGTTCTTCGGTTTCAATTCCTTCTGCTACAATAGGCCAACCAATTTGTTTAAAAAGAGAAATTGTTCCTTGAAGAAGCCTCTCTCCTTTTTGAGTCTGCAAACCTGCATGAACAATTTTTTTATCTAGTTTTATCATAGTAAAAGGAATCTCTAAAATTTCTCCAAAGTCAGTATATCCTGATCCATAATCATCAAGGGCAAAAGAGATATTCTTCCAAAGTAATGAATCCATATTTGCTTTTAGAGTATTAATCGTATTAACAACAGATGGCTCAGTAATTTCAAGACAGAGATGCGCTAGATCCATTCCAGTTTTTTTAGCAATGCGTAAAACTGCGTCGGGCCAATCTATTTCAATACATTGAGACTCAAGGAGTCTAACCTGTAATTTTTGAATCCCAAACCCAGGAAGATTGTTAGTTACAAACCAAGTAAACGCAGTTTCCATTATAAGTTCACCAAGATTCTGACCCAATCCAATTCGTTCTGCTGTATGAAAGACTTCACTCTGATATACCTTTTGACCATCAGGCAACGCGAGATTAACGAGCACTTCAAGGGCTACCGATCGAGCCTCTGCATTTGAGAAAATAGGTTGGTAGTACAGTTCCAACTCACCCTTTTTGAGGGATTCCTGAAGAGTAAAGGCAACAAGAGCCTCACGCAAATGTTTTTTAGGAACAAAGTCCTTGCCATATAAAACGTGTCGATCGGCGTGTACCTCCGTAAGCGTGATGAATTGTTCAGCATGATCCATTACTTCAACAAGACCGGGACATTCTGATGGACACCGAATTATGCCAATTTGAAAAGGAATTTCAATTTCGGAGGTTCCTGTCCCCCAAGGGGAACTTGAACGCGTGATGATTTCTAGGGAAAGTTCTCCTACAGCACTTTCATCAATATTATGGCCCGAAATAAAAGCAAAAAGCCCATCTTCTAGAGAAAACACCATAAAATACTTTCCCGCTAACAGGGTGAGCCAAGCAGAAATAGAATGCAAAAGGCGGTTATAAGTACGATTATTGAGATAGCGTTGAAGCACATGCAGTTCTCGAGAACGAACCATAATAAAAGAAAACTCATACTTGCGTAGAAAGTAATCCTGCAAGTAGAGGAGAAATGTTTCGCGGTTATACAAACCGGTAACACCATCAATCAAATCTCTAGTATTTTGGATTGTTAACAATAAAAAAAGTACAGCCAAAGAAACAGCAAAGCTTTCAATGCTTAATCCTTGTATAGCAACCTGTAAAAAAAATGCAGCGAATGGAAAGCACAGAGAAATTAGGTATGCTTTCAATTCTTTTCGCAAAAATTCTTTACGCTTAAGGATGAGAAAAAAGAATGAATTAGAAAAATAGAAGACAGGAACAAAATATAGTACATTATGACCAATCCCGGAAGAATAGCTGCCTGCAGAATCTACAAAGAAAAGAACATTATTCATTGGGTTTAGAAAAATAATAACCACTATTAAAAACCAAGGCAAAAAAAATAATACCCTAAATAGTTTATTGGTAAGATTTACATTAACGAGAGCAAAAAGGTAAAGACAAAAAAGAACAGGTATACTCATATTAAAAATTAAATACACCGTTATTACCGGTTCTATTAAAAGCCCTCCACTAAAATGAAGTGAATTAAAAGCTAAAGAATTTATTAGGCTAAATATACTATTACCGAGTATTACCCACAGCATAAACAAAAATAATTTGCTCCGTCTGTTCGAAAATTGCTTTTGCAAATAGAAAACGGTAAGAGCCAGAGAACATAAAAAAATGGCGACAACATCAAATTCTATCTGATACATGCTTCATTCCTTTTTTTAAGGAAGTTAATAAACTCACTTGGTGGAAGGGGACGGGAGTAATAATACCCTTGAATATAGTCTATATTCATTGCCCTAAGCCGTAAGAGTTGTTCTTCTGTTTCAACTCCTTCGGCTACTAGTTCGGTTTTCAT
>DUOS01000026.1 GCA_012838745.1 Treponema sp. | reverse complement strand
CTTGAAGCCTTCCTTTCAAGCGGTGAAACCGATCACATACTACTCAGAGAAACGGCAGAGAATTTAACCGAGACAACAGACAAAATAGAAGAAAAATATAGCCGCTGGGAATACTTATCTACAAGAACATAGGAAAGAAATCACCATTTAATTAAAACTGGTGATTTAACCAAACCCGCGATATACTAATTTAAAGGACTCAATATGAAACTATCGCCTTTTGCACGAAAAATTACCCGTAACGCTGTAGCATCCTATTTTATAGTACAAATAGGCATGCTATTAACCAGCGAGTTCTTTTCCCAGATGTATAACCCCATACGAGACCTAAGCTTTATTGAAAGAGTTTACGTATCTCTAAATCCAAAGCTTCTTCTTTTTATTTTTATTATTTGCACCATAAGCGGCTTCTTGTTACGAGGATATTTAAAACCTCTTTGGCGTGAACTTGAAACTGCTGAACCCAATAGAAACCCAAAGAATACTGCACGTGCACGTATGATTGCAGTACGCCTTCCTTGGACGCTTATCATTTACAACAGCTTCACCTGGGCATTCGGGATTCTTCTTTTTTACTTTTTAAGTGGTAAATCTATGCCCTCAGGAATTCCGTTGATTTGGGTTCTTGCGATAAAACTAACAGAATCTTTTGCCAGCTCCCTTATCAATGCCTTTATCATTGACTCCTTCCTCAAAGAACCAAAACAATTGCTCAACATTGTAAGCTTAGAGAAAAAGGAACAAGATCATTTTATCGAGATAAAGGGTATTATTATCCCCATGGCTTCAGGGCTCATTCTTCTTACCCATGTTGCCTACCTATCATGGTATTTCTTTTCTCGTACCCCTAACCTCAAGGGCCCCTCCTCTATTATTTTCTCATTTGTAATTTTGGGCATCGCGTATGAAGCGATTGTTTTCTATATAAGTTGGCTCTCTAAAAAACAAGATATTATACAATTTTCTATTCTCGACGACCAAATTCTCCGCCTTGCTTCAAGGGAATCCGCAGATCTTACCCGAAAGGTATCTATCCTCAATTTCGATGAAACAGGACGAATAACGGAGAGCCTCAATCTCTATGTTGGAACCTTACAGAAGATGATGCTTGAACTAAAAACAGGCTATTCAACACTCAACGAAAATGATTCTAGCCTCACTGCATCGATGTTTGAGGCAGAAGAAAAACTTAAAGAAATTAATATCACCTTGCAAAATGCTAAAAATGAAACAGAGTCCCAGAAAAACACTGCGACAGAATCCACAGGAGTGGTAGAAAAAATCTCCGGTAGAATTAATGAGCTACACGCGGCAGTTACGCAACAAACATCTAGCGTAAGTAATTCAAGTGCAGGCATAGAACAAATGATTGCCAATATCCAAGCGGTCTCAACAAATGTCCAGCGAATAAACACAGCCTACGAAAACCTTTTAAACATAGCAAATCAGGGGAAAATTAAAATTGAAGAATCGAACTCCCTCATCGTACGCGTAGTAAGCTCTTCTAGTATGCTCATGGACGCAAACAAAGTAATAGCGACAATTGCAGCTCAAACGAACCTACTTGCAATGAATGCAGCAATAGAAGCCGCACATGCTGGTACCGCAGGCGCAGGATTTGCGGTAGTTGCCGATGAAATACGCTCTCTTGCAGAAAAAAGCGCTAGTCAATCGTCTATAATTAATAAGCAAATCAAAGAAGTTCAAACAGCTATAGAAGATGCTGCTTCTGCATCACGCGGTGCGTCTTCTGGATTCGATAATGTGCTTGAACTTATTACCACTGTTACAGACATGGAAAAAGAAACACAACTAGCTATGGAAGAACAAAAAATAGGATCTGATCAAGTAGCTCAAAATATTTTCGAAATGAGACAAACAACTGAAACCGTTAATACTGCCGCTAAGGATCTTTCTAATGATTCCAACCGTCTCAACAAGGCATTTGAAAACCTCCGTATTTATTCCGAACACGTGAGTAATGAAATGGATACTATAATGAACGACACTATGTCTATGAATGCTACCTTCGAAGAAGTAGCGGAGCTTAAAAAATACAACAGTGATATTTTTGAATCCGTATCCAATCAATTGGAACGCTTTATTCTATAACTAGGAGTTAACGTATGAAACGCAATCTTGCTTCAATTATTATTGGAGTACTTTTTCTTGTCGCAGGCGTAGCAATCGGCGGCAACATGTTAGGATTCTTTGAGTTTTCTTTTAACCCTGCAGGCTGGTGGACTATTTTTATAATCATTCCAGCCCTGTACTCAATGGCACAGTGCGGATTAAACACGGGAAACGGTATCATCCTGATAACTGGTATTATTCTTTTGCTTAACGCGCAAGAAATTATACCAGTAACCATTAGCTGGCAACTCATACTTCCGGTTGTTTTACTCTTTATAGGATTCCAGTTGCTGTTCTCTCGTGGATCAGGGCATAAACAACAAAATGATACTGCAAGCGGACACAAACACGGCCCTTTTAAAAAGGGAGAAAATAACGCTACTGCATTCTTTTCGGGTCAAGATATTCATTATGGTGCGGATGAATTTACAGGGGCATCATACTCCGCAACCTTTGGTGGAATTACCGCAGATCTTAGTAGCGCAATACTAACCCGAGATGTTGAAATAACCGTATCGGTTCTCTTTGGGGGAATTGATATTATTTTGCCTGAAAATATAAAAGTTTCAACACAGGTAATACCAATACTCGGTGGGTTTGAATGTAAATACCGCTCTTCAAAGGATCCGGAGGCTCATACAGTACATATTAACGGCAACGCTACCTTTGGTGGCGTTACCATAATATAAGCACGTAGCAAGCCCTCACTGCCCTTGTAGCAGAGATTCTAGACGAGCACTCACCCCTGAGATACCATCCTTGAGCAGGGAAGTAATAATAGGGCGCCCCATCATTACTTCCTGTGCGCCAAGACTACCCGCCACGCAAAGATCTCGATACGTGCGTATGCCACCATCAACCCAAACCTCACCACATAAACCGGCGAGTTCTTTGCCATACCGTGCGAGAAAAGCCGCAGAGGAGCCTCGTTCAGTTTCTACTCGGCCGCCATGGTTTGATACAACAACAATATCGGGATGAAGGGCGCGCACAAGCTCAACATCCTCAGGACGAAAAACACCCTTGATCGCAAAAGGTAGCCCTGCTGCCGCTTTTAGCTCCTGAAGTTGGGAAACAGTTTTTTTCTGTAAATTTACTAAATTACGCATAGTTACTATCGCGTAAGAATCAATATCAACCCCAATGATTTCAGCTACGTCCCGAGCCCATTCAATTCTCTCGAGAATTTTTTTATTTTCATATGGTTTTATAAAAACCGCGCCCGTCTTGCCTGCAGATTCAAGCGCTTGTATGCCATAGCGTAACTTTTCGTCTGGATACCCATCCCCAATAGAAAGAGCCAGTCCAGCGGCCACCGAAGCGGCTACAAGATCGTGATAAAACTGACGTTCATCGGTATAACCCACGTTTTGCAAAGCGCCGGTTATTGGTGCTAGCCGAATTTCGGGTATAAAGACGGGTGAATCGGGCACGGGATAGGTTGGCCAAGCGGCACAATTATCTATAAAGTTCGCATTTTCAAACACGCCACCCATGCCTGGCAACTCGCCCACGCAACCATGTCCGTCGCACACATCACAAAAATGACATTTAGGTCCAAATGAATCACTCATGGCCAAACTATAAAGGAGATTTTCCGCTGAATCAACCAGAGACGGTGCCCTCTTGACGAAAATGTGATACTGTAATACTACAGTATTATTACCTATTGCTCTTTGAGTCCTGAAAAATAATATTCGGAATTGAACAATTCGCATAAACGCTTAAACAATATCTTTCGCAACCGCCTTCTGTAAAAGCATGGCAGGGTTGAGAGATTTTTTAATAAAGAGAAGGAGAATGTATTATGACTAAAAATGAATCTTTCGCTGCAAAGGTTAAACTCGCCGAAAAACTCAAAGGCGGAGTTATCATGGATGTAACGAATGCAGATCAGGCGAAAATTGCAGAAGACGCTGGAGCTGCTGCGGTAATGGCGCTTGAAAGAATCCCTTCGGATATACGCAAAGACGGTGGGGTTTCTCGCATGTCGGACCCTGCAATGATTCAAGAAATACAAAAGTGTGTATCAATACCCGTTATGGCAAAATGTCGCATTGGACACTTTGTAGAAGCACAAATCATTGATGCTCTTGGTGTCGATTTTATAGATGAAAGCGAAGTACTAACCCCTGCAGACGAAGCCTACCATATCAACAAACATCTTTTTGACGTCCCTTTTGTGTGTGGCTGTAGAAACCTCGGTGAAGCATTACGGCGTATCGGCGAAGGTGCAGCTATGATGCGTACAAAGGGAGAAGCAGGAACAGGTAATGTAGTTGAAGCAGTGCGACATATGCGCCAACTCATGGCAGATATCCGTCGTATTCAGAATATGGATGACGCAGAGCTCATGACCGCTGCTAAAGATCTTCAAGCTCCTTACGAACTTGTTCTTGAAACAAGAAAGCTAGGCAAGCTCCCTGTTCCAAACTTTGCTGCAGGAGGCGTTGCAACCCCAGCTGACGCTGCACTTATGATGCAGCTTGGTGCAGAAACAGTGTTTGTGGGTTCTGGTGTATTCAAGTCGGAAGATCCTAAAAGAATGGCCAAAGCCATTGTAGAAGCAGTAAAACACTTCCGCGACCCAGCCGTACTTCTTAAAGTTTCAATCGGCCTCGGTTCTGCAATGGGAGGCCTCGATATCGCAACAATGCCAGAAACAGAGCGTTTTGCCGGTCGGGGCTGGTAACAGAAAATAATTAAAAAAAGCCCTGTTGAACATTGTTGCTCAGCAGGGCTTTTCTTCCCTACAAAGCAAATACTATAGTTGCACCAATTCGATAAAATTCTAGATAATACGGATTGTCACGATTAATTTTTCTAAGTTGATAATAATCATAGTCACCAGAATCTCCTAAGTAATTTCTTTGTGTGCGAAATTGAAGGAGCCCTGCCATAGACACCGAGGGATTAAAGGTAAAGGCAGCGAGAAGCGCTATTCTCCAACGGGAAAGATCATCACCCCAACTTCTACCGTTTTCTGCGCCATATAAACTTTTTTCTTGTTCAACCAGTATGCCAACAAGGCTTAATTTTAGGGGTGGCAAATATCCTAGCATATAGTTTCCATAATAAGTCCAACCATTCCGATCTTCCCCAACAGAGTTTTCAAACACCCATGAATCATCTTTGCTTGCTGTTGTGAGAGTGCGATATCGAAACTCTTGGTAACCACGAAACACTACATGGTTCCAAATACCAGGTTTTATAGCAGCAAAATCAAATTGAAAAACAGCACCACCTTTCACGGTTAAAACAAGACCTTCAAAAGTATTGCCAATAAGATTATTTGAACCATCAAGTGAACCATCTGTATTTCGCCCAGGTTTATTAATTCGCAAACCATTAGCAATAGGAATATTCCATCCGGATCCCACGGAACCCCCAGCGATAAACTGTAAAAAAGCGATTGGTGTAAAAACTATTTCAGCTGTCCCATTTACAGAAACAGGGCTAATGTCTGCAGAGAAATTCATCCGTAAATTATTCCCCTCGGTAAGCACCCCATTACCGGCCAATAGAGGAAACCAAAAAGACTGAGTTATCTTAAACTGAATATCCTTCCGTGTAGTAAAATTAATGGCAAAACTTCGAGAGGAGTTAGCAGAATTTTCCGAATACACACTACTTGGTATAAACCCTAAACAAAAAAAACAAAAAAAAGCGACCAGAACCTTCTTACTATATATCATTCTTTTCTCCGAATCTATTTTATGCCATCTAATAATAGCAAAAATGTAAGCATATAAGAACATCGGAGATTAATCAATTTTAATAAAAAATTAATACACTACCGAATTCTGTACAAATTTATTATTTGCAATCTGGAATTTCAAGAAGTCCCTTCTCTGGAAGATAGGGGCACTCAGATATTTGAGCAGGCAGGGAAAGATAATATCCTTGCAAAAAATCTATTTTCATATCTTTTAGCGACTCGAATACGTGAATATCTTCTACGAATTCAGCAACAATCTTTTTGTTGGACTTGTGGCAAAAATGAATAATTCCTTCAACCAATAACCGTGCAGACTCATCTGTACGAATTTTCTTAATAAGAGATCCATCAATTTTTACAATATCAACAGGTAAATTTATTAAGTTACTGTAGTTAGAATACCCAGTCCCAAAATCGTCTATGGCTATCTTGAATCCATACGTAGAAATATATTCGATAAACCAAATACACTTATCTAATTCAACCATTTCATCGCTTTCAAGAATTTCGAAAATTACCCGCCCCTTCTTGTCTTTAGTCATTTCATATACTTGATCCACAAGAGCAATAAATTCAGGACGAACAATATCATTTATTGAAATATTCACGGAAATATCTACATCATACAAACAAATAGCTTCCGCAGATTTTCTCAAAATAAAATCTGTTAAGTATTGATAAAACCCAGTGGATTTCGCAACACCAAGATATGGATAAATGGTTGTGTACTCCCCATCTAGCTGTTTTATTCGCAGGAGAGCTTCGTACCAAACGATACCCAAACCGTCCGCAGAAAAAACGGGCTGAAAAACAGCACGAAAGGATTCATTATCACGGTTATTAATAAGTTCAGTAAATCTGATAACATATTTGTAAGCACTTTCCCGTTCGTCATTGTCATTTTCAAAAATAGAAATCACCGAATGACCGCGCTCTGCCTTCTTGAGTGCTACATCTGCTTTTGAAAGAGGACTCCTATCGTCCTCAGGATTAATAAGAGCGCCTCCAACCCGATACACTAACCGTATGCGGTCTTGCTCCCAGGGAAGTGATTCCAACTCCAACGATTTGAGAATTGAATTAAGACGAAGCGCTGCATCATTAGCAGTAACGCCTTCACCTGTCTCTATAAGCAAGCCATATTCGTTGTATTTAAGTTGATACGTTTTATAACTGTGCCGAAGTTCATATTTTTTTAACTTTTGTGAGGCAAACTGCGATATTATATTTGAAAATTCATACCCAAAAAGAGCAACAAGGTCGCTAAAGTTTTCAATTTTAATTATAGCAAGAATGTACCATTGAGAAGGATCTATGCTCTGACACAGTACATCCTTATCGGGAAGACCCGTTGTTTCATCGAATACAAGTAGATCTATCAAATGAGCAACAAGTACTTCCTTTCGGCGCTCTGCGAAAAAAGAAAGAATAAAAATTATAGATGCTGCAGCTACCAAAAAAGAAACTTCAAAACAGGAAAACATCCTGCTTTCTGGAGAAATAAAAATAAAACGCTGGAATGCATAGGCAGAAAGAAAAACGAATAAAGTTCCCCCAAAGAAAAAAGTGCCCTTAACGGAACCTCGCAACTGTGTAGCCATGAGGGGACAAACCGAAATCATGAGCAAAGCAAGAGCATATCCTCCTTCCATAAAAAGAGAGGCAACTAAAGCCACCACAACTTGTACCAGCAAGAACCAAGACATAACTCGTATTCGCTTAAAATTTACAAACAAAATAGTTTCTAACAGAATAAACAAAATCACACCAAGGTAAAATCCAAAAAGTTCAAACTGACCAGTTCCAATTCTAATTAAGAGAAATGCGATAGAAACTATTAGTGAGGCAAGAAGAGCAAAAATCAATACATAAAATTTATAAGCCCTCGTCTCGTTGCGGATAGTCTTGTACCACTGAGTTTCTTTAAACTTAAAATTTGTCAGGCCTTTTTTTCTGAATTTTCTTTCTAACATTTATATCTAATAGTAAGAGCAAGTTTTTCATTTGTCAATTCTTATATCCCCAAAGCACTTGAAAGGTCTTGCCGCTAATACTTATTAATTGATCGCGTTCCATTCGCCCCAATTCACGCGACAAAGCACTCCGATCAACATAGAGATAATCAGCAAACTCCCCGCGAGAAAAAGGTATTTCTACGATATTTTGACCGCTTTCTCGGGAAAGGCCGTCAAGATACCGTACAACTCGATCCCGTATCGTTCGTTTAGAAGCAACGGCAAGTTTTTCACTCAAATGCAGGTTTTTTTCTGCCAAGAGTTTCATCATGTTTTCTAGAAGCTGCGAATGAGAACCACAGGCCTTACTACAAAACCGAAGCATTTTTGCATAAGGTAAAAAAAGAATATCGCACTCTTCAGAGGCAACAACCCCAACAGGACAAACAGTTTCTCCAGCACAAACAAAACTTTCCCCAAAAACCTCACCAACACCAAAGGAAGAGATAATACTTCTGTTACCGTCATATTCATTCCGAAGTATCTGAACCCGACCATTTAATACAACACCTATAGAATCAATTGAAGCACCTTCTCTTAGAATGGTTTCACCCCGCGAATATCGAACTTGTCGAATTGATAGGCACGAAAGTAGACGTGTTAGTTCTGAGGGGTTTATATGCAAAAAAAGACGAATATTTCCTGGAAGATACATATAAACTACCCCTTTCGAGTTTCTTTGTTGCATTAGCAACACTTTATACTACCACGGAAGTCGTATTATATTACTATGAAACGTAAAATAATAACTATAGATGAAGCACTGTGTAATGGTTGCGGATTATGTGTATCTGCGTGTCATGAAGGCGCTATAGGACTTGTTGACGGCAAGGCACGGCTCTTACGTGACGATTACTGTGACGGTCTGGGCGACTGCCTTCCTGCCTGTCCTACCAATGCGATATCCTTTGAGGAAAGAGTAGCAGCCCCGTACGATGAAGCTGCCGTTCAAAAGAACATGGCTAAACAGGAAGAATCGGTTATAAAAGCTGTTTCCGCGAAAGACACCAATTCCACAGCAGAAATCAAGTCTGAACTACGCCAGTGGCCGGTACAGCTCAAACTAGTCCCAGTATCTGCTCCTTTTTTTAATGGAGCAGATCTACTATTCGCAGCAGACTGTGCAGCTTTTTCAAGAGCTTCTTTTCATCAGGAATTTATGCAAAATCGCATAACAGTAATTGGCTGCCCTAAACTTGATAGCGGTAGCTATATAGAAAAGCTTACTGCGATACTCACGGAAAACGATATTCGCAGTCTCACCGTTGTCCGCATGGAGGTTCCCTGTTGCGGAGGCCTTGCCTATGCAGCATTAGAAGCAATAAAAGCGAGCGGTAAGTTTATTCCAACCCAAACCATCGTTCTTTCCACTGAAGGGGATATCATACGCGAAAACAACTAACCTTGTTCAGCGAGTTTCTGCTGGCGCGGGGATTACTCCTTGCGCTGGAAGTAACCAGGCATACACAAGGTTTTCTGGATTAATATACCGTAGAGCAAGAGCTTGCATAGTTTCAGCAGAAATCCGAGAAAGCACAGATTCGGTATCAGTGATATGTGAGAGCGGCTCCCCGCGCATAAGCGTATTTACAAGACGCGAATGCCAGTAGCCATTATTTTCTAAACCTGTTTCTTGATTTCTGCGATAATTCTCTCGAAGTTTTGTTAAAACTGCTTCGCTCACCGGCTCCTCTCTTAAAGAGGTAAGTTCTGCTAGTACTGCATGAGTAAGCTCTTCTTCTCGCCCCGGTTCACAACCAAATTGAATTTGCAGGGAAAAACTTTCCTGAGGATAGCCAGAACGCACACCACCAATTCCTACACCGTAGGAACCACCAAGAGTTTCTCGAATTGCTTCGCGAAGCCTTAACTCTAAAAGCGCTCTAAATTGATTAAAGAGATCATAATCCCATTCGTGTAGTGGCTCATCTCCACCTAAGGCTATAAACACAGTGCTTTTAGGTTCTAACCCTACACGGAGATTATTCGTTATAATGCCCTCAGGGAATGATGGCCGTACAGCAACGGCCTCTTCCTTCCTAAACGCAGGGTTAAGTGCCCCTAAATACGTCTCGGTTAAGGCAGTAAAACTTTCTTCGTCAATACTGCCGGTAAAAACAAAAACAAAATCGCTAGCATCCGAGAATCGATCTCGATATACCGCTTCCGCAACAGGGCGCGCCATCGCGTCAACAAATTCCTTTGTCATATTTGAAAACCTAAAAGCTTTGCCGTATAGAAGTTCTTTGAGCATGTCGTTAAATTGCTCATCTGGGCGAGACAAACGGTTCTCTGCTACAGTACGAACTTGGGCCATAAGAGATGACCAACCAGTTTCTGTAAAATCTGGCGAGGTAAAATATAAGACAAGAAGCTGCATGAGAGTTTCTAAGTCTTCTTTGGAAGATGAACCTGAAAACCCTTCGTGGCTTTCATGAATCCAGGGCCGTAAAGAAACAGTTCTTCCTGATAGCTTTTTCGAAAGTGAAATTGGATCAAAGCCATTCAAGCCGGAATATTCTACAAAATCTACAGCAACAGAAGCGGAGGGATATGCATCATCTGAAACAAGGGATGTACCTCCCTTACTGAATGCAGAAAATAGGATTTCATTTTCCTTATGGCTCGTAGGATTAAATATAACGGTTACTCCATTAGAAAAACCAAGCTGGATAATGCCGCTTTCTCCAAGCTCATGGCGTGCCACGACTGATCCAGTTTTTGAAAGATCTTCTGTCGAAAACAACGGTCGATCAAGATCTGTTTCTTGATAAGGTTGTATATCAGTTTCTTCAGTTACCGATTCCCAAAGACTAAAAAGGGTTGTTTTATCAGGAATATTTGCATTTTCTTCTGGGGCTGTTATAAAAAGAAGGGTTCCCTGACCGGGGTACATCGTATGCAATGCCGTGTTTATATCCTGAGGTGTTATCAAGGGAATGCATTCCTGATGGAGGGCATAAAGCTCGTCCAAAGAAATATATGGTTCGTTAAATAAAATGCTTTGAGCGAGCAATTCTATAAAGGAAGAAGAAGGAAATTTGTTTTTATTTTTCCAAGAATGACGCATGCTTTCTAACATTGCATTTTTTTCTCTAGATAACTCTGAATTAGTTACTCCATACCGAGACATTCTTTCAAATTCTACCAACAGCTCAGTAAATGCAGATTCAAGCTTTCCTTCCGCTGGAACCATCCAAAGCCAAGGAAGCCGTAATTGAGGCAAGAGCTTCCAAGAACCAGCTTCTGCTCCAAGAAAAACTGAATCGGCTACAAGTGTTTTTTCCGAAAGCCGACTGTTTAAAACTGATAGACCAATGTGTTCTGCAAGCTGCCTCTTATAATCTGCAACGGTAGAAAAACTCGCTGGCTTTTGGTGGTGTAAAACCTGTACTGTTGTATACAGTATTTCTGGATCGCGCACAACAAGGATTTCAGGCTCCCTATCGACTGGAACCTCGGAAACTGTTCGAACCCTTGGATTCAAAGAGCGAGGAATAGGAGAAAATATTTCGTTAATCTTTTTTTCGAGCATTACCGGATCAACGTCTCCAACAGCTATAACCGTAGTGAGCTCCGGCCTATACCAATCTCTATAAAAGTCGACAATCCGCTCTCTAAAAAGGTTACGCACGACTTCTGGATCGCCTATTGGTAGGCGATCAGCATACGGAGATCCACGAAACAACATTGGAATTTGGCGGTCGCGTACCCTTTGACCCGCCCCGAGCCCGAGCCGCCATTCTTCGATAACGACTCCTCGCTCACGTTCAAGCTCATCAGGATCAAAACGAACAGAACTTGCCCACTCCGCCAATATTGAAAGCGAACGGTCCAAGACAGCTGGATCATCTGCTGGAATTTCTAACTTATAGACAGTCTCATCAAATGAAGTATATGCATTTACTTCCGGACCAAAGGCCATCCCAATTGTTTCGAAATAATCTACTAGATCTTCTTTGTCAAAACTCTCGGTACCCTTGAATGCCATGTGTTCGACTAAGTGTGCAATACCCCTTTGATCCTCATCTTCAAGAACGGATCCCGCACGCACGATGAGTCGTAAAAAAATTCTGTTCTTGGGCTCATGGTTTTCCATTACAACCCAAGATAATCCGTTTTCCAAGGTACCAGTAACCACTTGTGCATCGGTTTCAAGACCACGATTTGCCAATGCAGCCTCAGAGGTAACGGTACCAAACGTATTGCACCCAACCGCAAAAATTCCGACAACTAAAAATAACAGTATGAGATGTTTCTTCATGAGTTTCCTTATTAAACCGTAAATATGTCTATGTCTTTTATGATATTTGAGGCAGCATCCTTATTGGTTACTCCCAGCTCGCTGATATGATTTACGGCCCCAGTTATTTCATTGATGCCCGAAGTTGTTTCGGTCATGAGATTATTTACTGTTTCTGTTAAAGTTTGGAGATTAGTTAGCACATCGAGCAACCGCTTATTCCCAACATTCATTTCTATGGAACCCTCTTCAACTGAAATAGAAATATCACGCATGGAACTCAATGCTTCAAGTATTTGTGAGCCACCAGCATTTTGTTCAACCATTGCGCTGTTAATCTGACTTACCAGACCAAACACTTCGCCAACAGATTGCTCAATTTTACCAAAGGCACTCGTAGTTTGAATTGATGTATCATCTACTTGGCTGATCAGCTCCTTAACTTCATGGATGTTATTCCTGATAACTCGAGTTTGTGTTGCCGAGGATTCGGCAAGCTTACGTATCTCATCTGCGACGACGGCGAAACCTTTACCAGATTCTCCCGCATGTGCCGCTTCAATTGCTGCGTTCATAGCCAGTAAATTAGTTTGACTCGCTATATTGGAAATAAGAGCTGTAGCTTCGTTGAGATGATCTGAACTCTCACTCACCTTGCTAATCATTTCTGTCATACCTGCAAGGTGGCTTTGACCCTCCTCGGCGTACTGACGCAATTCGCCCACAAAACCTTGAGTATTGTTCGTCATGCTGGATACAGAAGAGAAGTTTGAAATCATCTGTTCGATAGCCGCAGATGATTCGCTTACCGCAGAAGCTTGGCTTTTAATAGACATACCGAGAGACTCTATGTTTCGTGCCATCTGCTCAACAACGGCAGCGGTTTCATCCAAGCCAGCTTTTTGTTCTTCCATCGTACCCTGAGTTGTTTGTACATTAGACTGAATTTGCTTAATACTCGCCGCAGTCTCTATAGTATTGATAGAAAGGCTTTCTGTCGCTTCGTTAAGAGACCCTACACCTCGAGAAATTCCAGAAACAGAATCGCGTATTGAATTAAATAATTCATTTAGCCCTCTCGCCATATCTGTTACTTCGTCATTGCCGCTAAGTTCTATTCGGGCAGTAAGATTTCCCGTCGCTGCTTCGGCAACCGCATTCCTAATAATAAGAAAGCGCGCAATTAAACCGCGATGTAAGAAAATAGACATTACAAGAGAAACAACAATAAGCGCTGCAAATCCAAGCATATAACTCAAAAAAGAAATAGTTCTGGCAACTGCGAGAAGGTCTTCTTCGTAAATGGAAACACCTACAATCCACTCGATGCCTTTCATACGCTGAAAAGCGAGATACTTTTTATAAATTAAGCGTTCATCATTTCCCTTACTCCACAAATAACTCACAAAACCTTCGGTAACAGTATCATTTGTCATCTGCTGTATAAAATCGTATTCGCTTAAATCTACTCCATGAAGGTCGTGATTAGGATGGGCAATAATTTTTCCGGTACGATCAACGATAAATGGATAACCTTGCTGGGCTACTTTTATTTCTTCAAAGAAAACATCATTCATTTCATCGGCCCCAATCATACCCACTAGATACCGCCCAGCTCCCGGTGGACCAGCAAGGCGCACAGCAATAGGAGACCCTTCCTCGTGTTGTTCGCTAAGCTTTATAGGATACGGATCCGTAAACGAAAGAGCACCCAAGGCAAGATTGTTAGCAAAGACAGGAATTCCCGCAACAACAATCCCTATTAGGCTTGGATCACTTGCATGAGTAATTACACCAGATGTTTGATCTACAATAAAAACATTTGCATATAAAGGATTTCTACTTATTATAAGTTCAAGATATTGCTCAGTTGTATCCGGATTTAAAGCATAAAAATCAAGGAGAGCCCTTGATTCGCGAATACGGGCATCAAAAAGCTCCGCAACCAAAAAAGCCTGTTGAACGGCTGCAGTTTTTTGTTCTTTAAAAACTCCCCGAGTTATAAACTTTCCCTGAACAAAAAAAAGAAAAAAGAAGACCACTAGAACCGTAATTACCACTATAGCTGTTGTCTTAATTATCAAACGTTTTCCCGATAACCAAGATGTCTTTGCTTTACTCACTGTGCTTCTCCCTCTAAAAGTAGTCTAAATTATAGATCAGAATGACTAACCGGTCAAACAACCTTCCTGGAAAGCTTGACTGGCTTCTACCATCTCTATATTCTAAAAACCTATGATAATGAAATGGTTTGTACTTGCGATCGCAGTAATTATGTATGGAGTCATTATAGCTTTTCCTCAGAAAAAAGTTTGGGCTTCTCTTGGAGCCGCGCTGTTACTTGTAATTCTCGGTGTAGTAACCCCTCTCCAAGCTATTGGTACTCTCATTAACTGGAATGTTCTCATGATCTATATCGGAAGTCTAGTGATTGCAGAATTGTTTATCTACTCTCGTGTTCCTTCTCGCATTGCGGATACCATTGTAGATCGCTCACCAAACGTTGGCATTGCAATGGTTGCCTTGCTTATAATGACTGGTATTATTTCCGCTTTCGTCGAGAATGTGGCAACGGTACTCGTTATGGCGCCAATTGCACTTGCCTTATCGAATAAGACAAAAACTAATCCTACATATTTCTTGGTTGGCCTTGCTGTTATGTCTAACCTGCAAGGAACGGCAACACTTGTAGGCGACCCGCCATCAATGCTTTTTGCGAGTTTTGCCCGCTACGGATTTAACGACTTCTTTTTTTATCAGGGTAAACCATCTATCTTTTTTGTAGTTCAAGTTGGCATGATTGCTGGCTGTTTCTTTTTTTATTACTTTTTTTCAAAACATGGGTCCGCGAAGGTTGAAATAGAAAAAGAGAATGTTCTTTCATGGACACCAACAGTCCTTCTTATCCTTATGATTGTTGGCCTTGCCATAAGCTCTTTTTTCCATGCCGGTGTTTCTCTTACTGCCGGCTTACTGGTTATGGGCCTCGGTATCCTTGGGCTCCTCTGGTTTCGTTATCGCAAACATGAAACACGGGAGAGAACGGTAACACTGATTAAAAACCTCGATTGGGAAACAATTCTCTTTTTAATCGGTATATTTGTAATAGTTGGAGCAATTGCGGAAGTTGGCCTTTTAGAAGACTTTGCCGCCTATCTTTCAAGAGTTATCGGTTCCAATGTGTTGCTCGGATTTATTGTAATCATTGGTGTTTCTGTAGTCTTCTCTGGATTTATAGACAATGTTCCCTACATAATCGTAATGCTACCTGTTGCTGCTAAAATTGCTTCAGACATGGGATTAGTCCCTGAACTTTACATGTTTGCCCTCTTAATAGGATCTTGTTTGGGAGGAAACATTACCCCGTTTGGTGCCTCTTGCAATGTGGTAACCGTAGGTATTTTAAAAAAAGAAGGCATAAAACTCAGTTTTGGTGGCTGGTTAAAAATCGGCTTACCCTTTACTATAATTACCACACTCGCCTCTGCCCTCTTCCTTTGGGCTGTCTGGCGTTAGGCAGATAAAATGAACCAACTAGAAAAAGAAATTCACAAGCGGCTTACCTTTGCTATTATTTCTCACCCTGACGCAGGTAAAACTACTATTACTGAAAAACTTCTCCTATTCGGTGGAGCTATCCACATAGCAGGCGCGGTAAAAAGCAACAAGTCCAGCCGGTCTGCAGTTTCAGATTTTATGAAGATGGAACAAGAACGGGGAATTTCAATAAGCACCTCTGTTATGGGGTTTGAATACGCCGGCCGCAAAATTAACCTTTTGGACACACCAGGACACGCTGATTTTTCCGAAGATACCTACCGTGGGCTTTCTGCAGTAGATTCGGCACTCATGGTAGTAGATTCTGTAAAAGGTGTTGAAGAGCGAACTAGGCAACTGTGCGTCGTGTGCCGCATGCGATCCACGCCCATCACAACATTTGTAAATAAACTGGATCGCGAAGGAAAGGATCCCATAGAACTCCTTGATGAAATTGAACGAGAACTTGCAGTTGAAGTTCGCCCGGTAACGTGGCCTATAGGACAGGGGAAACGCTTCCGCGGCGTATATAATATTTTAGAGAGTACGCTTTTGCTTTTCCGCCCTGGGGAAGATCAGCTTCCCTCTGAATCTGTTCAGATAAATAGCCTCGAGGACCCCCTACTCGACGAACGAGTAGGATCGACTCTTGCCCAACGCCTTCGAGACGACATAGAAATGATAACGGGGGTATACCCTCCTTTTTCCGAAAGCGAGTATATCGCTGGCAAGGTTACACCAGTATTCTTCGGATCAGCGCTTAATAATTTTGGTGTGCGTGAACTGCTAGAAACCCTTGTTACCCTCGCACCGCCACCAACCCCAAAAGAAGCAGACGAAAGGATCGTCTCCCCCGAGGAACAAACATTCAGCGGCTTTGCGTTTAAAATACACGCCAATATGAATCCAAAACACCGAGATCGAATAGTTTTTTTCAGAGTTGTGTCTGGTAAGTTTACTCGAAACACACTGTACCATCATGTGCGAACCGGTAAAAGTTTTCGCACAGCGAATCCCACAGCATTCATGAGCCAAGATAGAGAAATAATTGATGAAGCATGGCCTGGGGATATACTGGGAATTCACGACACAGGAACATTCAAAATAGGCGACACGTTAACCGAGGGCGAAATAATTAACTACAAAGGAATTCCCAGTTTTGCCCCGCAAATATTTCGCACTATTAGAAACGCAGATCCACTCAAGGAAAAACAGTTTCACAAAGGGCTTAATCAACTTGCAGAAGAAGGTGTTATACAGATTTTCTCCAAAATTCATCAGCCTAACACTCGCGTTCTCGGTGTTGTAGGCCAACTTCAAATTGAGGTTTTAAAAAGCCGCCTCGAAAATGAATACAATGCATCCTGTGCTTATGAACCCATCGATATGACAATTGCACGATGGATAACCTGTGATAATAAACGGAAACTCAAAGCATTTGTGGACGCGAATGTTCGTAAAATTCTAGTTGATATACGGGGAAACAATGTTTTTATCACTGATTCGGAATGGTTATTAAATAGAGTGGAACAAAACAACCCAGAAATACGTTTTTACACCACTTCAGAAATGACTGAAAAAAGAGCGTAGTTTTATTCAGAGAAAAAATATTTCATGAGAAGGCCGGGATTCAATTCGGCAAACTTATGAAAATCGACACGGTTTATCGCGTACAAAGAAATGGGACCCTTATGCAAATAGGTATAAGAGGCCTTTTCAGATTTATACATTCCGGTTAAATCACCAATATAATCGCCCCTGCGGAGTGTTCCTGCTTTTTTTCCTTGCTTGCTTAGATGAACACCACCCTTTCGAATAATATAAATACACTCAAGACGGTCTCCTTCACGCAGGAGAACACCCTTTCCTGGTTTTTTAATAGGAACCAAAATAGACTCCAACCAAGTCTTTTGGTATGAAGAGCAATATTTAAACAAGGAACTTCCAGATAGCAAGTTCCACGAGTCGCTACTACGTACTTTAGCGAGACGAATTAAAGTCTGCTTGAATTCTGTTCCTTCAATAAAATCAAGAAAGGCATCCTTTCCAATAGAATAGGTAATAACTTCAGTTTCGGCTATTACGTCAGCCTGACGTTTTTGCCCAGTAATGATCGCAACTTCTCCAAAATACTCGTAAGTTCCGTATATTTTGCGATGTTCTAGCCCCTCTCCAACAATAGAAACGTTCCCAGATAAAATAACATAAAACTTATCTCCAACCGTCCCCTTGCGAAAAATGCACTCACCTTTTCGGAAGCGTTCTTCTTCAACTATGGTAAGAAAAGACTGGGCCTTAGTAATTTCCATGTCTTGAAAAAAGTCTAGCTGATTTAGAATATTAAGAACCTGATACGCTTTGTCGTAATAGGGTGTTGTTGTAGGGAAATCTAGGGTTTTCTCAATTCCAAACGTTGCGAGAGAAAGAGAGGTTTCTTTTGGAAAATCCTTTTTTGCGATATGGTAGACAATTATTCGCTTTTGCAGTTCTTCTGGGAGAGAGTTTAAATAGGAAATAGGCGTATGAAGCGGTGGAACTCCCGACTCATGATAAATAACCTTTGAGTCCCAAGGAAAATCTCGAAACTCTTGATATCGCTCTGGAGTTATCACACCGTCATCTAGAAGCTTTTTATGTAGAGCTGGATCATTGTTGTGATCAGAAGAATATACCAGAGTTTGGTCTTGAAAATCCATCTTAAACCCAAAGGTGGGAATAGAATGAAGAGAATAAAACATTTGAAATTTACCACCATGGATAAACTCTGGTTTTCCAATTTGTATTGGATGAAACACAAAAAGTTTTATGAGGTCTTTTGTAGACATGTTTGACAAAGCTGCATATTTACGCAAAAAACTCATCATCACCGTTTCAGTTGAAAAAATAGTGATCTTTCCTTCTTCTAAGATTTTCTGAAAAGTCCCTGCGTCATGGTCAGCATGACAATGCGTTAAAATAATTCCATCTATTAGCTTCGGGTTTACATTAGAATCGCGCAGCCATTCAGTAGAGTTTACCGGAGGATCAACCATAATACCGTGATGATTAAGCCAGATAATATAGCCAGAAGTGTTTTCCGTTGGATCAAACCCATGGCTTGGGCCGAGACAAGTAATACTAAAAAGCGGGGGTTTATAGGGCTCAGGCAGTCGTTCACCTATCGAATAGGAGGGTTTGTGTGCAAAGGAGCCAGGTACAGCCGAAACAAGCTCACCTTCGTGGTAAATGCTAAAAGTCCCCTCATCGTCATAAGTAATGGTTGCATCACCAATTGAGCAAGAAGAATCTGAAAAAACCTTTATGCCGACTACATCGGAAAGCTTCATGCCTGCTCGAAAATAATTCATTTCCTTTCGTAGGTCGGGAACGGTGCAAGAAGAACAATCTTCGTCGTAATCAATAGAAAGGTCTAGTATTTTTGGGCCAAAAAGGGCTTCTTGCAAGACTGCTCTCAGCCTTCTTACCTGATCTTTGCGACATAACACATAGGTTTTTGTTTTTTGTATAAAGTAATTGTAGTAAAGGGGAAATTCTATCTCAGCAAGACTTATACCTTTATTCCAATCAAACATTTTTTCCATGACAACAAACACACGAGGAACCCCCTTGGGCATAAGCATAGTGTCCTTGATTGTTTCAGGAGGCGCTCCAAACTGTATATACCCCGCAACGGTATCTGCAAGGTATCCACCACGTGGAAGCGGTATATAATTAAAGCAACTGTTTTTATTCATAAAGTTTTAACGTTATCATTTAATAATACTGGAATACCTCAAAAAACACAAGAAAAAAGATAAATAGAAAAAAAGATAAATCCCATAAAAATAATATGAGACCTTTTATTAGTAAAAAAGGTCAATTTTCTTGAGTATCTTTGCCAATTCAGATATGCTCTTCTGTATGAAACACACTGTTTTTGTTGACGGACAAGAAGGTACTACGGGCCTTGAAATCTTTCAGCGGCTGGAAAAACGGCCAGAGCTGGAATTACTGCGTATTAACCCTGATAAGCGAAAGGATCCTGCTGAACGTAAACGCCTCGCAAATAAAGCGGATATTGTATTTTTATGTTTACCCGATACAGCAGCGAAAGAAACCGTTTCTTTTTTAGAAAACGATACGACCTGCGTAATCGATGCAAGTACAGCACACCGCACAAATCCAGACTGGGTTTACGGTATTCCCGAATTAGATAAAAACCAGCGTGAAAAAATTCGTAAAAGCCGACGTATATCGGTTCCAGGATGTCATGCAAGCGGTTTTATTATTCCCGTTGCACCTCTTGTAGCCGCAGGGCATATCCCCACAGATTATCCCTTTAGTTTTCAGTCTCTTACTGGATACAGCGGAGGCGGGAAAAAACTAATCTCTTATTTTGAATCAGACCTCATAAATGATAAAACAGCAAACGCACCTCGTTTATATGGAACAGGTTTAAACCACAAACACCTACCCGAAGTTGCCGTACGCGCCGGGCTCTCTGCTCCCCCGGTTTTTACTCCGATTCTGGCAAATATTTATAAGGGAATGCTAGTCACCGTTCCCCTTCAGCTTTCAAATACAAAAATGACAGCACAAGATATTCATGCATTTCTTGAAGAACATTACCAAAACGAGCGGTTCGTGCGGGTAATGCCATTCGCTGGAGAAAACTCAATGGATGATGGCTACTTGCATCCCATGGGCTGCAACGACACTAACCGGCTAGATATTTTTGTTTTTGGAACTGAAACACAGGCTGTGCTTGCTTCCCGGCTCGACAACTTGGGAAAGGGTGCATCTGGTGCCGCAGTTCAATGCATGAATATTCATTTAGGTTTGGACGAAAAAACAGGTCTCGACTGGTAACACTTATTGTTTTCTAACAGCAAATTTTTTACGCAATAACTTGACCAGCTCCTTACATCGAGGATCATGATGATCTTCGATATTAAGATCAACAAGGGCATCCGGACGCTCTCTATCTAACCAAACCCATAATCGATAGGAGACCTCAAGCAAGGTGTCTTTTGACTGGGCAATATTAACCATTGAAAGCATTTCTTCGTCAGTAAACATTTTCCAACTACCACCAGAAATGATATGGTACGATGCACCACTAGGAGACCGGTCAATTCGAAAATCTGCTCCAACCGTTTTTTTTATGCTACCTTTCTTTTTAGGGCTAGAATCAGCTGCATTGGCTAACTGCTCCTCAAGATTGGTTATACGCATATTATGCAAATGGACCGTTGCCTGTTCTAACAAAAAGGCAAGCCCTTCTTCATCAATTTCAGGGATTAAAGATATTAATTCGCCTGCAAGTATTTCTTGCTTTGTTTTTTTAGATGGCTTATTTTTTATTTTTTTTACCATATCTGCCTCATTTTTCTTCCGGTGCTAGCGTTGCACTAATATCCAATTCATCTTGAAACCATTCAATTTTGAGTGAGAATATCTCTGGGGTGTATCCCGTCGCATACGCTCGTATTTTCCAAACGGTGCCGCTAATAAGAACGTCTCGATCAAGAGAATCAACGGGAACCCATTCTTTTTTGTACAAAACGCTAAATACTGCATCGGGCAAAGGCTTACCCGACCCTGCATCAAGAGCAATAGTTCTCAGTCGAATGCTGCGCTGAATAACACGACCAAAGTCGATATGCACCCGTTTCTCAGATTCGTCTACTAAAAGAGAGCGCCACCATATACGCGGACCCATCGTTATTTTTACCCGATAGGCACCTGGTTTAAGCCAAACAGGTCGCGCTACAAGCGGGCGAACAGATTCTCCTCCAGGAGTGTTAATGGCGCCATCAATCGTACGCACAAGCCAAGAGCGTTCATTAGCAAACTCAAGTTGTCTCTGCGTATTTGAAACCTCTGGAATAGATTCTGCATCATTAAGAAAAACGAATGATCGAAAAATCTGATCAGATGATGCAGGAACACTTTTAGGCAAGTCCATGGTTACCGTTACCGGTGTATACCAACGGCGCAGCAAGAACCGATGCACAAGACCCTCTGTCCAAGCAAAAAAACTGAGCCCCAGAATAAAAAGAACTAGACCCGTTATCACGGTTGCCTTGAGCATAATCCTTTTTTTAGGCAAGAACTGCGGCTCATTGACTTGATCAGTAAGCATGTTTTTAACCATGACCTTTCGAATTTCAAGGGTTGTGTATCTCGAAAGGTGTTTTTTTAGAATTCGAATTATAGGACCCATATCTTGAAATCGTTTACGCGGATCAGGTCGAATCATTTTTCTTAAGAGACGAGAAACAACGCGGGGCAAATCAGGAGAAACCCGGGTTGCAGGAATATATCGACCGCGCTGAATAAGAGCCAGAGTTTGTGGTGAAAAAGCACCTGGGAAGGGTTTGTTTCCCGTAACCATTTCGTAGAGCATGATACCCATTGCATAAATATCTGCACGTTTATCCACAGTACTACTGTTGGAGAATTGTTCGGGCGGCATATACGAGGGAGTTCCCAAGGTTACTCCCTCAGTTGTCAAATCTGAGGCCGCTTCTTCTTCTCCACCCGAAGCGATTCCGAAGTCTGCAAGTTTAATTTCGCCCCGACGAGAAATTAAAATATTTCCAGGTTTTATATCTCGATGCACAATGCCTCGATCGTGTGCATATTTAAGGGCGAGACACGCGTCGTAAAAAATAAGCAAAGCCATTTCCCCAGAAAAACGAGTTTTACGCTTTAGCAGCACATCAAGAGACATACCATCAACAAACTCAAGAACAATGTAGTGGGAGGAACCTTCGCGAAAATAATCATAAAAATGGACAATATGCGGATTGTTCAAATCAAGTAGGATTTGCGCTTCACGCTTAAACCGTTCGGTTATTGCAGCATTTCCCCTAATCGTCAGTTTTTTAATAATAACGTGCCGTTTCAAGGTTGGATGAAGCGCCTTATAGACGGCACCCATTCCGCCCTTAGCTACTAAGGAAACAATGCGGTATTTTCCAATTTTCTCGGGGAAGTCTGCCATAATTATACGCTCCTGAAATCGTGTTCAAAGTCAAAGGGCCTATCCGAGGGAACCAAAGCAAAGGTTCCCGAAACAGGATCATGAATTTGCACATAACGGTCCGACGCACGCAACGCATACATATCCGCAACCGGCCGGTGCCCACCAAAATACAAGGAATCAGCAACATTCGGTAAAAAGGCTGAAAGCATCCGTTCAACGGTTCCTTCTTCCGAACCACCGTTTTCTGTCCACGTAAGTTCTTCAATAACTTGTGGACGATGGCGGGCATCTATAATATCTTCTTCATCATAAAAACGGCGCGGTTCAGCATGAGAAACAATAAAGCGCTCTCCAACCGCGAACAAAGGCAGCGTTTGCTCAAACAATGCATACTGCATGGTAAAATCTACCCCAAAACGCTTCATAAAAAAGGTATAAAACATTTCTCCCTCGTCAGCGTATTTTCGAAAAGGGTGATTCCCGTTTTCATTGTTATTGAGGATGTTTTCATGGTTACCTTTAAGAAAGAAAAAATTATTTGGAAATGCTATAATACATTCCATAACCATTTCCATGAGGCCCATACTTTCCGCTATTTCTGCAGTAAGGGCTGGGCCATCTAAGAGATTGCTTTTTACTTCCTCGTATGCCGTTAACCAACGGAACATAGCGTGCCGCTCAGAATGAAACCCATCACCAACACAGACTACACGAATCGAACCTTCTGCAAGAGCGTCCAGGATAGTGGTTTGACCGCGATATCGATAATGCAAAATATCGTAAAAAAAAGTACGACGTGCATGAAGGTCAGGAATAATGACAGTAGGAATACCACCGGTTAGCCATAAAAGCCCACCGGCATTACCGGAAGAATCTCGCGGTCGTAGTAGCGGATCCACGTTTTCCATCGTTTTTATGGCCGTATCAACAAGTTCGAGATACTCATCTGCTTCGGGAGGTGTTTCCCGCAAACGAATAGTATTGAGTCGACTAAGGTCAAAATCCATACGCGTACCCGTTACGAAATAACGAGATTCATCTTGCCAATAGTAATGGTATCGTTCTGCCCAAGTTTAAAGTATTTGTCTGCAGGAATTCGATCTCCGTTAAGATAAGTTCCGTTAGTACTGCCCATATCCTTTAGAAAGTAATCGTCTTTCACCTTCTGGATTATCGCGTGTTGTCTGCTTGCCAACTTATTGTCGATAACCACATCGTTAGAACTCGCACGCCCAATAGTGATCTTACCAACTAAGGGTATGTGCGCCTTGTCGAACATAAGATACGAGACTTGTTCTTTCTTAACAATTGAATCAAGCCGTTTACCGATCTTGCTCGTCGTTATAATTGTTTCATCTGCCATAGGGTAATTATACCCCTATTTATGGTAATTCACAATCTTTAGAAAAAAAGCATTGCTATATTGATATTTTTTGCACGATTACTTATATTATACTTATACCACCTGCGGTCAGGATGAAGGGAAACCAGATTCTGAAGCCAAGGGCCGGGAGCTAATCTTTTCTACGCCACACTGTATCCAACGGTATAGTGCGCATCGAAACGCATGCCCACGGCCCCTCCGCAGTATTTTTGGAGGAAATCCTTTATGGATGAAAGAGCTGTAGGCGTTATCGCGATAATTATTCAAAACAGAACCTCTTCTGCCAGCCTTGTTAACGAGACACTCACGCCCTTTGCCGACATGATAATCGGCAGGATGGGCCTGCCGTATCACGAACGAGACCTCAATCTTATTACCCTTATGATAGACGCCACAACAGATCGCATCGGATCCCTCACAGGAAAACTCGGTATGATCGATGGCGTTACCGTAAAATCCACCCTAGCAAAACTGTAAGCAAAGGAGCTCGCAATGCAAGAAACAAAGACCGAAGGGAAAAGATCCGTCAAAGAATGGAAAGACAACTTGGTAAAGCAAGACGAAATTGACCGTTATCTCGTAAATGGTAAGGACTTCATCGACGACGATGCGATAGAAGCAGAAATTGAAAAAAATAAGAATCCATCTCCTGAACGAATCCGTAAAATTATTAAAAAGGCCTACGAAATAAAACTTATGGATTCTGCCGACGTAGCAGCCCTTATGCATGTAACTGATCCAGATTTAAAAGAAGAAATTTTTACTGCTGCACGCGAAATAAAAACACAAGTATATGATAACCG
>DUOS01000025.1 GCA_012838745.1 Treponema sp. | reverse complement strand
TTCAATTCTATGATAAAATCTATTTCGCCCTGCTTTTTTCCCTTAAAGTAATATAGTTCAAAGCCGTGAGCTTTCAATTCCATGGCAGCCACATTTTCGTAAACTGAACCAAAGTTTACACTGGTTTCTCCACTTAATATTTTCAGTTGAATTCCATTTGCATATTGGCAGGTAAGTAAACCTACATCATTCAAGAACAGTTTGAATAATGAACCTAGTAACTTTTTAATAGATAGCTTTTCTGAAATCATACTCATTTATTTAACTCGTAGCCAATGAGTGTCATCACACCAATACTGATTCAATTCGAACGGGGTAAAGTTACCTCTTGCCTTGAGCACTCATGGCTACGCCATAGTTGATTTATTCGTCGTTCTTTTACCCACTTACATATCGTGTTTGGGTTAACTCCAATATCTTTGGCTATTTTAGTAGCGGATTTTTCCTTTTTTGTTTGGAAATCATTTAAAAATGAATATGATTGCTTCATTTACCCTCTTATTAAATCACACCATGATCCAAAATAACTCAGTATTTCATATTGACCTATAATTTACATATTTATATATTATGAGTCAATATGAAAACAATCGCAGAAAAGACTGAAAAGCTCATCTCGCTCGCGCCCGAAGTGGGCGGAGTCTTTTCTCTGATGGAACTAAGTTCCCTTTTTGACATCTCTGAGCCGCAAAAACTCTGGAAAGCCATCCGCCTGTTCGAAGACGCAGGACTGCTTTCCAGGTATTCACGGGGCATCTACACGGCAAAGGAATTTGACCCACAAATCCTTTTCGCAAAAGTTCGCGGAGACTCCTACATTTCGTTAGGAAGCGCACTCGCGGCTCACAGGCTGATAGGAACGGAAAGTCCGAAGCTCGTAACGGGGCTCGTGCCCGCGAAGGCAAAAGAATACGGAGGAATCGTAAACTTATCCTATTCCAGAATTTCGCAAGACTTGTTCTTTGGTTTCGGCATCACAGACAAAGGAATCCGGATGGCCGACCCCGAAAAAGCGGTGCTTGACACGCTCTATTTTTATTTACGTGGCAAAAAATATTTTTTCAATGTGTTTCAGGACATTCAATTTTCGATATTATCAAAACAGAAACTCGAAGTCTATTTAAAGTGTTTCAAGAATCCGAAGTTTCAAACGTTTGCAAGAGGCGTTATTAATGGATAAGTTCATTCAGCCATTTTAAAAGGTGGGATGTCGTTAAGATTGATGCACAGCCCCAGATATACAAACGACGTTGATTATATCTTCATTCCTTTTGATTCCAAAAAAAACGCAAAAAGCTTTATCGAAAGTGAACTAAAAAAAGTCCCAAATTTGGAGTTCCAAACCAGCATCAATTCCAAAGCACTTCGCATTCTTGTAAATTACGGAGGTCAAAGTGCACAAATAGAAATCTCCGCAGAAAAAGAATGCGATTCTATTTCGATGTCATCTTCCTTGTTGAGCACCCCATACGGACGGCCCAACCGGATAATCCGGATTCAAGAACCGGCAACCGCATTTGCACACAAAATAGCGGCTTGGAATGAACGCGAGCTATTGCGGGACCTATACGACATTTACCAATATAAATCGGCATTCCACTTATCGCCCAAATGGCAAATTCTTAAGGAGCGCTTAAAAAAGGCCCGTTCCTATAAAAATGTAAAAGCGGCAAAAGACTTCAACACACTAATCAAAAAGTTATCCGCTGCTGCAGATACCATTAGCGAAAAAACTCTAAAGGAGCTCCGTCCTTTGT
>DUOS01000201.1 GCA_012838745.1 Treponema sp. | reverse complement strand
CTTCCAAAAAGGAAGGGTTTAATTGAAACTATCAAATAAAAAAAAGACCTATCCGATATGGATAGGTCTGAAAGGACATTTGTCCAATTTGCTCCCCCGAGGTGATTCGAACACCTGACCCAGTGGTTAACAGCCACTTGCTCTGCCGACTGAGCTACAGGGGAATGCCGCTTTTAGCGGTGTTCAGTGTTAATCTGAACGATGATAAAAATACCTTATAGAAATAAAAAAGTCAAGCGGAAGCCTTTTATTCTTCTATCCCAGTGAGTTCCCGAACCCGTGAGCGTACTTCGTCTATAACTGTTTCGTATTTGTCATCTATATTCCGTTTTGCCCGTGATAAGGTGGCTCCGTATTCGGGATCTTGGTTTAGTTCCATAGGGACGGTTTGGCCATAGAGGCGAGCCATTTCTTCTTGTTTAGCGCGCAGTTTTGGCATGAACTGTTGTTCTACGGTAAGTTTAGTTTGTTCCCATTCCGCAAGATACTGTTTAAAAATTTGTTTTACCTGTCCAAATAGTGCGGCAATACCCTGGCCGGGTACGAGGAGTTCAAGGGCAAGACCTACTCGAGAAGTTTTTTCTACATCAGTTTCTTCAATTGGTAGTTTTATCGCTGATAAGAGGATGGATAGGGCTCCTTCATGAACAAGAGGGAGGGTTTCTGCTGCGAAGGCTGCTAAGGTGCTGGAAAGTTTTTCCGCTTCTCCAGTTTCAAGAAACTCGTTTGCAAGGCGTTTACCGTCATTTTTTCTTTCTCGTTTATCTGCGCTGGATTTGTCACCTTCTATATGTGCTGTTTTTTCGAGGGCTATTTCAAGTGCGGACTTTATTTCTCCCATAATTATCTCCTTTTATTCAATATACTTCTCTATAAGTATAGAGGCAATCTACGGAAATATCATGTGTTTCTTGGGGTAGATGATCTACTATTTGGATTGCTCTGCAAACACCGGCTAGGTTTATTTGATTTCGCTGTTTACTATGGCGGGTAAGAAGGGTGGATAAAAAACGGTCATAGTAGCCACCGCCACGGCCTAGGCGCGCACCATCCCGGCTAAAGGCGAGTGCAGGAATCAGTACTAAAAGTGGAAAGGCAATGCTTTGTGTGTGTTCTGCAGTATCTTGGGCAAATATGCAGGTTGTGTACTCGGGTGGTTCCAGGATTCCGTACTGGTTCGTCTCAAAGGGGTCGCACAGGGATGTAATACGATGAAACCGCATATTGGGACCATACAGGCGTGGTACACCCACGCTGATGCCTTTCTCAAGTGCTTGGCGCATGGCTTCTCTGGGATCAGCTTCGTTGCCAAAGGGGAGGTAACCAAGCAGGGTTGCACAGTTTTGAGGTGTAATTAGTGTACCATCATTAAAAATAATATGCGGACGATCGAAGGTGACTGGTCTGTCTTCTGGGCTATTCGCCTCTTGTGCAAGTAGGGTTTTCATTTTCTTGCGTATCGTTGCTTTGTTGTTCATGATTCAATGGTTTTTCCATCTTCGAGCAGGCGCAAGTATTGCTCTTTAAGGATGATTACGCAGTCTTCCCGCTTTGCAACACCGCGTACGATGTCCTCAGCAAGGGCGTGGCAGTTGGGTGCGCCACAGCAACCACAATCGAGGCCGGGTAAGCTTTCATAAATTGTTTCCATTTCCACCATCATACGCATGGCGGTTCTGTAGTTTTTATCCAGTAATAAGGCGGGTCGTGCGTGGAATGTTTCGATAAGTACACATGCGGGAGCGTCACTCTCTCGCTTAACCCGGGAAATACCGTGGCTCGAATCAATTGGCGTTTTCAGTTCGCGCTGTATGAGGTTGTGGCGAGCAAGGGGCGCATTTATTGCAACGAGTGGGCCGCCTACGCAACCTTCTTGGCATGCCATTAATTCTAAAAAGTCGATGTGTCTGAGGCTTCCGTCTTCCACGGCTTCTAGAATTTTACGGCATTGGTCCATTCCATCCACAGAAAGTGTGGTTATTTCTTTGGAAGTGACGGTGGACGCAGCTTCTCCGCCTACGCGGCCCCAAGCTATTTCTGGGGCGAATACTGGAATATCTGCAGAATCCCGTGATGGGATTTGTACAGATTCTGCATTTTTTTTATGATTTTCACCACTACCAATGGTCTTAATGAGTGCGAGATATACGTCTTTTATGGCAAAAACACCATCCACTGCGGAGTGCTTTCCATTTAACGGTGCGAAGGCTTCGGTAATTTTTCCTGAGCAGGGAGAAATAAAATAGCAGCCAATACGCAGGTTAGGTTTTTCTGCAAGGCGCTCTTTTGCAGCATTTTTTGCGAGTATGGCTGCAATTTCCATGGGTGCTATAACCGGTACAATATGATCGAGAAGAGAAGGAAAACGTATTTGTATAAATTTAATAATTGTGGGGCAACTTGAGGAAATAAGCGGACGAGGGAGATCAGGATAGCGTTTCTTATCTAAAAAAGCGCGAGCCGCGGCAGAAACGGCAGTGGTTACTGCTGATACCGGATATACTGCGTCGAATCCCAAGGAGAGTAATCCTTGGTGTATTTGTTCAATGGAATACTTTTCTGAAAACTGCCCATAGAGCGAGGGCGCGGGTAGGGCAATACGGTAATCAAAGGGACTATCTCTCTTAGGGTTCATAAAAAGAGAGAAATCATCTATTAAGGCTTGTTTTGCATGGTGTGGGCAGCGTTTAATACATTCACCGCAGTCGATACAGCGTTCGCCAAGGATTCGTGCCTTACCATCTCGTACTCGAATAGCTTCCACTGGGCAGGTTGTTACGCATACGGTACAACCCTTGCACGCATCTTCGTCAAGTATCACCGAATGGTAGCGTGCTGTGGTCAATCTAGGCCTCCGGTATGTGAATCTTCATGGTGATAGTAGTTCCTTCGCCAGGTATAGACTCAATTTTCAGTTCATCGGTGTTTCGTCTCATGTTTGGCAAGCCCATTCCAGCACCAAAGCCGAGTTCCTGCACGAGTTCCGGTGCCGTTGAAAATCCGTCTGTCATTGCTATTTCCACATCGGCAATTCCCGGACCGGTATCCTTCATAACTATGGTAATACAATCGGGGGTAATAGTTAAATCGGCATCGCCGCCACCGGCATGAACAACCATGTTCATTTCCGCCTCGTACATGGCAACAGCTGTTTTCTTTATAACGTCCGGAGGAATTCCAAGGCGCTTTAGATTTTTCTTCATTTCGGAAGAAGCGTTCCCTGCCTGTGAAAAATCATCTCCGGGTACAGTATAGTGATAGTGCATTGCTGTTTCTGCTCAGTCTATCTTTCGCACGCCACCCTGACGTACGCCAGCGGCATAGAGTTTTCCGCATGCAAGAAAGAGGGGGAGGCGTGTTTTAAGGAGCACAACCCCGTTTTCCTTTGCCATATCTATCATTTCTTGGTTGGGTGTTTTACCACGCACAAAGCATATTGCTTCGATGTCCATGAGGACTGCCGTGCGAACAACCTGCACATTGATTAAGCCGGTGAGTAAAAGAACTTGGTCTTTTACAAAGGCCATTACATCGCTCATAAGGTCTGCACCACAAGCCGAAACGATTTCAACATCGTCGCGATTGGTACCTTCCACTAATTCACCTTCAAGTGCAATAACTACATCTTTGATTTTCATGAGTTTAGCATATCATGGAAGGAGCAAAGCCGTAAAGTAAACTTAGTGGGTAATCAGGGCGAAGTGACGCAGATAGAGGTCGGTTATTGCGAGGGCGGTCATTGCTTCAATTACCGGGACGATTCTGGGGCACAGGCACACATCGTGGCGGCCACCTACGGTAATGGAGCATTCCTTGCCGTCGATGTCTATGGTCTTTTGCTCACAATTAATTGACGATACCGGTTTTACCGCTGCTCGAAATACTAAGTCGGCCCCAGAGGAAAGCCCACCAAGTACTCCACCTGCATGGTTTGTAAGAAATACCGGTGATCCTGTTTTGGGATCGTTACGCATGGAATCGTTGGATTCACTTCCCTTCATGCGAGCAGTTTCAAAGCCAGAGCCGAATTCGATGCCCTTTATAGCACCAATAGAAAGAATTGCCCCAGCGAGTACGGCATCGAGTTTGTCAAAAACTGGTTCACCAAGCCCAATGGGAAGCCCGGTTGTTCTGCAAGTAATTATGCCGCCGGCGCTGTCTCCCAGGCCTTTAAGCTCAATAATGCGTGCAAGCATTTTCTTGGCGGCTACAGGATCGCAGGCGCGGAATTGGTTTTGTTCTATTACCGTAGGGTCAAAGGTTTCGCAGGGTATGCCGGCCGCTTCACTCGTCCATGCTAATACAGAAATTCCTTTTGCTTTGAGGAACTGTTTTGCAATAGCTCCAGCAGCTACGCGGCTCAGGGTTTCCCGGCCAGATGAGCGCCCACCGCCTCGGTAGTCGCGGATGCCGTACTTGTGAAAATACGAAAAATCTGCGTGTCCGGGTCTAAATTTAGTTTTAATGTCACCATAATCCGAGGGAATTTGATCGGTGTTGCGCACTATGATAGAAATAGCGGTACCCGTGGTACGGCCTTCAAATACTCCGGAGAGTATTTCGCAGGTATCAGCTTCTTTTCGCGCTGTCATAGCTGGGTTGAGTTTAGTATCTCTCGGTGTTCCATCGGAGTCTTCCGCATGGGCGCCAGGGCGGCGCCGGTCGAGTTCTTTTTGGATACTATCTTCGTGTAAGGGGATTCCTGCAGGGCAACCATCTATTGTTACACCGAGTGCTCGGCCGTGGCTTTCGCCGTAGGTGGTAACTTTAAAAAGTGTTCCAAAGGTGTTCCCTGCCATGTTTTATTTTCCTTTTTCTCGTTTTTTACGCGTATCTTCAGCTTTACGGCTTATTCGATTCCATACCGAAGAAAGACCCATAGCTTTTTTTGCTGCGTTAAGAGTTTTTCTCGCTTCTTCTCGCATTCGTAGGGTTCCCTCATAGATAATTTCGTCTACTAAACCAGATTGTGCTTCAAAATGGGCGCGGCGCTCACGGATGGGATCAAGAAAGGCATTGAGTGCCGTTGCTAATTTTTGTTTAACTTCAACGTCTCCAACTGTTCCGGCTTTATATCGAGTTTTGAGATCGTCAATTTCTTCTTTATTAGGATTAAAAGCGT
>DUOS01000024.1 GCA_012838745.1 Treponema sp. | reverse complement strand
ATATCACCCATACCACTTGCGCCCAATAAAGCATCGGTAATCGCATGCAGTAGTGCATCTCCGTCGGAATGGCCTGCTTCTCCTTTTTCAAAAGGAATGGTCACGCCTCCGAGTATTAACGGGCGTCCTTCTACAAGGCAGTGGAGATCGTAGCCTATGCCAGTTCTAATCATATAATGTCTTCCTGGAACGTGATTTTTCGGTTTGATCTGTTGCCCCTGCAGGTAAATACATCACCCACGTACTGACCCCAGATTTCAGCATCATCGGTACATTGCATGCCTTCTTTTAAAGCCTTGCGATGCGCTTCTAAAAGTTCAGAAAAAAGAAAACCTTGGGGAGTTTGTACAGAAAAAATTTTTGAACGGTTAAGATGACGAAGGATACGCCCATCTTTATCCACTTCTTTTTGGGTGTCAACGGCAGGAATAGCTGGTATAGCTGCACCGTGTTCAAGGGTGGTGGAAAGAACGTCATGGATAAGCTGCCCAGTTACCCAAGGGCGGGCAGCATCATGTATGAGTACCGTTGCAGGTAAAGAAGGACCCGCACAAGTGCGCTTATTGAGTGCTTCAAGGCCAAGGCGTACAGAGTCTTGACGAGTACCACCACCTTCGGTAAAAAAGAGTTGGCATCCGGTTTTATCAAGCAAGGGCTTAATTCGTGTATCTTTAGATAACACCTCTATAGCTGTTTTTTCGCCATCAGTAGGCAGAGTGATTATAATGAAAGAAAAAAGTTTAGTTTCTAAAAATGCGTGGAGGGAAGAACTTAATACACTGACAAGACCATTATCGTTTTCACAAAGTGCTAGGTATTCCTTTTTACCGCTGATCGCCATACGCGATGAATGCCCCGCAGCGGTAATGACTAGCGTATGGTTCATACGCTAGTCGTCGGAATCGTCCGAGTCTTCGTCGTCTTCGGACATATCCGGATCGTTAAGATCATCGTCTTCTTCTTCTTCGATTGCTGGTGATTCTGGTTCATCTTCCTCTGTTTCGGAATCATCTACCGGTGGTTCAAGATGGAGAAGTATTAGCGCTTCAACTTCTGAGCGATCTATATTAAGGGAAAAAGTTATTTCATCTTCTAAGAGTTTACGGGCAGAATCATAGAGTTTTCTTTCAAGAATTGGCAGCTCTTTAACTTTACTTCGGTGATACAAAGACCGCACGATAGTAGCAATGTCAATAACACTGCCTTTTTTGAGCAAGTCCAGATTCATCTGGTAGCGTAATTTCCAGTCCGAAGGAATAGGTTCAAAGTCTTGAGAAAGGAGTTCAAGAGCTTTTTGACCTTCTTTTTTGGAGACGATAGCTCGAATTCCGAGTTCTTCTGCCTTGCCTACGGGAACCATAACAGTCATGTCTGAAACTTCAAGGTAAATGACATAATATAAGATCATTTCATCCTTGAATTTCTTTTCTATTATTTCGTTGATTTTCCCAACGCCCTGACTCGGATACACTATTTTTTGGTTAACCTTAAAGGTTGTTGACTGCCTCATAATTGAATTAGTGTATCATAAAAAGTGTCTATGGTCAAAGCCTGAACGCTACCGAACTCCCTGAACAATCTCGGTGTGTGTTGTTATTGAATCTGGTAGAGATTCCTGCGCTACACCAGGCAATGGGCGTTGTTGTATGAATTTTATAAACTTGAAAGGATGAATATCGAGGGCGTTAGCGTACCAGCCTTGAATCCCATTTGTGTCGATACAGTTGAGAGATGGATTGTGAGCAACAGGTATAATCATACCTTCTGAAAGGAGAAGGCTTTCGGCTTCTGCGAGTTTTTTGTAGCGATCAGAAGAAATCCTTTGAGCCGAGGCATCAATGATTAGTTTTTCGTATGCATCGTTGTTCCAGCCGGAATCATTTAGAGAAGAAGCGGGGCGAAACATTTCGAGAAAGGAAAGAGGATCAGCAAAGTCGCCTATCCACGATATTATTCCCAGAGCATAGTTGTTTTTACGTAGAGAACCGTAATATTCTACATAAGGAATTGGATTTACTACAACGTTAAAGCCAAGACCATTCCAAGCTTTTTCCAAAATATCAGCTAGATAGAAAAAGGGAGGAGAGTCAGGAATACGAATTTCAAGTGGAGGAAGTGTTGAGAAATTGGTTATACCTGCGTCTACAAGGAGCTTTTTTGCGGCTTCCGTGTCATGCGTTGTTAACCCAGGGAGCTCTGGATACCCAGCAATAGGAAACACAAGCGTTTTTGCTGGAATAAGATAATTAGCCCGCAATTCTTTCCAGGGTATGGAAAGAAGGAGGGCGTTGCGTATTTCACTTTTTGCCCAAGGCCCCCATGTTCCCCTGAAAAAGAAGTATTCGGTAGAAAACATTGGGGTTACTTTTATAGAAGAGGGATCAAGGATACGATCTACTAGAACAGACCCAGCAACCCAGTGAATTTCACCACGGTTAAACATAGCTGTTATTGATTCTATATCACTGCTTATAAGAATGGTAATTGACGGCAATGCAACATTGGTTGCATCCCAGTATTTTTCATTTTTCTTTAACAATATTTTTTCGTTAGAAATATTTTCTATAAAGAATGCTCCGCTTGATACAGGTATATAGCTTTCCTTATTCGCAGGTTTTTTACTGTAAACAAAATCTGAAGCGTGCACAATGCTGAATGCATGGTGGCACAGTATTTTGGGTAAATGTTCGGCAGGAGTAGATAATTTAATTTTTAGGCTTCGCTTGCTTTCTGCAAGTATTTTTACTGACCCTTTTCCTTTTTTGTTTCCTGTTCGGTAATCATGAGCCCCTTCGATAAAGTCAAACAACGAAGCGTAGGGAGCTTCATTATGCGGATCCAGAAGGTTCATCCAGGAATCACGAACTGCTTGAGCCGTTATAGGATCACCGTTTGAAAAAAATGCGTTATCACGCAAATTGAATACCCATTCAGTTCCTTCCGCAGAAACTGTCCACGATTCTGCGATTGCAGGAACAGGATCCATTGAGTACGGATCGTACACAAAGAGCCCTTCAAACAGGGCCGTGAGTATTTGGGCCTCGTCTGCATTATACGCGCAGTGTGCTCGTAAATCTGGGACGTTCGAAGAGATGTTGACGATGAAATCCGACTGTGGAAAAGAGTTTTCTCCAGCAATAGCCGGCACCATAAGAGTGCATATAAAAAGCGAGAAAAATAGTATTCGTAGAGGCTTAAACATCGGTGATCCCCAATTTTTTGAGCTGCTGCAGTTCTTCAACTTGTGCGGTGTATTCCGCTCTGCATTGGTTTGCTTTTACTAAGTTATTTCGTATTGCTGATAATTCTACCTTAATTCCTCGTATCTTGTCTCGATTATCAGGAGAAGCCGCTTGTTTAAAATAAATATCCAAACCTGTGCAAAGCTTAATCATATTATTTATTTCTGCAATATGACGAGTGAGTAAATCTAAAATTTGCTGTTCTTCCATTATTTCAATTTTCTGGAAAGTTGTTGAAGATTTAAGCGTAAAACCAGTTAAAATCCGAGATCTTTGCTTAATTGACTCCATTAAGACAGAAAAATCAACAAGTTCGCGTTTTGATGCCTGTGTTATAGGATCAATAGACATAATGGGAATAGGGTGTTCTTCTTTTGTTATATTAAACGCTTTTCTAAAGAGCAACCCAAGTTTTTCAAAAAAACTTTTTTCCGAACTTTGTAAGATACCTTGATTTTCAGCGAGCTTTCCTACAATTTCATCAAGCTGCGGGGAGGCGCCTCCAAGTGTTCGTACACCATCCAAGAGAACTAGTTTAAAATCTTGTGAATCTTTTTTTCCTGAGTCTGATTTCTTTGAAACTGCTAAGCGAGTTAGTAACTGTTGTTGTAAAACAGCGTGGTCGGGCGAATAGTCTTCTTTGATAATTTCTTCTATAAGCTCGGTATAAAAAGGCTCTCCTTTCATAGTAATTGCAAAGGATTTTTTAATATCTTTGATAATTGTGGTTATATTTCCAGTAATTTTTTCAGGATTGACAATAACACCGGGCATAACGAATTTTCGCACAGCGACCTTGTATCGCTCTCGGTGGAACTCAGTGAGACCTTTTAGTGTACGAGTTATGGATAATGAAGTTTTAGAAAGTTGAGAAAGAGCGTCATTAACAATACTAATGGAAAGCGGATCAGTTCCGCTACGCAGAGAAATTAAAATTTCTGCAAGTGTCTTGGTATTGGGATGCGTAGAAGTAGGAGAAAAAGATTCCCAATAAAAAACACGGTTTAAGCCTACAATGAGTGAAACGCGTTCTGTTGTTAAAAAATCACAGGAAAATGTATATGAATTATTCAAAAAATCGAGCATTGCTTCATATTCGGATAGTCGGCTTCCAATTATGCTGCCCTTTTTATCAATTCCAAAATCTTCATCAGATGGAACTATAATTTCTTCAGTTTTACTGTCATATTTATACGGATCATCGTAGATAAAGCCTTTTTTAATCAATACAGTCCTAACAGTCTTTACGGCACTGTGGGCTATACGATAATCTTCTTGCATTTTTGGCAAAAGGAATGAGTCGAACAGTTTTTGTCGTTCAGTAATTTCCTGAAACAACTGATCCGTAAAATTATAGTTTTTATCCATAGTACAAGTATTATCCAAATTTTCGAAAACGGCAAGAGATTCATGCCTCTTGACATCAATAAGCGCGGGGGATAGAGTTAAATGTAATAATTAAGACGGAGAAGAGTACGTTCGTAACTTGCCATAGAGAAGCAGTTCAATGGGAATTATCTACGTATGCATTTGCATACATTATTCCCCAAGGCTGGAAAACTGCCGGTTAAGTCGAACAGAAAACCACTCCCGAGTTGCTGGAAACAAACCGCCTTTAAGCGGGAGTATTTTTAGCCGCCTCCGTGCGTTAACGGCGATGAGTGCGCTCCCTGTCATAGGGAATCGAAGCGGGGTGGAACCGCGGAAAACCAACAGAGTTTTTCGTCCCTGTATACGTCAGGCTGCATGGCCTGTTCGATTTCTTTTCGTCAGGAGTGCGTTATGAACAAAACGCTTCCCCAAAAATCTGAAAAACTCGATCTTGTACGGCACAGTACCGCACATATCATGGCAGCTGCCGTTGTAAATCTATTTCCCGGCACAAAGGTAGCCATTGGTCCTTCTATTGATAACGGGTTTTATTACGACTTTCAGTTACCCCGCGCGATAACTCCAACCGATCTTCCCGAGATTGAACGAGAGATGCGCAAAATTTTGAACAGCAACACCGATTTTGTTCGGCGCGAAGTATCCCGTGAAGAAGCCCTAGATTTATTCAAAATTCAACCATTCAAGCTGGAACTCATAAACGAACTGCCGGAAGGTGAGGTTATTTCAATATATCAAAGCGGTGAGTTTATGGATTTGTGCCGTGGCCCTCATGTTGAAAACACCAAGGACATAAATGCTCAGTCGTTTAAACTCATGAAAACTGCCGGAGCATATTGGCGTGGTGACGAAAAACGCCCCATGCTTACAAGAATTTATGGAACAGCATGGGAAAAACCGAATGATTTAAAAGCGTATCTTACTATGCTCGAAGAAGCCGAAAAACGCGATCACCGAAAAATTGCGCGAGAGTTAAACTTATTGCATATTGACGAAGAAAATCCCGGTCAGATATTTTGGCATCCCGATGGATGGTTGATATATCGTCTTATAAAAAATTATGTGCGAGAAAAAATTGAAGCCGATGGCTACGTAGAAGTTAATACTCCTTTTGTTATGCCACAAAGCTTTTGGGAAAAATCGGGACACTGGGATAAATACCGTGAAAACATGTTCATTACGGAAAGCGAAAAACGTATTTTTGCCCTCAAGCCCATGAACTGCCCTGGTCATATTGAAATATTTAAACAAGGCTTAAAAAGCTATCGAGATCTTCCATTCCGGATGGCCGAATTTGGTACATGTACCCGCAATGAACCTTCGGGATCTCTTCATGGAATCATGCGCGTGAGGGGTTTTGTTCAGGATGACGGACATATCTTTTGCACTGAAGAACAAATTCCATCGGAAGTTACAAAGTTTTGCGAGCTTCTCAAGGATATGTACCGTGATTTTGGGTTTGATTCAGATTCCATTTTAGTTAAGTTTTCTACGCGCCCAGAAAAACGTGTTGGTGATGATGCTAGCTGGGACCGGGCCGAAGAAGCGCTTCGTGTGGCCTGCGAGATGGCAAAACTTTCGTATGAGGTTGTTCCCGGAGAAGGCGCCTTTTATGGTCCAAAACTTGAATTTACCTTAATTGACGCCCTCGGTCGCCAGTGGCAGTGCGGAACTATTCAGGTTGATTATAACCTCACAAGAAAAGAGCGTCTTAACGCCGAATATACTGGTGAAGATAATGCTCGTCATATGCCGGTAATGCTCCATCGGGCTGTGCTCGGCTCTCTCGAGCGATTTTTAGGTATACTTATTGAACATTACGCCGGTGCATTACCACCGTGGTTGAGCCCGAGGCAGGTTGTGGTTATTCCGGTGGCTTCCGCTTTTGAAGAATACGCACAAAAAGTTGCCGCTTCCCTTGTTAAACGGGGAGTACGAGCCAAAGCTGATTGTGATAATGATCGAATGAATGCAAAAATACGTAAGTATCAGGGTTTAAAGGTTCCTTACCAGCTGGTTGTTGGTCAAAAGGAAGAAGAAGGTAACTCGGTTGCAGTGCGGTTTAGGGACGGTCGTCAGGAGACGATGCTTCTAGAGGCATTTCAAGAGTATCTGGCAGAGAAACTTTTTTCCCGGTCGGCGGAGTTATAGTTAAGGCGAACAGGATCATCAGGGAATCCACAAAGCTAACATCTGGTTTTGACCAAAGGTTAAACACTGGAATCCCAATCCTGAGATTCGCGCCGGCTCCCCATCCATTGGCGAGCCGGTAGCGCACTCCTCCTTGTATCATTGGGTATAACCAACGAAGAGAACTCCAAAGGTACGAATTTACCATTTCAACTTGCTTTCCTGCCGGCATGTCGGAATCAAAACTTTTTTCGTTTTCTGAAACACCAGATTCAAGAAATCCATAACGGGCTATTATTCCAGGGCCACCGCCAAAGCTAAAGAGGAACCGGTCTTTTTCAATTGTATACAAAAAACTCGCATCCAAGAGAAGCGCCGGAACAAAGGCGGTTCTATTTTCAATTTCTGCCGGTAGGGCCTGATCATTTGCCCAGAGGTATGAAAGCATAAAAATTGACGCCGAGGGAGAGAAATATACTCCTGGTTTCCAGACGGGGAGGCGATATTCAGCGCCAAGAACCCCGACGAGTTGACTCGGAGCGCTTTCAAGGCCTCCTGGAGATCCACCCGGCTGCATTCCAGGAACGTTTTTTACACCATCTCCATCGGAATTATATATGTAATTTAAGCCCCCAAAAAAAGTCCATGGAGAATAGGAGGGGATGGTTGTCTGTGCAACAAGAGGCTGCATCGCAGTACTTAGAAGGACAATGCCGACTACGAAAACAATGAATCGTTTCATACTACTATTAGTATACTCCATCCGGTAGGGATATTTCCAGAATTCCCGTCCGGCCTGTTTCGTAAAAGCGTTGTTCTTCCCAAGCAGCAAGTAGTTTTTTTCCTGATAAAAGAAAACCTGAATACTCATATCCTCGAGAAAGTTGGGGGAGTTTGAAAATTCTTACCGTATCTTGCCTATCGCGGATATACATTGTTCCGTCTGCAAATAATACTGCAGTGGTAGTATCACTAGCAATTGCAAAGCCTTTTCTGATCTCCTGCCCTGATCCGCGGACATAGGCTTGTGTGGTTCCGGAGTCTGTTGGATAAAGGTTAATAGCGAGGGGAGTTTCAGCAGGAATATGAGAAACCAGTGTTAGAATCGAATCTGGAAGGGTATTGAGTGGAAAAGGCATTACCGAAAGCTGGTAAGCTGCAGCATCTATCGAGGTGGTGTCTGCGAGTAAACAGGTACCATTCACGTCTTGTTTTGGGGGGAATGTTTTGAACTCACGATAAAGAAACTCAACAGTACTTTCCTTTTGAACTTTAAATATTCCATACCACATTGACCCGATCTGGTTGATTCCTGTGCATTGAGTGTTTGTAGGAATATTAAGATCTGATGCGCGTAAAAGCGGAGAAAATTTTCCAGTAATGGGATGGTAGTTAATTAAAAAAATGTCTTCTGCAGACGAGTCTTTAGCAGTAAAAAAGGTGTTCCGGTATAGGTGAACTGCTGCATTTGTAGGGCTTAGAACAAAGCCTTGTGCAGTACGATCTGAGAAAAAAGTTGAGTCCGTAATAAGAGCGGGCGGAATATCGTGAGAACCGGGAGCCATAATTCCAAGTTTGTTAATAAGAAATACCGGCCCACTTGGAAGTAACGCGGTGTCTACAACTCGTACAGCTTCTGTCCACGGGATAAAGGGTTTCGCGGGAATTAGAGCAGGAGATGAAACCGCATGAATGCCGAGAGATGAGAAATAGTACCAGCCAGAGGTTGCTTTAGTGGGGCTAGTTTCTGTAGCTGGTTCAATGTTCTCTGGCGCGTTTCGATTCCGAGAACCGCATGCGCAGACAATTAATACACTTGCGAGTATCGCGAGTAGGTTCTTCATACTATCTTCACAATATCTGAGCTGGTTTATTCTTTCAAGCTGTATGAAGAGAAAAAAGTGCATCCCGGCGTGTTGCCACCTGATTGAACGGTTAAAACTCCATCTACGCAGTAAAACCGGCACAAGCCAACAGGTAGCTCCAGAGAAATTGTATTAGATTCCGGCCAAGAAAAGCAAAAATCACCCGGCCAGGAGGAAATAAATTTAGTCCTTGATAATACAATATCCGCCGGCAAAACAAGGCGAACTGCACGCATTTTCTGAGCTCGTACATCATATATGCGCACTCGTCCTGATAGCATGGCGGATACTAAACGATCAAAGTCAAAGAATTGCGCGGAATCTAGTTTTTCAATTTCGCTAATAAGGCGTTTCCAGTTAAAACCCGAGAGAATAGCTCTGCTTGTTTCGATTCCGCCAGTAGCGCATTCCATTGCTTTCCAAGCACTGAGTGCGGCAATACCACTTGGATATTCGAGTGAAAGAGAAATCGAATACAGAGACCCATTAGCTTCGGCTGGATAAATACCTCCTGCTAGAGGAAAGGGCCCGATTCTAGGACTGTTTGTATCTATCTCTGCTATTACAGGGGTAAAAATCCCTTTTTTCAAAGAAATCTTACATTTTTTCTGAACTCCTCGCAGAACTTCCGGCAAACCATCTGCGTTAATCCAGCGTAGGGTCCAAGTGCCCGGAACTTCAGCGTGAGCAAATTTTGCTGCTTGAGGAACTTCAGGTAAAAATACATCAACCTGCTCTTCAGAAATAAAAGCTGCAATTATCATATCGCATGACGAAAGAGTAAGGCAGACCAACAAAATTGACAAATTGTGCACTAATTGGTTCATACCTTTTCTTGTATAGTATAATCGCAGTGATGGCTGGAAAAATTGAATTTTTTTGACAGATAAAGCGAGAGAGATATACTTACTATAAGAGGTGGTTAAAATGAAGGCTCTTTTTATTGGGGGAACTGGAACCATAAGTACTGGTATTTCTATGCGGGCAAAAGAACTTGGATGGGATATTTGGCTCCTTACTCGAGGGTTACGCAATGATAGAGTAGTTCCCGGGGCAAACGTACTCAAAGCAGATATAAACCAAAACGAGCAAGCGGTAGCCGATCTAATCAAGGGTATGGATTTTGACGTGGTTGTAGATTTTATAGCATTCGTACCTGGCCAACTTGAGCGGGATGTTCGCCTCTTTGCGGGCAAAACTCGTCAGTTTATCTTTATAAGTTCTGCTTCTGCCTATCAAAAACCACCAGGAAACTATCGAATAACGGAAGAAACACCCCTTGAAAATCCTCTTTGGGAATATTCTCGAAACAAGATAGCCTGTGAAGAATACCTCATAGACCAGTTTAAAAAGAATGGATTTCCCTACACCATAGTTCGCCCAAGCCATACCTATGATGAACGGTATTTACCCGTATCCGTGCATGGGAAAAAAGGATCGTGGCAGGTGGTGGATCGAATAATCCATAAGAAGCCGGTTATTATCCATGGCGATGGAACTTCTTTGTGGACGCTCACCCACAGCCAAGACTTTGCGAAAGCTTTTTGCGGAATAATGGGAAAAAGCGAGGCAATTGGCCAATCCTATCAAATTACTAGCGATGAATCCCTTTCTTGGAATCGTATTTACGACTGCATAGGGGAAGCCCTTGGCATCCCAGTGAATAAATATCATATTACATCCGACTTTCTATCAGCCTGCGATCCTGAATACCAAGGAACGCTCAACGGTGATAAGGCTCATTCTGTTGTTTTTGATAATACAAAGGTTAAAGCACTGGTACCCGATTATCGCGCAGTTATACCTTTTAGTGAGGGTGCAAAACAATGCGTTACGTATTTAAAGGATACACCAAGTGCTCAAGTGCTTGATCCTGAGTTTGACTTGTTTTGTGAGCGAATTATAAGGGCACAGGAAGGAGCAAAAACGTCCTTTTTTTCTAAAATAACCCAATAACTGTACGATAATGAATGAATTATCATCTTAGTACCTTGCAGTTGTAAAAAAAAGAGCTATATTATAACTGGCTTGGTGAAACTGTTATTTTAGCACCAATACTACCGGGAGGTAAAAGTATGAAAACGAAATTTTTACAACGAGGCGCAATGTGCCTTGCTTTTTTCTTTGTGATGTCTGGAATTTGGGCACTCGATGTTTCTATTAAAATCCCCGAGATT
>DUOS01000200.1 GCA_012838745.1 Treponema sp. | reverse complement strand
GAAAAGATCTTAGCAGGATCAATATTAGCTTGTTTTGCCCAGTATGTTTTAATCATTGCACCCATCATCTGCTGCGGGCTTTTAGCCGTAGAAATATTGGGGAGCAGGTCATGGCAGTTCTTTTCCGCATAATCTACCCAAGAAGGGCAGCATGAGGTAAAGAGAGGAATTGGATCTTTTCCTTCGGTTAACCGGGAAATAAACTCGTATCCTTCTTCCATGATGGTGAGGTCTGCTGAGAAGTTAGTATCAAAAACATAGTCAAACCCAATACGGCGTAGAGCCGCATAGATTTTTCCCGTTGAAAGTTCGCCGGGTTCCATGCCGAACTCTTCTCCAAGAGCAACGCGGACTGCAGGTGCAATCTGTACAGCGGTGATAACGTCTGGATCAGAAAGACGGTCCCAAAGCTTACGATTTGCATGTGTCTCGTAAATAGCACCAACTGGGCAGTGTACAGCGCATTGTCCACAACGTATGCACGGAGAGTCTTCTAGGTCTGCAAGGGCTGCAGGTCCAATGACGGTTTTCCCGCCACGTCCCTGATACTCAATGGCATTAACCTTTTGCATTTGCTGGCACACTTCAACACAGCGACCGCAGCTGATACATTTATTTCGGTCAAACACGATTGCATGATTGCTATCATCGAGTGGGCGGTCAACAATAAAGTGTTCGAAGCGAATTTGACGTAAGCCAAACTCCGCCGCTAGATTCTGTAATTCGCACTGACCATTGCGTGTACAGGTAAGACATTCCTGTGGATGATTTGAAAGAATGAGCTCAAGCACGGTGCGGCGTGCCTTCACGATTTCTGGATCGTGGGTGATTACGCTCATTCCTTCTGACACCTTGGTGCAACAAGCTCGAAGCATACGAGCAGTGCCTTCCTGGCGTACAATACAAATACCGCAAGATGCCCAAGCGGGAAGATCTGAGTTGTAGCACAGAGTTGGAATCTTGATGTTCAACATCTTTGCCGCAGCAAGGATGGTGGTGTCGTTCGGTACCTGTAAAGGGTTTCCGTTTATTTTAACATTGATCATGGTGTTACTCCTTGAATACCTTATACCTTGTCGACGGCACCGAATTTACAGACGGTGAAGCATTCACCGCATTTTAAACAGGCCGCCTGGTCGATTACATGCATGGTCTTACGTTCGCCGGAAATACAGTTTGCCGGGCATTTACGTGCACAGGCGCCGCAACCGATACAGTTGTCGTTGATCATATATGACATAAGCTCGCGGCATTTTCCCGCGGGACATTTCTTGTCTGTTATATGGGCAACATACTCGTCTCTAAACTTTTTTATTGTAGAAAGAGTAGGGTTTGGTGCTGATTGCCCCAGTGCGCAAAGAGAAGATTTCTGCATTGCGAAGCCGATTTCTTCTATTTTGTTTAGATCGTCGATTTCACCTTTTCCCTTAGAAATTTTATCTAAGAGTGCGTGAATCTGACGGGTTCCAATACGACAGGGAGAACACTTTCCGCAAGATTCGTCGACACAGAATTCCATATAGAACTTGGATACATCAACGACACAGTCGTCTTCGTCCATGACGATCATACCGCCAGATCCCATCATTGATCCAAGGCTTTGAAGACCTTTGAAGTCAATTGGTGTATCAAGACCTTCTTCGGTTATAATTCCACCGGAAGGGCCTCCAGTTTGAACGCCTTTAAACTTTTTATTGTCTTTTATACCGCCGCCAATTTCAAAGACGATTTCGCGGAGGGTTGTTCCCATTGGTACTTCAACGAGGCCGGAGTTGCGTACCTTTCCAGTAAGTGCAAACACCTTGGTTCCCTTGGAATCTTCGGTACCAATCTTGTTAAACCAGTTGGCTCCCTTTGTAAGGATTACCGGGATATTTGCCCAAGTTTCAACATTGTTAATAACCGTAGGTTTTCCCCATAATCCAGATTGTGCTGGGAACGGAGGTTTTGGTGTGGGCATTCCCCGCTGGCCTTCGATTGAACGTAGCAGAGCTGTTTCTTCACCGCAGACAAATGCGCCTGCACCTAATCGGATTTCAATGTCAAAGTCAAATCCAGATCCTAGAATGTCTTTACCTAAAAGGCCTGCTTCGCGAGCTTTAGCCATCGCTACTTTGAGGCGTTCAATTGCAAGAGGATATTCAGCTCGGATATAGATAAATCCCTGATTAGCACCAATCGTTCGGCCACAAATAGTCATGGCTTCGAGAACAGAGTGTGGATCTCCTTCTATGGTAGATCTATCCATGTAAGCACCGGGATCACCTTCGTCTGCATTACACACGACGAATTTTTGATCTCCTGGGGTTTTCATGGTGCTTTCCCATTTAATGGCAGTTGGGAATCCAGCACCACCGCGTCCACGTAGGCCAGAAGCCCTAATTTCGTCGACAATCTGTTGGGGAGTCATTTCGAACAATGCTTTTTCGAGTGCAAGATATCCGTCTCGAGCAATGTACTCAGTGATGTCGTCGGGGTTGATTATACCGCAGTTGCGTAACACGATACGGAGCTGTTTTTGATAAAAATCAATTTCCTCAACCGTTTCCATGCTCTTTTTTTCTTTGTTATATAGCAGGCGAGTTACTTCGCGCCCCTTAACTATATGTTCATTGATAATTTCTTTCGCGTCTTCGGGTTTTACTTCAATATAAAATGAATCTTCGGGAAGAATCTTTACAATAGGACCTTTTTCGCAAAAACCGAAACATCCGGTTTTTACTATTTGAACCTTGTCCAGTACGCCTGCGTTTTTCGCTTCGGCTACTAGGCTGTCGTAAATTCCGCCTGCGTTGCTGGATTCACAGGCAGTTCCACCGCAGACTAGAATAAAATGATTATATGCCATGTCGTAGTCTCCTTACTTCTTGAGGATGTCGCCCGCAGGGCGGTCAATTATCTGGTCGTTGAGTAGTTCCTTTTTAAGGAGGTGCTTTTCTACAATATCTTTAGCAACCTTTGCATCTACTCTGCCATAAATGATATTGGGCATATCGGCCATTACCACTTCTACAGTGGGTTCATTTTGGCACAAGCCCATACAGCCGGTTTGCCGAATGATTACATCGCCGCCCATGTTTTTTCCATCAAGCTCTTTTACAAATGCGTCGAGTGTTAATTTTGCACCCGCCGCAATTCCGCAAGTTCCCATCCCAACAATAATTTGAGCTATTTTATCATCGGTTTCGCGTTTTTTAATTTGTTGCTGTGTTTCGTTGCGAAGTTTTCGCAGGTCGTCTAGTGACATTTTAGCCATAGTATTCCTCCATCAAGCTTTCCAAGTAGCGGCCGAGTAGGGCAAGAGAACCAGCATCTTCAAAAGATCCTGCTTCTTCGAGACCTAGAGCCTCAAGCAGTTCCGACCGTTTTACGTTTGCAGAACATTTGATTTCACCGCGTTCTGCGGAAAAATCTATATCCATTTCGTATCGGCCGTCAAAGCTTAAAATCTGCCGGAAAAATCCGGTTACGTCGCCGATAGGCGGCGTATCGATATTCGTAAGGTCGAAACTGCAGGTAACCGTTGTTCCCGTCTTACCGGTATGATTCGACTCAATGTTCCAGGTTCCACCCGTAGATTCGGCGGTCTGAATTAAAAATGGTATCCCGAGCCCAACTTTCCGGCCGGGATGTTTAATCCCATCCGTCCAGAATGGATCGGTTGCCTGTGCTAATTGTTGGGGATTCATACCGTGGCCATTATCCTGAATTTTTAGGGAAATAGCTTGGTCTGTTTCCATTAGTACAATCGTAACACTATTTGCACCTGCTTCAACCGCATTTTGGGTTAGGTCGCTGAATAGGTCACACAGGGTATAATGCATAAGGGTTAGGTATTCTTATACTTAGCGATTATGCCTTCGATTTGATTTCGGGTAAGCTTGCCGTAAACTTCGCCGTTTACTGAAAGAAGTGGTGCAAGCCCACAGCATCCAATACAGCGTACTGGTTCAAGAGTAAATAACCCGTCTTTTGTGGTTATCTCATCTTTGCCCAGAGCAAGAATAGATTTGGCTTCATCAAAAATATCCTGAGAGCCTTTGAGATAACAGGCCGTACCAAGACACACTGAAATAGTGTTCTTTCCTGGTTTTACGGTCTTAAAATAGTGATAGAACGACATTGTACCGTATACACGGGCCAATGGTGTTTCTGTTCGATTAGCCACTTCATCTGCGGCCTCTCTGGAAATAAAACCCTGCTCTTGCTGAACACGATGCAAAATCATGATCAAGTTGCCGGGTTTTGGCTTCCATTCATCAATGAAAGCATTGAGTTCTTTTGAGAACCCACACGCTGTTGCCATAAGGAAAACCCCCCAAATAATTTCGATAAAAGTTTATCTATAAAACAATGCCGTAAGTGTACTAACTTTTAGAAACAAATTCAATCCGGTTGTATAGCCTAGATGGGTTTAATTAGCTTTCCACGTGATGTATATGTCTGTGGTTTCGTCCAGAGTGAGTAATAAAGGTAAAGGGATATAAACGGTAGCTGTTTTTTTTGTTCGTGTTACCTGTATATCGCTGGTATTGGTAGTAGAAACATGGGTTGAGGCGATTTCTGTTGGAGCATTAATGCAGAGGGTGCAGGTTGCTGCTGCTATTTCTTTGGCAATTTTTTCGCCGTAAGCTGCAGAAATTATTTCAAGATATTCAGAACGAGACAACTGTTCTCCAGTGAAAACGGGAGCCATGAGCAGTTCAAGTAAGTCGGCAGTTTCTGGAGGGAGCTGATTAATAATTGCATTGACCGATTCTCGGGAAAGGCTGATAGTCATTCCGGATTCAGTGGGGGAGAAAATTCCTTGAGAAGCTTGATCGAGATTAGCTACATGTCCTTCAAAAACAAGGTCGTCCCCACCGGGTATAGATAATGATTGAATAGAAACACCGGTCTCTTCGAGGCTGGTTCGTACTTCTTCTCGGTTATATAGAGGGATGCGTTCAGAGTTGGTTGTGTTGGTGTCGACGAGAAATCGGCGTGTAAGAGATAATCCCAGCGGAGACATGTTTGTTGAAAAAGTCACTTTTGTATCAGCATGGTGCGAGGCGGTAACAATGAGCGATGGTGAACATGCTGTTATCAATAGAACAGCGGCTAACAGGATAACGGTAGTAGAGTGTTTCATAGGGTCTCCCTTAAAAATCAAAACTTAGAGTCATTCCCGTATTAAACCTAAACCCTAGCCCAAAGGTTTCATTAGGAAACCAAGAATATTCTGCGCTCTGATAAAAATGGAAGTTTTGATCAAAAAGAACGGCAGGTTTAGAGGTCCATGAAAGGCCAATAAGCCCAGGGAACTGAATCTTTTTATCTAGAGTGCTGTCTGCCTTAATATGAAACTGGCTACCTATAAAGAAGCGAAATCCAGAAGGAACGGCAATGGACGCAATAAAAGGTATGCTTATTGATTCTGTTCGCTGATCAAAAGATAATCCAGCACCAATACCTGGATATACACTGGTGTTTTTAGCCCACGTGATCTCGGCAAAAGCTAATCCACCGCGAATGGGATATTCTTTCGGCATAAAGTCCCATAATATTCCACCGGTAACATTTAGCCGTAATCCAATATCACCCTGAAATGGATGAATAGGAGGTTTCAATTCATCGTTAGAGTTTCCCACATTATCAGGATGTGGCCAGCTAGTTTGTGGTTCGGAACCCAGAATACTTCCTGCAAAGAGATACGCTCTTTTCCAGTAATTTTCAGAAAGACTGGAAATAATTACACCCGTTTTTGGTCCAGCTGATGCGGCATGTATAAACTTTCCGTTACCAAGATAAATACCAACATGGGAAAGCCTGCCTATAGTATTAAAGAAAAGAATATCGCCGGGCTCCATAGATTGATCGGGAATGTGAATAGCAAAATCTGAAAGGGCTTGCACTGTTCGTGGAACCGAACGAGAAGGGCCATCTATGGCGGCGCGAAAAACCAATCCGGAGCAGTCCATTCCACGAAGAGAAGACCCGCCAGAAACGTAGGGGGTGCCCAAGTAACCTTTTGCTGCATTAACAAACGCAGTTCTGGGAGACCCTCCGGTAAATGTGGCTTGCGCGCCTATAAAGGCAGGAGAAAAAAGTAAAAAGACCAAAAGGGTCAGTAAAAAAGACTGTTTCATGTATTTTATATCGGCTAGTTGCAACCTTTTCCTTGAGTTGGGTGTCAGTTTATAATAGCCTAGGGCTATTGTTAATGAAAGAGCAACGTTAGATGTTGATAATATACATGAAAAGAGGATCGTTATGAAAAAGAAAACACAAACTCCTTGGGACTTTCTGGATGCTTGGAGAGGTACCATGTTTACCGGTGAATGGCCTACCTTGCCTGAAATGTTCAAGATTTCAGTAGATCGTTTTGCAGAAAGGCCTTGTTTTACCGTGTTTGAACCCGATCGCGTTACGCTTACCTACGGAGAAACACTTGAGAAAGTGGAAACTCTGGCGGCTTGGATGTACGAACAGGGTATTCGAAAGGGAGATCATATTGCGTTTTCTGGTAAAAACTCTCCTGAATGGGCAGTTGTATTTTTAGCAACTCTTTTTGCCGGTGCCATAGTAGTACCAATTGACTACGCTCTTCACGACCATGAAATTGATAACCTCCTTAAGGCTGCTGAACCTAAAATGTTTTTTGTAGATGATGAGCGGTATGAGCTCTTTTCTGCAAAGAAGAAGATTGGGAAGGTTTTTTCCTTGAGTCCTAAGCACGAAAAAAAATATGTGTATTCTCTTCGAGCTAAAAAAGAACATAAAATTATACCACCGGAAGAAAACGACGTGGCCGCGATTATGTTTACCTCTGGAACTACCGGAACTCCCAAGGGCGTAGTACTAACTCATCGAAACTTTGTATCGGATTGCTATATTGCCCAAAGCAACTTGAGTATTTATGAAACTGACGTTTTTTATGCCTTATTACCTATTCATCATTCTTACACCATGCAGGCTGTGCTTATTGAGGGGCTTTCGGTTTGTGCAGAAATTGTATTTGGTAAAAGCTTAGCGATTTCTCGCATGATGCGAGAGCTTCGTGACGGTAAGATTACCATGCTTTTGGGCGTCCCCCTTCTTTTCAACAAGTTGCTTGCTGGCATCCTCCGAGGTATACGCGAAAAGGGAATCCTAGTGTATGGAGCCATAAAAGTTCTTATGGGCTTTTCGTATTTAACAAAGAAATTAACAGGGAAAAATCCCGGAAAGAAAATTTTCCATTCTATTTTAGACAAGGCAAGTATTTCTACTCTTCGTATCGCAATTTCCGGTGGCGGCCCTCTTGCTCCGAGTGTTTTTCGTATGTACAACGAATTAGGTATCGACTTTATTCAGGGCTATGGCTTAACCGAAACATCTCCCATTATTGCCTTGAATCCAAAAGACCATTTTAAGGTTAAAAGCGTTGGTCGATATT
>DUOS01000199.1 GCA_012838745.1 Treponema sp. | reverse complement strand
TCTCTGCCTGCATAAGTGTTTGGCGGCTTCCAGGTGATACAGCGGCTTCTACACCTTCGGCAACATGTTTGCCAGAAACAATTGCAGCAACTGCAGCTAGATCGCTGAGGGAGCTATTAGTGCAGGAGCCAATGGCAACCTGAGATACTTTTTTACCAGCGAGTTGTGAAATTGGAGCTACTGCATCGGGTGAGTGAGGTTGTGCCGCTAGGGGCTCAAGGGTTGCAAGATCGATTTCAATTATTTTATCGTAAACAGCGCCTTCATCGGCAGAGAGCTCTTTAAAATCATGTTCCCGGCCCATAGCTACCATAAATTTGCGGGTTGTTGTGTCTGAGGGAAAGACGCTGCAAGTAGCGCCCAGTTCTGCGCCCATGTTGGTGATAGTTGCTCGCTGAGGAACGCTTAAGGTTTCCACACCAGGACCAAAATATTCATATACACTTCCTACACCGCCTTTAACGGTTTCTCGGCGCAGTACTTCTAGTATGATATCTTTTGCAGCAACACCGGCGCTTAATTTCCCGGTAAGTTTTACTCCAAATACTCGAGGCATACTCAAATGGAAAGCACCGCCACCCATGGCAACGGCAACATCAAGACCGCCAGCTCCAATGGCAATCATGCCAATTCCGCCTCCGGTTGGAGTATGTGAATCTGAACCCAATAACGTTTTACCGGGTATTCCAAATCGTTCAAGATGAACTTGATGGCATATACCGTTTCCGGCTCTAGAAAACCACAGACCGTATTTTGCAGCAACGCTCTGTAAATATTGGTGATCGTCCATATTTCGAAAATCTTGTTGAACCGTATTGTGGTCTATATAGGAAACAGAAAGCCCCGTCTTTACCCGTTCGATACCGATAGTTTCAAACTGAAGGTATGCCATGGTACCTGTTGCGTCTTGGGTAAGGGTTTGGTCTATACGAATAGCAATATCAGATCCCCGGGGAGGGAGGTTTTTGGGTTCTATCAAGTGTGCTGAAAGAATTTTCTCTGTTAGAGTAAGCGGCATAATGAGCTCCTTACGGAATTAGAATTATTAACCATGGTACTTTTTAATGGTGAGATTGTCCATAACCAGCGTCCGTGGTATACTTTTTCATAATGAAAAAGGCTTCCAGAAGGTGTTTACTAGTATTGTTCTGGTGTATTTTTATTGCGGTTGCAATACTCTCTGTTCCAGCCGAAACAGTACGTGATAAAGCATTAAAACATTTTGATCGCATTCAATGGACAACCAATCCCTCGTATATGCAACCGATACCACCGGCAGGTAAGGCTGTTGTGGGTGGAAATGAATCTTTTGTTGCGCTTACCGTTACCTCTCCTGCAGCAGCCTTCGGTGTGTATCCGCAGATTGATAGAGTAGGGCTGTTGTATTATGGAGACTGTGATCAAAAGTTAGTTCAAGTGCTTGAAAAGCTGAAGAGCGGCCTTCTTGAAAAGAAAGTCCCCAAAGAACAGGTGAGTAATTCTCGCAAATTTTTACCAGCTGTAACTGAATATCGTCTGGAAAAAATTCCTAATCCTGAATATTGTTTTTATTCTCGTCCGACTGGCGATGTACCTGAATTGCAAGTGGTGACCATTGTTCTATTGTGCACGGTTAATACGGTTCAAAACGAACTTTTTTTATATGGAACCTTTGCCTTTGAAAACGGGTTATGGAAAATAACGGATATTATTTTTGACAGTGAGTCGTATGCAAACTTCATTGAGTAGAATTGAGAGAGAATATATTTTACGATCTCTCAAGGATGAATTACCCCCCCTCACACTATTCATCAATACAAATTCTTATATAATTACAAAATATCAATTCATTGGAAATACCCTTAACTGGGAAACTGATAAAATACTTCTGCCACCGGGAACGTCTTCTGTACAGATTCATTTTATGCATAAAAAACACGCAATGCGGTTTTCTGCAAAACTTATTAGGTCTGGTTCCCGAATATCCTGTACTGTTCCTCAAGATATATACCCAGAAGAAGCATCACGAGATTTAGCATTAGATCATATTAAAATTCCTTCTTGCAACGGTTTTATTACCGCAGTTTTTCCTATTAATAGTCCTGTTGAAACGAAAGAGTTTCAACAGGAGACAGAACAAAATCCTGAAAAGTTAGAAAAGCTCGGAAAGAAAATCGGCTTAACAACTCGCGAAACTGCAGCTATTGTTCAACTTGCGGCTTATCTACAAGGAATACAGGACAGTGTTATTTCCTTACCAAAAGATCAATATACGGGTCATATTATACACTGTGATCATCGGAATCTTTTGATGGCTTTTCCTTTGTATAGTATTGCTGAATACACCACAAAAAATCCGTTTCCTATTACTATTTTTTTTACAAAGCGGAAAATTGAACTTACTGCTCAGTGTATTGGAACTTTATCGATAACTGATTGTACTGGTGTTATTGCTATTACATATATTACTGCGCAAGAAGAAGATAAACGTTTTTTATATGAGGGATGCTACAAGAAAAAATACACTGAAATAGAATAAAAAAGCTGCCCGAAGGCAGCTTTTTTTATTATTCACCGTCTATGGAAATACCATGGCGACGTTGTTGATATTTTTTAAGGACGGCTACACCGTTCTTTTTTTCGTTAAATACAAATCCACCATTCCAGTATTCAAGTGCTGCAAAGAGGGCATTACCGCCGTCTTGCTCATCACTCTTGCTGGTACGGAAGGATACATATGATCCCAAATGTTCAAAGTCCTGTTGGTATAAACACTCAAGGCGCTTGCGGTTAAACTCATTCCATTTTTCAATTTCTTGAAAACCGGATCCTTCGTCTTCAACAATAAGATGGGCATGAGTGGAGCTGAAGGAGTACCATACACGTACTTTTTTATTAAGATCACACTGGTTTCCGTGTTTGACTGCGTTCTTAATCACTTCACTAATTTGTTGTTCAAGAAGGTTTATTTCTTTAATTTCGAGTGGAGCAGATTGTACTATAAGCAGTGTAAAATAACGTATTTGCCGGAAGTCTGAAGGAAACTCCTTATACAGCATATTAGTCTTATCAAATAAGGGATCACTGCCATCCGCACGTAGTTCTTTAATAGGATTCATTTTATATCTCCTGAGATAATCTAATTACTCTTCCATTTGCTGAAGAGCTTCTTCGATGCTGTTGGTGATTGGGAAATAGCCCATCAGCTTTGTAAGTTCTATAACTTTCTTTACCGAACCATGAATGTTGGTTATGGCAAGCTTAAGATTCATTTTTTTAATGGTAGAACATATATAAATAAGAGCTCCAATTCCTGAGGAGTCAATATAATCAACTTGTTCTAAATTAATAATAAAAGACTGTACATTTTTTTCTAGCATTTTCATTACTAGTTCTTTGAGCTTGTAGGAATTATACAAGTCCATCTCTCCGTTTACATCTATGATGTATACATCACCATTCTTTCTAATTTTAAGTTCCATATTCCTGTTGCTCCTTCCTCTTGTTTAAGCCTTAATTTTCATAATAACCAACGATTGGTCATCATGAATGCTGGCTGAACCTACAAAAGCCTGCAAATTATGCTTGACTTCTGTAGCAATATCTTTAGCAGACATGGCGTTGTTTTCTGAAATAACATTAGTTAACGTCTGAATACCGTACTGATGTCCTTCTTCATTAAGAGATTCAATTAGACCATCGGTAAAAAGAATGATAATGTCTTTTTTCTCCACTGTCAACTTAATATCTTTGTATTCTGAACTGCGTTCTACTCCAATTGGGTCGGAGTTCTGGCGAATAATGTCAATTTTATTTTCTTTTGCCTTCCAGTGTAGTAGAGGTTGATGACCTGCGCTGGAATAATTCACCTCATGCGTTTCAGGGCTATAGCTTACATATGCAAGAGTTGCATAGTGATCCATATCAATTTTTCCAGTAATACCCTTGTTAATCCAGTCTAAAATAGTACCAGAATCTTTTGTGGTATTAGTTACGAGATGGAGTACAGAACGGAGCATCATCATAACCATACTGGATTGAATACCTTTACCGGCAATATCTGCAATAGTAACTACGATGCGATCGCGTCTAGCGAGAATAACATCATAATAATCGCCGCAGACACCTTTGGAAGGGTTAAAGAACGAACCGAATCCCACTTCAGGAAGATCGGGAAGTCGTTTAGGTTGCATAGTTTTTTGAATTTTTGCAGCAATGCTTGCTTCTCGCTCAAGATCAGCGCGTTCTAGTATTTCTTGAACAGAATAAATGTTATTTATTGAAGATCCTGCATAATCTGCTAGGAATGTACCAATTCTAAGGTCTTCTTCGTTAAATGGCGTTGTATTGGGAAGTCGTGCAACTCCGGCAACTCCAACAACACGACCCTTAACGATAAGAGGAAGGAACATGTAGCTTCCGGGTTTTAGAAATTCTTCGGGACCATTAACAAAAATACGTTCGTCAGATAAACCGTCTTGGATTATCACAGATTTTCCAGAAGCGGCAACTTCTCCAAATATAGTTTCACCCAAATCAAAATGAACATAGCGGAAATTAGTTTCAACACGGACAGGTTTGTGGGGAAGTTCAGCGGGTAGTTCATAGGGAGGGGGGAAACTTCCAGCAAAAGATTTAGCAGCAATGCTGTCCTCAAAATCGTCAACTAAAAATACGACTCCACCATTTGCATTCGTATGTTCTATAAGAGCTTCGTTTACAAAGTCTAATAACCGTATAATATTAATTTCACCGGTCATTGCTTCATTTATACGAACAAGAAATTCTTGACCAATAGAAATAAGCGGATCTTCTTGTTCTTCTTCAGCTTCTGGAGCTGTTATGTCATCTTCGGGTATTTCCATTTGTACGGGAATTCTGGCTTTACCCAAGAGAACATTGTATAAGAGGAGAATAATACTCGAAAGAAGTATTCCAGAAGAATATACTAACAAACTGGGAAAAATTATTGCCAATATACTGCTTATGCCGAGTAACCCGACAAAGACACCAGAAAGCCTAAAAAAGACAGGCCCAGGCAAAGAGTCCGGATTTTTTCGAGCGACTCTTAACAGGATAAATCCTGTTAACCCTTGAATTAGTATACTGGCTGCCAATGGTAATATGGCGTATGAATCAAGTAGTGCTGTTTGCATTGTAGTTAAGTGTATCATTGAAAAATTATGGCGTCAAGTTTCAAAGCTATTTTTACGTCTTCTTAAGAAATTTCTAAAGAATGATTTTTGGCATTTTTCTTCAATACGGTTCGTTGCTTCATCGAGTGGAAAGGAATCACCACACGTTTTTTTGAGTTCATCCCATTGTTTGATAACCCATACATATAAGTCGCTGGAAGTTCTTCCGCGAAACTTTTTTAAAAGCTTTTTTTTCTCAATAATACGTATTACCGGCTGATAAACATTTTTGTACCAAGAAAGCATAGCTTCTGGAAAGGGTATTTCTGTTTTAACCGTTTCATTTATGTAATACTTGTGAACTAAAATATGATTATAGATCACATCGTATTGGCCCGCAGCGGTAAAATCTAAATTCCATTCATCGGTTAAGTCGCCAAACGAAGTGTTTGTATAGAATATTCTCTTTTCATATTTAATAACCTCGTCTAGGAGTGTTTCTGGTGTAACCTTTGAGGTAAGTTTAATTTCACTTTTTAAAGAAATTATTTCTGCGTCTATAAATTCTACTCCCTGAGCCTTTGCCACAGAAACGCGATGGTTTCCATCTCGGACAAAATACAACCCGCCGATTTCATAGAGCTGAATTGGGGGTAGGGATACATCGGTTAAATGTGCCTCATCCACGCGTTCCCAGCGATGGCGTAAAAAGCTAGATTTTGGCAAGAAATGACTATCGAAATCGCGGTAACGACCTTCGCTTCCGGCAATTTTATCAATAGAAACAGCCTTCATACCAATATAAACTTCATTATTTGGTTTCAGAATTTTCTTAACATCATGAAACGATAGAAGTTTTCTCCGGTCAGGTGTTAGGAAGTTTTGTATTTCTTTTATAAAAGCACGGTTTCGTGCACGACTAAAATCTTCTTTTGCTTGGTGTTGAATAATATTCATCATAAAGGAACTTCTCCAAAATCTAATATATAGTGACTGTATGCATTGATTACTGTAGTTTCATGATAGCGAGAAATACGCACGTCTTGCATGTCATACAAATGTATGTGCCCGTGTACAAGAAATCTCGGAGTAAACGTGCGCATAAACCATAAAAAGCAAGGAAATCCTCGATGGCAGGGATCCGGTTTATCATGAATCCCTTCTGGTGGTGCATGGGTAACAAAAATATCGAGAAAACGTCCAAAACGTATTTTATTCCAAATAAGTCCGGGAACAAGAGCTAGAAGACGAAAAAACATTTCACGGTTTGTGTACTGATTAAGACCGTTGTTGTACTTAAGAGATCCAGATACACCAGCTATAAGGATAGAGCCCTCTCGATGGTGTTTAAAACCTACATAGGTGGTTCCGTGGCAGGACTCAGCGGGAACGGGGTGTAGCGGGCACTGGGAGCCATGCCCTATGTTATCCGCGGATCGGTGGTAAAGTTTGAATTCTTCTAGATTATGATTGCCAAAGACAAACACAAGCGGCTTATTTAAAGAAGAAACAATAAAATCTAAGTATTCCATGGGTAAATCGCCTGCAGAAATAACAAATTCACAATCAGCATAACGTTCTTTAATGTTAGCACTGTAAATGAGAGGATCAATTTGGTCTGATATGCAGAGGATCTTCATAGTTTCGAGCTTATTTATCGCCAAAAATATCTGTGGAAGAAAGCATGTGTTCCAATTTTTCTTTACCAATGAGCTCAAGAGGCCGACTCTCGGCAAATTCAAGAGCAGAGCGGGTAAATCCAGAACTAGTAATGACAATTCCACGAATAATCGACTGCTTTTTCATTTCTTCCTGAAGAGCTCGCAAAAAAGAGTCTTCAATTAAGTTAGGATCACGATAAAAGAGAATTAATCGTGGCATTTTGCGTACATTGCGCCACTTTTCAGCGTCGTTTTCTACAGCTACGAGTGAACAGCCATACTTAGTCTCACGAATATCTCGCACAGAAAGATCCAACGAGGTATTGGTTATGGCTTTACATATAGTAAAAAAGTCGTCTCTGCCTGCGGTGAGATATTCTTTGATTGAGTCGTTTGAACGGAGCTCCTGATATTGCGAGAGTTTTTCGCCAACATCTCTAAAGCTGCGTTTGTTGTTAAAAATAAGTTCCCATTGGGTTATTGCGTTGTCAATATCTCTAAGTTTTTCATGGCACGAAGCTAAAAAATATCGAGCATGAAGCGTGTCATTAGATGCAGTATCGGTGGAAGCTTTTATTGCACGATCGAATTCAAGAATCGCTTTTTCTGTGCTATTTGCCTCCATGTAACAACAACCACGTTCGATTAGTGCTTTTTGTTTGAGTTCTGGATCCCGGAGCGCTTGTTCAAAAGAGGCAAGAGCGTTGGCGTAATCATGGCTGTTTCGCAAGAGCTTACCTTGATAAAAATGAGCCTTGGTATTTTTTGGATCAAGGCGAAGTGCTATGGTTATTTCTTTTTTTGCGTCGGCCATTTGTTTGTTTTTAAACAAAAGCAAGCCGAGAGAGGCATGCGCTTCTGCGTGGTTTGGGTCTGTTTCTACCGCTTTTTTATAGTGGGCGAGTGCTTGTTCGCTATTATCACGTTGTTCGAATAGAACTCCTGCGGTATAATAGTGTTCAGCCTGAAAGGGTTCGAGCTTTATTAAGAGCAAGGTTTCTTTGAGTGCTTCTTCCGGCTGGTGGTATTTAAGAAAGAGTTTTGTTAGTGTTTTACGGAACGCTGGTTCAGGAAGCGTCTTGGAGAAAAGGGCAGTGGCGTTTACTGCTTTGAACTCCATCAAAGCTAGCTCAGACTTTCCATCCGCAAGATATGCGCGGCCTAGAAGGTATCGGGCCTCAAAGTCGCGAGGGTTTCGCACAATGAGCATCTTTGCTTGTTTTATTGCACTGGAGTATTTGCCGTTGTTGATTAATTTTTCTATGTTCGATAGTTTTTGTGGTACAACAAAAGATTTCACAAGGAAAATGAGGAGAATGGCGATACCAGTACCGAGTACTAGAATAATAGCAACGAACATGGATGACATATGTACAGATTATAGCTTTTATGAGGTAATGTCAAATATGAAGAAGACTTTAAAATTAACTAAACGGAAATTACTTTATACCAGTATTTTTCTGGTATTATTTGCTACGGTTTTACCGGCCTTGGATTATTTTGCAGATGGAGAACGGCTTTTTAGAGAAAACCGACCGGAGGAAGCTATCCCGCTCTTATACAAGGCTTCTCTTTTAGAAGGAACCGACTCTCGAGTGTTTATTTATTTGGGTTTGTGTTACCAACAAATAGGAAAGCCTGCAGATGCGGTTAGCACCTTTATGCGGGGAACATCAGTGCCAGGTACAACAAAAAAAATACTATACTTTAATGCGGGAAATATCTATTTTAAGCAGGAATCTTTTCCAGAGGCAGTAACTATGTACACTCGTGCCCTTGAAACGGACACTGCGTATGCCCCTGCATATTTGCATCGAGCAAACGCGCAGGTGAGCATGGAACTGTTTGGGCAAGCGGTAGACGATTATAGAATGTACCTTACGCTTGATCCGGCATCTTGGCAAAGCGAATCAATTCGCCAGCTTGTTTCTTTATTAACAGAAGAAATAGGAACCCAGGAAGAACGAGCCCTACGAGAGGAAGCTGCAAACATTGCTACTGCAGCAGAGAAAAAGGCAGAACAAGAGAGATATCGCAAACTTATGGATGAAGTTAGTTCCTCTTTGCAGGCAATAGATAATGCAAGCACTCTTTCTGCAGGTTCTGAACATGTACTCCAATATGATGAGGAAGGTCAACTTGAGTAAGCGTAAAAAAATTATAATTGCAGTTGTAGCTATACTACTCATACTAGTACTTGTGGTAGGGGTACTGTTGTTTTTTTCTAAAACATCAAGTGGAGCCAATGAGGCGCAAAAACGTCTTAACACCTTAACCCTTGTGCGGACCTATGTTGAAAAAGGTGAGTTTGCTAGGGCATTAGCCTTGCTTGAAAATATTTTAATAGCAAACCCAGATGATTCAGAAGCCTCGGAATTATTAGATATTGTTATTATTGCAAAGCGTGCTCAAGAGAAACTTGATAGAGGCGAAGCAGTAGATCGTACTGAATTAGAAGAAGCTCTTGCAGCTGCCCGTGAAGCTTCTACCCGTATTGCTTCTGCAGCTGATGAAGCGTGGCGCGCTGCTTCCCGGATGCGCTCTGCGGAAAACGAACAAAAGAAAATATCACGGGAAACGTCTAATAAAACCTCAGAAACTAAAAAAGACAAAGACATAGATGAAGACGCTCTCAGTTTTGCGGAAAAAAATGCTGATAGCGAAAACGCTCGCCGAGAAGCCGAAGATAGCCGTGCTTTAGAAGAACGATTAGCTAAGAAAAACGAAAGACTTCAACAGCAAATAGCAGAAGTGAACCGTAATATTGGCTTAGGCAAACAGGCGGCTGTTTCGGGAAGCCTTAGAAGTGCGCGAGAAAGCTTTACTCAAGCCGCAGGGTTACTTCCCGAAGGTGAAAATGAATTCAATGCGGGAAAGTATTTGGAAATGGCACAGTCTTTGTATGAAATAGCCCAAGACACCCATGATAGCACTATAAAAACAGAAGCATTATCGGGTTCTCTTGAATACACAAATCAGGCATTAAAGGCCGATTCCAAATCAGCAAAGGCTCATTGGCTCCGATCTCAAATATATTCCGACCAGGGCAGAGAACCACAATCTCTCGCAGATCTCAAAGAAGCGGTGCGCCTTGATCTAAAAAACTACCAATATGTGTATGAATTAGGAAAAAAACATTATATGCAGCGCCAATACAGTGATGCTCGCTCTTGTTTTGAGACAACAATTCGTCTAGCTCCTTCTTTTGAATCTGCTTTCTTTAATTTAGGACTGACTAATCGGCGTCTTGGAAGAATTGACGCATCTATTGAGTCTTTTCGTGGCGCTGTGCGTATAAAAAAAGAGTATCCTCGTGCATATATTGAAATAGCTCGTCTTCTTGCCGAAAAGGGAGATCTTGATGGTGCCGTAAAGAATTATTCTACTGCGATTCAGTATGAGCCGGCAAACGTTCAGGCCTTGCGCGAAATGGCCGCGGTCTACAGTACTCAGGAGAAATATAAGGAAGCTGAACGATATTTCCGAGAAGCGCTCGCTTTAGGCTCAGACGATCCACGGACCAACTATAATATGGCAACTGTGCAACTGGAACTGGGTAACAATGCTCTTGCGCTAGATTACGCTAAAAAAGCTGTTTCTGTTGAACCTAAAAATTCAGTGTTTTTGTACACCTATGGTCTTGCCGGTGAAAGAAATAATATGCCGGATATAGCCTTACAACAATATGCACGTTCTATTGCATCAGACCCAAAATATGTAAAGCCCCGAATAAACCTTGGTATTATGTACCTTGATGCGAAACGCCTTGAGGATGCCCTTAATCAGTTTGTTGCAGCTCACACTGTTGAGCCTGATAATTTTGAAGTTAACAATAACCTTGGAAAGGTGTATGGCTTAAAAAAGCAATATGATAAGGCCGTGGAGTTTTTTGCGCGAGCTGTTTCCAAAAACCCACGTGATTCTAATGTTCGTGCGAATTTAGCAACGGCCTATATAAGTGCGGGTCTTATTGAAAAGGCTAGTGATACTTATGCAGAATTGATTAAGATTGACCCTTCTGACTGGGATTCTCATTACGAATTGGGAAAACTGTATATGCAGCTTGAAAAAAAGAGTGAGGCTAAGTCTGTTTTAGAAAACTTGCTGCGAAAGAAGCCAGACTATGAAAAATCGGCCGAAGTTAAAAAGCTGATAAATACTTTGTAAGTAAAGACGAGTTTCCGCAGCAACCTCACGTCCGCTTCACACGATCAAACAACTCGCTCTTTTTAAGCTCAACCCAAATTGGTCTGCCATGGGGGCAAATTGCCTCGGGGAGGGCGAGTGCCTGTTCGGCAATTTCTCGTGCTGTGTGGGGGTCTAGGATGTCTCCGTCTTTGCATGCGGCTCGGCATGCGGAACGAGCGTGTAAATGGTTTATCATGTCCTGAGGCTCACGGGAAGATTCTAGTAAATCTGTATGCAGGTCGGCTTCGCTTCCTTTCCATCGTGCGGGTACAGCGGTAACAAGCCAACACTGGTTTCCCGCTTCTTCTAGGATAAAACCTGCGGTAGCGAGGGCACTTTTGTTGCGTTCTAACAGTGCGTCTTCGTTTTCGGATGCGGTTTCAATTCTGTAGGGCACTAAGAGTTCTTGTATTGCACCGGTATGGGAGCGGAGTTTGTCGTATAGGATTCGCTCGTGTGCGGCATGCTGGTCAATAAGGAGGAGGCGGTCGTGTGCTTCAACTATCAAAAACGTTCCGAGGGTTTGGCCGATGTATCGGAAACCCCCTTGTATGTCGAGTTTCTTCGGTAGTGCGTCGTCAGTTAAATTTTGACTGTCAGTTGGTAAAAAGGCGCTCCCACCTACGGCCTGCGCAGCTAATAGCGTAGGGTCGATGTACCGGATAGGGCTATCTGAGTAGGACGCAAATGAGTCTTGAGTAAACTGTGTGGGATATGGTTCGCGGGAAAAAAAGGATGGCGAATCGTCTTGTGCATCGTGAACGATTCCTGAAATTGTTTCGTTCCGGTAAAAGTTTCTTACCGTAGAACTCACCGCGTGATGCAGGGTTTTTGGATCTCGGAATCGCACTTCTTTTTTTGCTGGGTGAATATTAATGTCTACCAAAGAGGGATCCATGGTTATAAAGAGAACGGCAAAGGGGTGTGTTCCATTGGGGAAATATCCTTCGGCGCCGTATTCGAGTGCTTGGATTAATCCATATTCTTGGATACGTCTGCCATTTACATACACCATGAGCGATCGCCGGTTAGCTC
>DUOS01000198.1 GCA_012838745.1 Treponema sp. | reverse complement strand
CTGCCATCCAGTTTCGGTAATAGATGAGTGAGGAGATACACCAGTTTGGGTAAATAATGAGCCTAAGGTAACAGCGATTGTACCTGCTTTATTTGTGTTTATCTTGGGCGTGGTTTCAAACTTAAGAGATCGATAGAGATTCCTTCCTGAAAAATCTAGAGCTGTTTCTGCAGACAGCGGAATGAGACCTGAAATATGTAATGAATTATCGCGAAGGAATGTATTTCCGGCAAAATCTGCATAATACGTTTCTTGCAACTGAACATATCGTAAGGGGAGGGTTACAGAATATCCTGCGCTATCTGTTACTCGTTTAGTGCTAGAGCTTGCCGTAATGTTTGCTTCAGTTTTCGCCTTTAGAATTGTTAGTTCAGTTTGAGCCGTGCCAGAGATAAGGTTTTGTTTTTCCGAAACAGAAGAGTCTGCGGTAACGGAGAACTTTGGATTAGCGAGAACTTCAACTGATCCTGCCTTTACCAGTGAACCTGGGCGATCCCAGGTAAATGCCGTTTTGTTTTTACCTGATAGTACCGATTCGCTTCCTTCCAAATGAAACTCGTCAATATAAACTGTATACAGGGTATGGGCCGCGGTTCCACCATTTTGAATGGGATCTGGCGTTGGCGTTGGCAACTTCCAGTCTATAAAAGCAATTTCAGCACGAATTGGTAAAACGTCTCGATCACGGTGAATAACGCGACCGCGGTTTGCTGCTAGCCCAATCCCGTCAAGAGAAACTGTGCGGCTATCAAGGTTTACGGTAACTTTATGCCATCGGTTTTCTTCTAAGGCAAGGGCTTGGATTTCTATATCAAGGGCTGTGGTATATCCGTGCCCAGAATCTCTTGGGCGGGTAAGGGAAACAAGTACAGATGCATCGGTTCTGTCGGCTGGATCCGGTAATTGTTCGGCGTACAGATAAAATGAAAATTCTTGATAGTCCCATAAGGGAACTTCGGGAAGATGACGTGATACGTTAATTGTTTGGGTAGCCATTTCAGGGGTAAAGTGCACGGCGAGCACACGGTTCACAACGCTTGGGTTAAACCGTTTAATCGTTGAAGAATCGAAAGAAACTAGGGAAACTGGATCATCAATTTCTTCGCTTAAGAGGCGGCCTGAACCCGTAAATGCAGGTTCAGCTTTTGTTGCAAATGCTGTTTCTCGTAGTTCGATTCGAGATGTTTCTATCGTAAAAGAAACAGGTAAAATTGTTGCTGGAGGGCCAGAAAACCCGTTCCGCGGGCGAAGAACAATGCGAAGATTTTGACCAGCCGAGAGTGCCGAACGGTCGTCGTCGTCGAGTTGGACTGTTTGAGTCATCCAACCACTACCTGCTGGTGGTGTATCGAGGCGCCACGTTCGCACAGTATCGGGATCCTCATAATAGTCTTCGGTGCGAGCGCCTAGTTGAAGGAAAATATCAAAGTCGTCTCTGGTACCAGGATTCCTCAATACGAGGGAGAGGGCGGCTACACTTCTAAAGTCATTACCACCTTTTTGGCCCGTTAGTATATCGCCACTAGACCAGTGAGCTATGTCAGAATGTGTTGCAGACAAGATGAGTACAGAGCCACCAATTGATGAAGAACTCTGGTATGGTAATAAATCTCCGTCAGTATTTTCGATTGAGACACGGGTTGCTTTTGAGAGAGTAACTGCAGTGGGGTATAACGAATCTATAGCGCCAAATGCTGGCAAACCTAAAATTGGTTCAACATCAAGGGAAGAACGCACATACCAGCTGTGGTGAGGGTAGAGGAGCCGCAGAGCCCCATCCATACCAAGCATCCGATATATGCCTGTTGTGTCTGTCATAGACATTTCCATTGCAAATGCTGTTTCTACTGCGAGAGTTTCTCCGGTGAATGAAGTTCCTGCTGAAAGGATAAACGAGCCAGGGCTTTTTTCTGAAGCATCGGTGTAGCCTTCTTGGGAAAGATTCCAGCTAAAGGCAGAGGCTAGAGAAAAATCAACTGTTTCTGTAGCCTGCCAAGAGATACCACCCGCTAGGGTGAGGGTTGCGTTTCTTGAAGTGTCGTCACTGTCATTCCATGTTATGCGTATTGATTCACCTGTTCGAGGTGGCTGGGTCAGGGTAAGAAGAGAGCTATCTTGATCAAATTGAAACGCTGTATCGGTTATTCCATTTCGTACTACGCGGATGGTTCCTGCCATAGCGTTTTCTCCTAAAGAAATTGTACCCGTGGGAGTGTAGGTTCTCGCCCTGATTGCTATTCCTGTATCTGTTTGGCGACTAGCCGGCAAGTAGAGGCGTGGAAACTCACGGGCAAGTGGAAACCGAGAGGCGGGAGATCGATATCGTTCTTTTCCTGTAGGAGGGGCGGTGATGTCGGTACGAAATATTTCGGCAAATTGTCCTTGAAACTCTTGTACAGAAAGATTTTGGACTCGTATTTCTGTTTCTGCATAAACAATGTCTAGGTTTGTTCCTGTCGTGCGGTATCTATTAGCGAGTACAAATGGAGAAAAGTGCCCACGTTCTTGTACAAGAAGGGCTGGTATACCGTCAATGTGAGGAATAAATCGCTCCCTAAGATTTGAAATATAGGTTATATCCGCAGGGTTGGGGAGATATCCATCGGGCATTGATTCTTCAGCAAGGTTAAACCAATCTCTTGTATCTTTAATAAACTGATCAAGTTCAGCTCCGGCATTTCCTAGTCCGCTCACCCAGTTTCCAGTATAAACAACGGCCACGCTTTTTGGGGTTTCAAATTCAAGCTCAAGAATTCCTTCGATACTGTGTACGCGGTATTCAGCCATGTTGAGCTTTCGCCATTTTCTACCATTAGTTCGATTTGAATCGTCTCGGTAGCTACCATTTTCATCTTCAACATATACGGTTACTGTTCCGTTTATTGGAGAAGACGGGAGTACAAACCACTTGCCAGATACCGGAGTATGGATAGGTAAAAGTTCGTCAGTTACTTCGTTCATACCAGACAAGACCATTTCCCTTTGTACAGCAGTATCATATCGTATAATGGCGTCAGCGTTCCAATTACTACCAGAAAAAGTTCCCATGATACCGGGAGAAATTACTTCGCCACCACCAACCTTTATAAAGGGATAGGTGTCGGGGAAAACAATATCAGAGTTTCCTAAACGAACATGTTTAATAGGGGTTTCTTCATTTCCTACATACCCTACCGCTAGACTATTACGGGTAAACTCTTCTGCAAAGGTTGATTCAAAGTACCACGTTTTATTTAAGAAAAGCCAAGTGGACATATCCACCGTTTGCGTAAAGATGGGCGGTGTTATAGAAAGTGTTTCAGAATTTCCAGAAAAAGAAATAGCGAGAGAACCAGTTAGATTTAACTCCCAATTACCGTCAATAAAAAATTCAACTTCTTGATCGTATAAATCAAATGAATACAACGATGTGGGATCTTCTATTTGAAAAAGCCCACTGAGACGGGCTAACAGAGCAGCATCGGGGGAGAGTCCTTCAGGAAAATCGGGATTTGTTTTTTCTGACGGATTTTCGCTTGTAGAAACTCTTTCTTGAACGGACTCCTTCTCTTGTGGTGTATACGCCGATTCTTGTGCAGAGGAGTAAAAAGGGAGAATGATAAAAATTAGGAAAACCATAAGGTGTCGTAACTTCAATCATTTTCTCCGTTATTTGGCCTGATAAGGCGAGCGAGAGTTACTAAGCGCTTTCCTCGTTTTTTTTCTAGTCGATGCACGGCTTGTTCTACTTGTTGTTTTCGTTTAGTGCTACCGTCATCAAAAAGATGTAACTGTTCTGCAGGGGGAGTTTCTTCGACTCGGTTTACTGCAAGACCAATAAGACGCACGCGGGATCCTTTTTCAAGTTTTTTATGTAATAACTGGCGAGATCGCTTAAAAAGATCTGAGGAATCCTGTATCGCAGTTTCTCCCGTTGCTTGGGCGGAAACGGTTCTAAAATCTGAGTAGCGAATCTTTACCGAGACAGTCTTTCCATACAAGCCTTCGTCGAGGAGACGGTACATCAATTCAATAGATAATTCCAAAAGCATGGTTTCCAGCGTTTCCAGTTCATATACATCCTGATAAAAGGTGCGTTCAGCGCTTATTGATCGTGATGCCACTTCACCAGACATAATACCTGGGTCAATTCCCCTAACGGCGGAATATAAAAAAGATGCACCAGCATTACCCAGTACTCCGGCGAGCAATCTTTCAGGGCAGGGAAGTATTTCCTTAATTGTGCACAGTCCTGCTTCCGCAAGCCGTTCTCGGGATTTTTCTCCAATGCCCCACACCTCGGTGAGCTTTCTTTCAAGCATAAAAGCTGCCTCAGTGCCTTGCGGCACAATAACAAGACCATCAGGTTTAGAAAGATCAGATGCAATTTTAGCAATATAGCGGTTAGAGGCAACACCAACAGAAATGGTTAATCCTGTTTCATCGTGGATCCGCTTTTTTAACTGTGTAGCGGCTTCTTGTGGTGTACCAAAGAGTTTTTCTGTTCCGCTCATATTAAGAAATGCTTCATCTACTGAAATTTGTTGAATATCCGGGGAAAATTCGTCTAGGACTTTCATAACCTCACAGGATTTTTCATGATATCGATGCATGCGACCTTTAACAAAAATCCCCTGAGGGCATAGTTGGCGAGCTCGTATGGCACTCATTGCAGAATGAACACCAAAGGCGCGGGCTTCGTAGGAGCAGGTGGAGACAACTCCTCGCTTATCAGGATCTCCGCCAACAATAAGTGGCTTGCCGCGGTATGCTGGATTATCCAGCTGTTCGACTGCGGCAAAAAAAGCATCAAGATCAACGTGAAAAAAAACAATTGGTATGGCCATTAATTATTCCGGTCGTACGCCGAATCTGAAAATTCAGGTGTTGGAAAATCAACAGTACGTACTACTTCCAGTACATAGTCCATTTTTGTGTAATCTTCAGTTAAATTGATACCATAGGGGTTAGAACGGGAATACATGCGAATTGTTGCTTTTAACTGAGAATCTTCATCCGACGAAAAGTGAAATGAAAACGGAATAGTTGGATTATCAGGAGAAACAAAAAAAGTTTCTTCGCCGCCTTTTAAATAGGTAAAGGGTAAAGTCGCTGAATACACAGATAACCCTTGGTTAGTTGAGATAGTCACTTCTATACGGTTTGCTGGTATCGCCGGCATAATGGAAATATCGGCTAGTTGTTTATCAAGGAAACGGCGTGTATGCACAGTAATATCAAGAAACGCTTCTGGCTGTTCGGGCAAATCAGCAAACTCAGCTAAGGAGCCTACGCGTTTTATTTTTAAGTTTTTGGTATGACTCACTGCAGAAATATCCGTATGATTTCCAGTTTCGGAAATATGTTGCCTCACAGAAACTGGAAGGGGCCGTTCTGCAGACCATGCAGGAAAGAAAAGAAGGGCTCCTGCGAAAACAAAGGAAAAAATAATTGCTGGAAAAAGTTGTACTGGCAAGTAGAAGTCAGTTTTCCTACCAAAAAAACCAATCGAATGGAAAAAGCTAGCAATCATCAACTGAGATGGAAGAGCTAAAAAGGCTAAACGGAAGTTCCACCCGGCTGAACCTATATATAAGGGAGCAATGGCTTCATGGGTTCCTGAAAGAAGAATAGCCATATAAGGAATCAAGGGAACTAATAAAATGAGTAATCCCGTAAGGGTAAAGGCTGGATGGCGTAAGTGATAAAAAAGAAAGGTAATACCGTAAAGAACAATGAAAATTGGAGAAAGTGAGAAGTCAAATGCAGAGAAAATAAAGATATTTACCATGGCACAAAACGTTGCTAGATAACCGTATACGCCGGCATCATCGGGAAACCTGAATATTTGATTTAAAGACAAAACAGAAGTTGCTATAAACCAAGCAAAAACAAATTTAGCCCCGAGAGATATTATTGGTAGGAGGGTCCAACTTTCACTGTTCCCAAATCTGAAACGCAGTAAAAATGCTGTTATACCCTGGGCAGCGTATAACCCAATAATATTTATAACTACATAAATAAACGGGAGCCACCAGAGAGAGAGAATGTATTTCAGACGTCGTTCTGCTTTGCCTCCAAATAGAAAACTGAAAAAGAAGAGAAAAAGCAGGATAATAGCAAAAGCTGCAATGATAAAGGAAACCATGGGGCGTTCCCCAAAAAAGAAGAATGAATCCTTAAAATGCTGTATAATATAATGGTGGTCTTGTTCATCTGTTATACCACTAGAAAAAGTTTTAGCAAGAGAAGTAAAAAGCGGTTCAAGGTTCATGGAGGATTCTATAGCAATGACCGGAATCCCTGCTCGATGATATGGCCCAACAATAGGGCATTCAGGAACCCAGCCCATACGATACAACTGAAGGCGGGATTCCTTAAAGCTCCACGGTATATTATTTTCTTGAAGCGTTTTGACTACCGATTCTACTAGCCAGCGGGGAGAGGTATCGCCGCGAACTCCAGTATGTACGGTAACATGATCAGATTTTCCGGGTAAAAGGACAAGCATAACGACTGAATCTTCTGTAGAGAGATGTTTAATGAGTTCAGCTGTTCCTTCTGGGGGATCTTTGGCGAGCGGTTCAGGTAAGTCTGGAAAATCGCTGTGCGTCCTTGCTATTAGAAGGTTTCCCTGTGGTGGATGGTTTTGTACGTGTGATTCGTATTCTTCTAATTTACGAATAGCCCCTTGGTCTTGGTGATCCGGAGCAACAAGCACAAAAAGAGGAGTATCAGGTGTGTGGCCAGAAAAAAAATAAGTGTTTTCCTGTGCCGTAACGTTGCAGAGGGCAAAGAAAGCAATTGCGAGTAGGCTTACTATAATCCGGTTTTTCATAAAATAATAATAAAGTTTCATTGCTATTACCGTCAAGTATAGTCGCAAGTGAAACATGCCGATAGTCTAATGACGTGTACAAATAAAATATTCTGGTATATACTGAAAAAATACCGTATCAGCGGGGGAGTGAATGGCAGCAGGCGAAAAAAAGAGTGTGTTAAAACTTCCATTAAAAATTGTCTTGACGCAGGGCGGATCAACGTTTTTTATAAAACAAAATAAAAAACTTCTTAAATTCAAACTTGCAGACAATGTAGAAGAATATGGAATCTTTCTAGAAGAATTTACTCCTGCTACAATACAACGCCTGTTATTGATAGATTATATTTCAAAAATTGAAATTTCAAAGCCCGAATTTGTTTCTTCTCGTCAAGAAACTATGGATCTTTCAAAATTAGTGGTTTATTCGGTACTGTACCGACAATATGATGCATATATTTTCAATCAAATCTTAAGTTCAGATGTTATTAAAAAATGGAATAGACTTAATCCTGCAAATATTATTGATCAAAAAACTCATATTAACGAAAATTTCTTACGTTCTGTCTTAAAAAAGAACGAAAAAATAATTTATGAAGCAAAACAAGAGATACTTTCTCCTTTGTATACTTTCATTAATAAAAACACCTCTCTCTTGCCTGAAGAAAAGAACATTCAGTTGTTGCTCAGCGAAAAGTTTATGAACAATCTGCGTCCTTTTACTTGGTTTATCATAACCAAATTTAAAGACGCGGTAGGTTTCGATAATATTTTGCGTACTATACGTTCGAGTTTAACGGAATATATGGATAAAGCTAAGATTGCTGAATATATATCCCTTATGCTCATGGAGCTGGTTGTAAATGCTGAAAACACTAATTTGCGTAAAGAAGTAAAAAATATGTACAAGGGAACAGTCGATCCCAATACAGTTATGTTTGATCCAAACATTAGAAAAAAGGTTATAGCGGAGCTCGAGCGCAAGCACGAACTTGTGTTTGTTTCTTGGAAATTGGGTGGTGGAAGTACTTCCATTGGTACCCAAGGTAAACTCCAAATTGTTGTTTATAATAAGGATGACCAGTCCGAAACTGTGCGCGAAAGTATAAATGATAAGAAAAATGCCGACCTCAAGAAAAAATCCCTTATTGATTTTTATCGCGAAATTCCTGAAGGTGACGAGGATACGAGTCTCGGTATGTATTATCTTTCATATTTGAGCGAAGCCTGTGAAAAAGTTAATGTTAGATTTGAATCGAACGCTAATCAATTTAGGGATTCGGATCTCACGGTTATTAGTTTGTCCTTTGGTTTTTAACTATTCATGCAGCAAGTATTCCGATATTTTTTTTATTCCCTCACATTTGTATCCTTTGTTATGGTTTCTTGCGCCCAAGCAAAGCCAGAAATTAGTGCAACATCAGTAAAAATGTTACGCGTTCAAGAACTAAATGAACAATTTTCTGAGCGTCTTTCCCTCTTTGTTCTTTTTTCAGATGAGGATGGGAACCAGGATTTTTCAGGGATACGATTGCTTCATAATGCGAGCGGTATGGAGTGGGTTTTAGAAAAAGAAAATACGATTGTGCGTTTGCGTGGAAATGACCGATGGATCGGGAGTAGTGATATTGCTCCTGCTGGTAATACCCTTTTTCCCGAAGGTGAATACACCATTATCGCCTCAGATTTATCTGGCAATGAAGCTGTAAAACCCATTCTACTCAATCGTCCTGATTTTCCAAAACTTGCCCCTGTTAGTTTTTCTCTTGATGGTGATTTATGGACTTTAGAACGTAATCCTGATGCAGGCGAATTTACAGAAAATTTTCTTTTCCTACATAACACAGAACCTTGGTTGGTACATACTTGGAAAATGCCAAGCGTGCAAAAAAAATCAGTTGGTGATCTAGAAACATTTCGTAGAGATGCTCGCGAAGCCGTTACTATACAATGCTATTCAGAAAATAAAAGCGGAACAGCAGGGGTGTTGTTGCGTCCTGTGGAAATGGAGTAAAATTGACGACCATGGCTAATGATACAGTAAAAAACATTCGAATGCGCCCAATTCAAACATATGTTCTCCGTGCAGGGCGGATGACCGAAGCACAAAAACGCGCGTATGAGACTCATTCTGCTCAATGGTGTGTACCTTTTCAAAAATCAACTCTTAATGTACGCGACTTATTTGGAAATACTGCACCCACAGTAATTGAAATTGGGTTCGGCATGGGGCAAGCAACATCTCGTATTGCTCAGGAAAATCCTGATAAAAACTATATTGGTATAGAAGTACATCGCGCTGGTGTGGGGCGCTTACTTGGCGACATTGAACGTTTATCGCTCACAAACTTGCGTATTATTGAATACGATGCCCTTGAGACTATAAAAACTATGTTTCCAGATAACTCTGTTTCTGCTTTTCACATATTTTTTCCTGATCCGTGGCAAAAGAAACGCCATCATAAACGTCGCCTTGTCCAACGTCCTATAACAGATCTCTTAGCAAAAAAACTAATTTCTGGAGGTTATCTGTATATGGTAACTGACTGGGAAGCGTATGGACACGCTGCCTATAGTGAATTAACTGCTACCCCGACACTTAAAAATCGCTATGAAGGCTTTGCACCAACCCAACCGTGGCGGCCAGAAACTCGCTTTGAAGAAAAAGGGAAAGAGGCAAATCACGAAATATTCGAACTGATGTTTGAAAAAAAAACGTTGGAGGATTAGTCGCATGGCGGGTACCACCGGTCAAAACAAAACTCGAGTACGAGAGCTAGAAAAACAAATCCGGTATCATCAAGATCGTTATTATACGGGTGAACCAGAAATAACCGACGAATCATTTGATTTGTTATGGGATGAACTCAAGACTCTTGATCCAGAAAATATTATTTTCTCCGTTATAAATTCTGAAATAACTGATGGGTTTCCCAAAGAATATCATTTGATTCCCATGGGCAGCCAAGATAAGGCAGCTAATCCCGAGGCATTTACAAATTGGGCAAACAAGATGTCATTTTCTGAATTCATTGTTCAGTATAAGCTAGATGGAGCGAGCCTGGAATTACAATATGAACGAGGACGACTCGTTCATGCGGTAACACGAGGCGACGGGCGTATTGGTGATGACATAACTCAAAATGCACGGAAAATGACCGGTGTTCTTCACGAACTTCCTGGACCATTTGGCCCAGATGGCGAAACCCCATTTTTTGGTGGAGTGCGCGGAGAGGTTATCATGACCCGTTCCGTTCATGCTGAGCATTTTCCAGATAAGGCAAATTGTAGAAATGCGGCGAATGGCCTTATGAAGCGGAAGGACGGTACAGGAAGCGAGTACCTTGAAGTGTATTGCTATGATGCTGCACCCGGAATTCCAGGAAGTCCCTTTACCGGATTTTCTCCATTTTCAGATGAAATTGAAAAACTTGTCTGGCTTGCCGTCTGCGGTTTTAAAGTCGTAGAAAATAAAATTTGTACTACAATACAAGAAGTAATTGATTATCGTGTAAAGGTTATGGATTTTCGCCAGGACCTTCCCTTTGCCATTGATGGTTTGGTTATAAAAGGTCGAGAAATTGATCCTGCAGACCTATCCCGTTCTCGCCCAGAAAAACAAATAGCTTTTAAATTCAGCCTTGAAGAAGCTACCTCAATTTTGCGTGAGGTGATTTGGAATGAGTCGGGAGCAACCTATACTCCAATCGCCGTGATCGATCCGGTACAGCTTGCTGGAACGACAGTACAGAGGGCAAACTTAGTAAACCCCAACATCGTAAAAGAATTGGGTATACGCATTGGCAGTCATGTTTTAGTTACTAAGCGTGGTGAGATAATTCCTAAAATAGAAGCTGTTGTTGAAAATCCAGCAGATTCTAGCCAAATTATCCAGCCTGATACTTGTTCCGCCTGCGGTGCTACCCTTGCAGACGAAGGCACGCGGCTTTACTGTCCAAACACAGAGTGTCCTAAACTCCTTCATCATCGTATTGAAAAATGGATAGGCATACTTGATATACGTTCCTTTGGAGAAAACTTAATCCGTCGACTTTTTGAAAGTGGTAGGGTAAGAAAAATTGGTGATTTGTATACACTTACTGTTGATGAACTTGCAGTCATGGAAAGGATGGGGCCACAAAGTGCATTGCGGGTTCTTCGGGCCCTCAAGGGTAAAAAAAAGATATCTCTACCAGAATTTGTTGCAGGATTTGATATAGACGGAATTGGTGTTACCATGATAGATAAACTTGTTGCTGCCGGTTTTGATACTCCAGAAAAACTTTTTACCGCTGCCGAAACAGACTTTTCAACTGTTTACCAGTTTGGTTCAATCTTAGCAAAAACACTGTATACCCAACTAGCAATCCTCCGCCCAGAAATGGAAGCGCTACTGAACTCAGGGCACATTGTTATAGAAGCCCCGGCACAGAATGGAATCTTTGCCGGGAAAAGTTTTTGCTTTACTGGGGAGTTAACAACGATGAAACGATCAGAAGCTGAAACGCTGGTAAAAACCCTTGGCGGAACAACAAAGAATTCTGTGGTAAAAGATTTATCCTACCTAGTAACTAATTCGCCTGAATCAGGTTCATCAAAAAATAAAAAGGCTCGTGATTTTGCCGTCTGCATAATTGATGAAAAAACTTTTCTTGCAATAACCCGTGGAGAGCTCCCCGATCTTTTAAAAGATTCTTCGGTAGAAAAGGAATTGCAAAAAAAACAAACATCAAAAATATCAACACCGAAAAATCAAATGGAATTAGAATTATGATATTAAATAAGAAATTTACCTTGCGTGCCCTTATTGTTTTTTCCGCAATACTCCTCATTTGCGTAACCGCTCTTTTGCTTATTGTGTATTATTGGGCCCCAGAGGCTGAGTTACGCGGAATTGCGCTCAGTGATTCAACCCTTCCTGTTTCAGTTACGGTATATGGGCGCGGGGCAAATACTATTAGTGCGCGTATCGTTTTTTATTCTGCCGACGGAAATGTTTTAAATACACTAGAGCGTTCATGGCCCGGCTGGGAAATAACTATTGACGCAGTCTTAGCCGGAACCGGCTCAGGTTGGATAGTCTTTCCACTTACCGTACTCACAGATGAAACAAGAAGCGGGAAGGGTGTTTCCATTACTCGTTATTACAACAAAACTGGATTTCCCGCACTGTATGATACTTCTCGAGTAACCACGCATGAACGCAATGCTTTGAAGAGACTCTTTGCTCTTGCACGGACTGAATCTTGGATGCCCGTTGCTTTGGGTAGTTTGTACCATACACAAGCTACTCTCCGGGATTTTGAAACCGGTGTGGAGTATTTCTTATTTGTGGGCAAATCTGGCTCGCTTTCCTTTCGGTAATCTTTTGATCTTTCACTTTTAACCTTCTTGTTATCATGCTCGTTGTTGTAATAGGGTCATGTTTTGTCATACTTATCTGTTAGTATTAAGGGTATGAAGAAAATTCACTAATTTACAGAAGGAGAGCATATGGCAAAGAAAGAAGATCTTTTAGATTATGACGAATTACTAACTAAAAATACTGCATTACAAAACACTGCTTATTATAGACGAATAAAATGGGATAATG
>DUOS01000004.1 GCA_012838745.1 Treponema sp. | reverse complement strand
TTAGAAAGGTGTATCGGCGTTTGTATTTTGCTCGCCCCAAGTGTCTCTATAGTAAAATCGAATTTCCTATCATCCATGTCTGCTCCTTTTGCATGATCAAGTATGGTATAACTATATCATTTATAGCCTCCTAACAACAGAGAGCTTGACCCAACTGCCCGTTCATGGGTATCTTTAGACTATACTTTTACATTTATGGAGAGAATTATGCTGGTAGACAAAGTAAAATTGGCCCTTGAAGATATTCGCCCACAACTCCAAGCAGACGGAGGAGACTTAGAGTTTGTTTCCGTTTCCGACGAGGGGAAGGTAACAGTACGCCTAACCGGTGCTTGTGGATCATGCCCCATGGCTACCATGACCCTTAAGATGGGTGTTGAAGCGCATCTTAAAAAAGTTGTTCCCGGCGTTACAGAGGTTGTTCAAGCCTGAACAAACCATGAATCGAACTCAATTCTTACCCGTTTCCCGCGAAGACATGGAAAATCGTGGCTGGAAAGAATGCGACTTTGTATTCATTTCGGGCGACGGTTATGTAGACCATCCATCCTTTGGAGCGGCAATCCTATCTCGTGTCCTTGAGGCCGCGGGATATCGAGTTGGAATTGTCTCTCAGCCGCCGTGGCGCGGCCCAGAATCAAAAGAATCAATACTCCGTTTTGGCCCGCCTCGTCTCGCTTGGCTCGTCAGTTCAGGCGCCATGGATTCAATGGTTGCCCACTACACTGCAAACAACAAACCGCGTTCACAAGACGCCTATTCACCCGGCGGGCTCACCGGATTCCGTCCAGACCGAGCCCTTATTGCCTATTGTGCAAAAATCCGTGAAATTTCAAAAAACATCCCCATAATTATTGGTGGCATAGAAGCATCTCTACGCCGATTTGGTCACTATGATTATTGGTCAAACACCGTGCGGCATTCCATTCTTCTAGACACTAAGGCTGACGTTCTCGTGTATGGAATGGGCGAAAAACCTCTTTTGGAGATAGTGGCACGATTAGAGACCGAGGGCGCAACAGATTTTTCTGGAATTCGCGGAACTATGTGGAGAACCGGTAAAGAAGAAAACTTACCGCAAAATGCAACGTCTTTACCTGACTTTGCAAAAATAAAAGAATCAAACCAAGAATATTGCCGCCACTTTGTACTGCAAGAACAAAACACCGATCCCTTTCAAGCATCTGTACTCATCGAAAGAAGCGAAAATCGCTATGTTGTTCAAGAAAAACCATCTTTACCGCTTACTTCTGATGAATTTGATCGTTTTTATGATCTTCCCTTTACCCGAGAAGCGCACCCTGATTATCCCGACGGAATTCCAGCCTTAGCAGAAGTTCAGTTCTCACTTACCAGTACTCGCGGTTGTTTTGGTGCGTGCTCTTTTTGCGCAATAACCTTTCATCAGGGCAGGCTCATCCAAACGAGAAGTATCGCTTCTCTAGAAAAAGAAGCCAGAGCCCTTACCAATCATCCCCAGTTTAAAGGCTATATTCACGACGTAGGCGGTCCAACCGCGAACTTTCGTGTTCCGGCATGCCCAAAACAAGCAAAAAGCGGGTCCTGCCCCGATCGTCAGTGCCTGGGATCAGAGCCTTGCCCCGCATTACGCCCCGACCACACAGAATACCTAAATGTACTTCGTACGCTTCGTACAATTCCCAAGGTCAAAAAAGTTTTTGTACGTTCTGGTATCCGTTATGACTATCTCTTGCAAGACACCAACGGTGGAGAACTCTTTTTACGCGAACTATGCGAACATCATGTTTCTGGCCAACTCAAGGTTGCTCCAGAACACAGCGCAAACAAAATTCTTGCACTAATGCGCAAAGGAAACCGAGAGCAATATGAGGCGTTTTCTACTGCGTTCACAGCTACAAATGATTCGTTGGGAAAAAAACAATATTTAATTCCATATTATATTGCTAGCCATCCCGGGGCCACCCTAGAAGATGCCCTGCATACCGCTTTGGAATTGAAAAAGACAGGATTTATACCGGATCAAGTACAGGATTTTTACCCCACACCCGGAACGCTTTCTACCTGCATGTATTACACGGGAATAGATCCGTATACAGGAGAATCGCTTCACGTAGCTCGGGGTGGCCGAGAAAGGGCGATGCAAAGAGCGCTACTTCAGTTTAATAAAAAAGAAAACCACCCGCTGGTGCGCGAAGCACTGCGGATGGTCAACAGAACAGACCTTTTACCGATTTTGTTATCGGCAAAAAAATAATGTATTTGTGTTTACCACCAACCCAAGAGAGCGCCTATACGGGTGCAATACCAGACAAGAACGACAAGTGAAACACCCGCCAAAATCTTAAACCAGTACGCAGCAGAAGTGCCCTCTTTTTGTAGCAAAAGGCTCTCGTAAAATGATACTACTATCAGGAGGAGGAATCCAACAAATGCGTAAACCCCATACATAACCTGACCATTTTGTACCGACTCCAATGAGAGGGTAAAAGCAAACACAAAAACGGCTATTAAAACCACAAAAAGCATTAATATCGACTTATTATCCATAGCTATGCGTCACTCCTTTTAAAAAAGTATACCCTTCATACTTCCATTTGTCCATCATAATTCCTATTCACTTGCCGATGCAATAAAAAATGTGTTATCTTTGCATAAACTTTACGAGAAGGAATATTATATGACTGTTTCAAAAGACAGCGTCGTAGGCATAGAATACACGCTTACAGACGACAAAAAACAAACATTGGATTCATCAGCCGGAGCTGATCCGCTTGAATATCTCCACGGACACAACAACCTTATCCCGGGGCTTGAAAAACAGCTTGAGGGAAAGTCTGTAGGTGACGAGTTTACTGCAACGGTTGCACCTGCAGAAGCATACGGCGAGCGAATGGACAACCTTATTGTCGAAGTAAACCGCTCTCAGTTTCCAGACGATGTGGAAATTACAGTCGGAATGCAGTTTGAAGCTGGCGACCCAAATGGTAGCCGTATCGTTACGGTAACTGAGGTAAAAGAAGAAACCCTTACTGTTGACGCAAACCATCCTCTAGCCGGCGAAAACTTACACTTTGCTGTCAAGGTAATTTCCATACGTGCTGCTACAGACGAAGAAAAGAAAGAAGGCTTCATCGGGCAACAATCCTGCGATTGTGGTGATGATAGCGACTGTTCTTCAGGCGACTGCTCCTCAGGCGACTGCGCTTCAGGCGGTTGCGCTTCAGGCGGTTGCGCTTCAGGCGGTTGTGGACACAACTGATAGGCATGTAATTGCCCGTCTTGGGGCTTTGTGTTTCTTTCTCTCTGCGATAGAGTTTATGATTCCAAAGCCCCTGCCCTTCCTCCGCATCGGCCTCGCTAACCTTCCCCTTATGCTGGCGGTAGCTATTCTCCCGCTACGCGGATATGCCGCGCTTGTGCTTGTTAAACTTTTTGGCCAAGCCTTAGTAGGGGGAACACTCTTTTCTTGGATATTTCTTTTTTCTCTTGCAGGCACTATTTCCTCAGCTACCATAATGTATCTTTTAAAAAAAACGTTACGTTCTCATATTAGTTATGTAGGGATCAGTGTTGCAGGAGCGTTTGCTTCAAACGCAGCGCAGCTCTTTATAGCTCAGCAATTTATTTTTGGGGAAGGAGCGCGCCTTGTGGCCCCACCTTTTTTGCTTGCTGGCATCGTCTCTGGAACCCTTTTAGGGTTTTTTACAAACCACATCGCGGCAACCTCGCGTTGGTATGCCCAAGCCAAGGCAGGAACACTCCAACCCCAACCAGCACCTGCAATAATTGCATCCTCAAAAGAATCCAGCAGTGCGCGCCTTTTAACCGCACTAACCCTTATCATCGCGCTTCTTTTTTCACCTTCGCTTTTCCTAACTGCGGGAATTACAGCACTATCATTCCTATTATTGTTGATATCCAAAACACGGGTACATCTCTTACCTGCAATCATCACAGCAGTCAGTATTTTAGTTTTTAATTTACTTGTACCCTTTGGAAAGGTTTTGGCACAACCGTTTTCCTTCCCAATTACACAAGGCGCACTTCTTTTGGGCATAAAAAAAGCCCTCATTCTTGAGGGCATGTTGTTCTTATCTCGCTGGGCTCTCGCAGGCACCAAGTCTTTTCCTGGTGTGCGTTCGGGTATCTTATCAGAAATGTTTGCGTTTTTAGCAGTGCTAACTAGTCACAAAAATAAAATCACCCGAAAAAACCTTGTTGCCAGTATCGATAAAATTATGTTCGAACGCGCTTAAGACCTTCATTTGCATCTTGATAATCAGGTCTAAGTTTAACAGCTCTGCGATATGCATCAGATGCTCCTATTTTATCCCCTACCGTTTCACGAACCGTTCCTAGGCGAAACCACCACAAAGCGATCGCTGGCTCTAAATGCACTGCAGCAGAATAGGCAATATCAGCACGATTATATTGACGGGTAATCCGATAGGTTTCACCTATAAAAAAGTAAGCGGTGCTAATTCGCTCTCCCCGCGGTGCTGCATCAGTATACTTTTCCATGTTTCTGAGCGATTCTTTATAGTTCCCTAAATAAAAATAAGCTTCTCCCATTGTTTCAACAATGCGATGGTCGTTCGATATTTTTAGGGCTTCTTGGCAAATATCTACGGTTTCTCTGTATTTCCCCATACGGACGAGGGACCATCCAAAAATGGTGTAGGCATCCATATTCCGCGGATTAACCACGAGATCTTCTTTGCAAATATTTATGGCTTCGCCATAGGCACCTTTAGCGTCTTCCATGCGTCCAACTGCTTCCAGGTCCCGCCCATGGCGATAGGACTTAAGTGCATCCGGTTTTTCCTGCGCAACAGCAGCAAGAAGGCTAAGCAGGACTAAGGCTCCCACAATATATCGTCGTTTCATAGCTTTACTATGACCTTTTTAGGTTTATTTTTCAACACTCTTTTTTCCAATGCCCGTAGATGTAAAAAGCACAGGATTCTTTCCATCACAGTTTTTTAATAACTCTTGGGAATACTGTGTTTCACGTTGATTAAGAGAAGGAATTGCCTTATGAGTAAAGCGCATGAGCGCCCGTCCTGTAGTTGGAAAAAAAACCACCTTGCGTGGTAGTGTTCCCCCCACACTGTACGAATCAATAGGTATTTTTTCTAGTTTCAAAAAATCAAAAATAAACTCAATGTTTTTTTTCGGCACGTTATAGACAGTTTCATCTCTATACTCAAGAACAGCTCCCCCACCAAAAACCTTAGACCGCAAACGTTCACGACGCACGCCCATTTTTAGCAAGTCGTTAATTAAAAGCTCCATTGCATGGATTCCATAACGCGCTGATTCTGAAAACAGACATCCAGTTTTTGGAAAGGGAAGCATAAAATGATTTAATCCGCCTGCAGGAACACCATGATCAAACAAAGCTACTGCAATACAGGAACCCAAAAGTGTTGATATAATAATGTTTTCCTGAGAAGCCGCCATCTCCCCCGGACCGATATAGGTTTCGGGCAGATTAAACTGCGGATTAACATTCAAGCCAATACTTTCTTTATAGTATCAATGAGTTTTTCATCATTGAAGGGCTTAACGATCCACCCGGTAGCGCCAGCTTTTTTCCCATCATCTATTACCGCACCTTGAGATTCAGTGGTCAACACAAGGATTGGAACAAATTTTATTCCGTCTGTGGCCCGAATTTTGCGAACCATTTCTAGTCCGTCCATATTCGGCATGTTTACGTCGGTTATTACCAAGTCCACTTTTTGTTCAGAAAGCTTTTTTAACCCTTCGACTCCGTCTGCGGCTTCAAAAACAGTGTATCCGCTTTCTTCCAGAATAAACCGTACGCTTTGTCGAATTGAGACTGAATCGTCTACAATAAGAATCGATGCTCCCATACTTCTATGCTCCTCCCCGATACCGGGCATTTCTTTTTCTTTATTTAAATTATAATGGCTCTAGCCTGCCCATGCAAATTTGCACTCATATAATTGTTCCCTTACGGATAACAAGCTCAGCAATATTATCAAGGGGGACAATTTTATGAACAGCTCCAAGCTTTATTGCTTCCTTAGGCATTCCAAAAACTACACAGGAAGCTTCATCCTGGGCGATTGTAAATGCTCCGGCGTCTTTCATTTCTAGCATTCCACGGGCACCATCGTCGCCCATACCGGTCATAATTACTCCGATAGCATTTTTTCCTGCATACCGCGCAGTAGAACGAAACAGAACATCCACGGAAGGGCGATGCCGTGACACCAAAGGGCCTGCCTTAATTTCCACATAATATCGCGCACCAGATCGCTTTAAAAGCAAGTGTTTATTGCCCGGAGCAATCAGAACTCGGCCCCTCAATACCGTATCGTTATTTTCAGCTTCTTTGATGCTCACCGCACAAATTGAATCTAACCGAGCGGCAAAGGCCGCGGTAAAATGTTCAGGCATATGCTGAACGATTACAACCCCTGGGCAATCAATCGGCAACGCTTCCAAAAAAACTCGCAGTGCTTCTGTTCCGCCAGTTGAAGCGCCCACCACAATAACCCGTTCTGTTGTATCGATAGCGACTCTGTTATTTGGAAGGGGTAAAATTGCATCGGCAGTAAGTTTTGGGGAACTCGTTATGCGGTGGGCAGAAGTTTTACGAACATGTGTTAAGTTCGCAGCACGGATCGCGTCTGAAATAATAACTCGAGACTCTTCAAGAAACTGACGTGTCCCTATCTTAGGTTTTTGAATAATATCGACTGCACCAAAACGCATCGCTTGAAAAATATTTTGCGAACCCTCTTCTGCTTTACTCGAACAAATAATTACCGGAATAGGGTGCTGACTCATAAGTTTATTTAAAAAAGTAAGCCCATCCATACGTGGCATTTCAATGTCTAGGATTATCACATCTGGAACAATCTTCTTTAGCTTCTCAGCTGCATCATAGGGATCGTTCGCCGTTGCAATTACCTGAATGTCTTTTTCTTCTGAAAGCACTTCGGAAAGAGTTCTGCGTACAACAGCAGAGTCATCAATAATCATTACAGAAATCATGAAGACCCTCCGTTTTCTTTGCGATATACAGCGGAGGAAACACTCTTAAGAGGTAAATCGGTATTTCCAAGGTTTTCAGAATGGCCCATAAACAAATAGCCACCCTGTATTAGATTCCTAAAGATTCGGTTCAAAACCTTGTTTTGATTTTCTCGATTAAAATAAATAAAAACATTCCGACAAAAAACAATGTGGTATTGTTTTTGCAGCGGGTATGTATCGCTCATTAAATTAAGCCGTCTAAAAGAAACATTTGCCCGTATTTTTGGTGAAATGCGTATGGTTTTTTGTTCGGGGTCTCTGTTTTTACGGCAATACCGTTGTTTTTGCAGGAGAGGTATTTTTTCTGCTTGGTGCTCTGTGTAAATACCTGTCTCTGCAATACGAAGAACCGCTTCGCAAATATCAGTACCAAGAATCCGATAACGAAAACGATACCCGGTACTTTGCATAAAATCTTCTACAACCATTGCTAAGGTATATGCTTCCTGGCCTGTGGATGCAGCAACAGACCATATATTAAGATCCGCAATACGCCTCGAAGCAAACTCAGGCAAAACGGTCTGTGTTAAATATTCAAAATGATTTACTTCACGATAAAACGAAGTTTCGTTTGTGGTAACACAATCAATAAGCTGCTGCACTTCGAGATCAAACCCTTTTGGACTAAACACAAAGTCGCAGTACTCTTGGTAGGTTTCCAAATTTAGCGCCCGTAATCGTTTTCCCAAACGAGATTCCAACATCACCTTTTTCGATGGTGGGATTTTGATTCCAAGCGTTTCCTCAATAAAGTTTTTAAACCTTAAAAAGGTTTTTTCTGTCATATCGTGATTTTCTCCGTAACGAGAACAACTTGCTCAACATCCAAAATCAACGCAACAGAACCATCGCCGAGGATTGACGCACTAGAAACCCCTTGGGCCTGGCGAAACAGTTTCCCTATAGGTTTTACAACAGTTTGATTGCTACCAAGCACTTGATCCACTAAAAGCCCAACTTGGTGCTCCTTAACGGTAACTACTACTATTTGTTCTATATCAGGACGATCTCCTTCTACATAAAAAAACCGACGCATATTTATAAAGGGAAGCTGATGCCCATGAAAAATAACAATATCTGTTTCGGTTTTTTCGCTTGGACGTCGATATTCCATGCATCCCACAACCGAGGACAAAGGAATTACAAACGAGTCATTATCAATTCTAACTAACATGCCATCAATAATAGCGAGTGTAAGCGGAATTTTTAGGGTGATTTGTGTATATATGCCCGGAGAGCTTTCAACGTCAACAGATCCATTTATTTTCTCCATCTGTTTGTTTACAACGTCCATTCCTACACCCCGGCCAGAAACCTCGGTTACCTTTTCTTTAGTAGAAAACCCAGGTGCAAAAATCAAACGCTGCAAATCTGGGTCGGTATAATCATCTTCTGCCCGGATAATACCCCGGGAAATAGCTTTTAATCGAATCGCTTCAGGATCTAGCCCCTTTCCATCATCTTCTATTTGAATATAGACAAGCCCACCATTTTGCGATGCACTAAGGCGAATTGTTCCTGTTTCATTTTTACCCTGGCTTCTTCTAATTTCTGGAGTTTCAAGCCCATGGTCGAGACTATTGCGAATAATATGCACTAGCGGATCATTTATTCCTTCTATTACACTTTTATCTAATTCAGTGTCTCCGCCCTCAGTGATTAAATCCACCTTCTTGCCAAGCTCAGCGGAAAGATCGTGTACCAACCGTTTAAAGCTGGTAAAGGTTGAGCCAATGGGTACCATCCGGATACTCATCGTGTTACTACGAAGCTCATCGGCAAGCCGCCCAAAATGTTCTACCACTGCAAGCATCTCGTCGTTTCCAGATACACCGCCCACAGACTGCTGAATTTGTGCATGAATGGTTACCAGCTCACCCACAAGAGACATAAGATCATCCAGTTTTTCTGACTTTACTCTAATGGTGCTCATATCGGCTGCGGTAGTGCGTAATCGTTGCGCTTTTTTCAGATGACTCTGTTCTTCTAGCGCAAGTTTAAGGTCAGTTGGACTTACTAGTTTTTCTTGCACAAGCAATTCACCAATCCGCTTTTGCGTCTTAAGTACATGTTCAAGGCGAGTTTGATCGATCATACCTTTTTCGACCAACAATTCTCCCAGCTTTTTGCTCGGTGAATCATCGTCGCCGATCATGTCGTTCAAACACACAATATCAATTTTAGCCATACCTTCCATGAAAATAAAAACATCACGTAATTCATTTTCCGTTGCTGTTGTTGTAAGAAATATTTCCCACCCTATTCCGCAGTCTTCAGGATCGAGATCAGAAAGGGTCGGAACAGTATTGCACTGTGGGATACATACTGATTCCCCAAGGCTACGCAGTTCATTTATTGTAGAAAGGGGGTTTGCCCCATGCCTAAAAGCATCCTTTCCTGGTACGAACGTTATCTTCCATATTTGTTCTTGTCCTGTTTTTTCCTTCTCTATTTTTTTTGAAGAATTTTCTTGCTTTTCATCCGAAGTAATTCCTACAACTTCGCGCAATGAATCCAAAAACTTTTCATCATCAGGAGTAAGAGATTGTGAACAACTATCCGCATCTTCAAGCATTTCCAAGATCATATCTCGTGAATCAAGTGTCTTGTCGATAAGAGCCCGGCTCACTTCCACACGGCCATCTCTGAGTGCGCTAAGAACCGACTCAACCTGATGAGCAAATGCAGAAATACGATCAAGAGCAAACATTCCTGCAGAACCTTTGATTGTATGCATTACTCTAAAAACAGCAGAAACCAATTCCTTGTCGTGAGGATTTTCATCAAGTTCAAGCAGAGTATTTTCTAACGTGCCAAGAAGCTCCAAGGCTTCTTCTTTAAATGTTTCAATAAATCGGTCGTTTGTCATATATGCCCCTAGTTCTATGCATCACTAAAAAAGAGAACCCAATGTTTCTCCCAAGCCTTCCGCAGTACCACAGGCTTCATCACAAAGTCCAAAAATCCTGAGCCGGGAAATAACACGATCATTGAGCCTGCCTCTACACCTCAGAGTAACGCCTTTTTGTGTGGCTTCGCGGAATAAGGCAACGAGAAGCTGTATTCCAGCAAGATCTATTTCTTCTGTTTTTTCAAAGTCGAGCACCGCTTCGCCAGAGCCCGAAAGCAAGTCTATAAAAACAGCCTTTATCTCACGACTACGATCAATCGTCATGCGTCCCACAGAGACTGTTTGTTTTTTTGCGCTCATAAACTAGGGCCTCCGTTTTCTGTAATATTAAAGAGATCCTGTTCAGAAAGAAGGCTGTCTAGTTTGAGAAGAAGAATAAACTCATCTCCTATCTTGCCCATGCCTTGAATAAAAGAGGTATCAATAGCTGTGCCAATTTCTGGCGGCGCCTCAATATTTGCAAGAGGGATATCCACAACTTGATCAACCAAATCGCTAAATAGCCCCACTTGCAATAGAGAACGCTCTCCGTCAGAAAAAAGGACGGAGAGCTCAATGACCACAATGCTGGTTTTTTCTGTAATTGGTGTTTTACCAAGACCGAATTTTAGCCGGATATCCATAACGGGAATTACTGTACCCCGCAGGTTAATTACCCCGGAAATAAAATCCGGCATTCTTGGCACACGAGTAATACGCGGAACCTCGAGCACTTCTTGAATTTTTAGCACATCAATAGCATAACGTTCTTCTGCAAGATAAAATGTCAAAAACTGAGAGGAGGTTACGGTGCTTTTTTCTTCCAACTGTTGCTCCTTATTCCTCACTAACGGCTTCCTCTTCTTTTTCTGTTTCCGCCTTAAGCGTATCAATCTCATCTCCGGTAAGAATCTTATTGATGTTTAAAATTATAATAAAATCGTCTTCTACATGACCCATTCCTCGTATAAACGCAGTATCAATAGCAACACCAATTTTAGGGGCGGGCTCAATTTCACTATCTTCAATAGTGAGAACCTTTTCCACAGCATCACTAAAAACACCAACAGTTAACATTTTTTCAGTTCCGTCGTCTTGTTCCTGCAGAATCTCAGTAACGATAATCCCTGTGTCTACGCTCATACGCGTCTCACCAATTCCGAACTTTTTGCACAGATCTATAACGGGAACTACAGACCCTCGCAAATTAATTATGCCACTCATATAAGGAGGCATTCGGGGAACTTTTGTTACGCGCGGAACCGCCAGAACTTCCTTAATATTGGCAACGCTAATCGCATAGCGTTCGTCTACTAAGGTGAAGGTTAGATACTGATGTATATCCAGTCTTTCGTTTTCTTTCATATCAAAATTCCTTGAATTCACCATCAATTTCATCGCCAGCATTTGTGTTATTATCGCTGTCGAGATACAAATTAATACCGGCCTTTTTTTGAACACCTGGGTTCTTTGTTAAAATTGTCTTTTTAGGCGCGGTAACAGGCTTAGCTGTCGATGTTCGATTATAATTTGCCGAAATATTTCTTTTGGCTCCAAGATCTATCTTGAAAAACTCTATAGATTCTTTCATTTGATCTGCTTGGCTTGCCAATTCTTCAGACATAGATGCGGCCTCTTCAGAAGCAGACGCATTTTGCTGTACCACTTGATCAAGTTGAATAATTGCAGAGTTGATTTGTGCGGCACCGCTATTCTGTTCATTACTTGCAGCACTGATTTCCTGTACAAGATCGGCTGTTCGGCGAATGTCAGGTATAAGAGCAGAAATAGTTTGGCCCGCCTCCTCCGCAATCTTAACGCTTTCTATGGAAAGCGCGCTTATTTCGCCAGCTTCTTTTTGGCTCCGTTCTGCGAGTTTACCAACCTCAGAAGCAACCACTGCAAAGCCCTTGCCATATTCGCCCGCTCGAGCAGCTTCAATCGACGCGTTCAAGGCAAGCATATTAGTTGACCGAGCAATTTCTTCGATTATGCCAATCTTAGAAGCAATTTCCTGCATCGCAGCAACGGTAGCGGCAACTGCTTTATCTCCGTTCTCTGCCGACTGAGCGGATGCGATAGCAATTTTCTCTGTTTGTAAGGCGTTTTCAGCATTTTGCTTAATATTAGCACCCATCTGTTCCATAGAGGCAGTAATTTCTTCTACTGATGAAGCTTGCTCAGTTGCACCCTGCGAAATCTGCTGTGCACTGCTACTGAGTTGCTGGCTGCCTGAGGAAACTTGATCTACCGCACCGTTTACCTCTCCGAGAGTTCCACGCAGGCGTTCTGTCATATCTTGAAGAGCCTT
>DUOS01000197.1 GCA_012838745.1 Treponema sp. | reverse complement strand
TACCAAAAAAAAATCCTGCTATTAATTACATCCCGAACATCCACCACAAGAACCAGAACACCCGGAGCTTCCTCCAGAGTTATTTTTTCTAATTATATGAAGCACCGTTAATACAACTGTAGCAAAAAGTACAATTGCGCTAATTATAGTAGCCATATTCACCTCCTTAAACTTCTAGATTAAGTTTACTCAGGCTAACAATAATAGTCAAGTTCAAAATATAGCCAATAGAATACGTTTTTGTTTTCGGCTATAGTCGTAAATCTATGATACAGGAACGGGAAGAAAACCCGCATTATTTAACTGATCAACTCATTACCTGCCTAGGAAACAAACGCGCCCTTTTGCCTTTTATCGGTTCTGCCATAACTGACATTAGTCGTTCTATGAATAAGGAAAAAATACGTTTTTTTGATGTTTTTTCTGGGTCTGGAATCGTATCGCGGTATGCAAGAAAACAGACATCCTTGATTATCGCCAATGATCTTGAACCATACGCTGAAATAATAAACCGCTGTTACCTTAGTTCACGCCAAGAAATAGAAAACCCAGCTTTCGTAGCAGCACACGGTGAAATTATTCAAAAGATTCAAAACAATCCTCTTGAACCAGGAATCATTTCAGCTCATTATGCCCCAAATAACGACCACGCGATTCTCCCCGGAGAACGCGTTTTTTATACGAATCGCAACGCTCAGTTTATAGACACTGCACGCAAAGCAATTTCACTCGTAGATCCCCAATGGAAAAATCTATTACTTGCGCCCTTATTAGCCCAAGCCTCAGTACATGCAAATACCGCTGGTATTTTTAAGGGGTTTTATAAAAACCGGGATACAGGAGTGGGGCAATTTGGCGGAAAAAACGGTGATGCCCTTTCGCGGATTACTGGAGAGATTCAGCTTCCCCTTCCAGTAACGAGTAATTTTCCTGTTGAGTCTCTTGTGTTACGAGGTGATGCAAACAAAATATGCCACAACGCACCTCCTGTCGATATTGCCTACCTCGACCCACCGTATAATCAACATCCCTACGGCTCAAATTATTTTATGCTTAACCTAATTGTTCGCTATAAAGAACCGCAAAGTATGTCGCCGGTTTCTGGAATTCCACCAGACTGGCAGAGATCACAATACAACCGAAAAAGAGATTCCGCCCAGGCATTAGAAGATCTTATTGCCAATCTTAAAACACGGTACATACTCGTTTCTTTTAACTCAGAAGGATTCATTTCTCGCGAAACAATGGAATCTATTTTATCTAAACACGGAGAAGTAACAATCCGAGAAGCGAGCTATAACACATTTCGTGGAAGTCGTAATTTGCGTAACCGCAAACCCCATGTTACTGAATTTTTATTTATTGTTAAAAAGAAAACCTAAACAAAATCCTTAACACCGTTTTTAGGACACAGGTCTGCTATTAAGCAAGTTGTGCACTGCGGCTTCCGCGCGGTACAAATATACCGGCCATGCAAAAGTAGTAAATGATGAGCCTCTCTACCATAGCGTTCAGGGATTACCAAAAGCAAATCGTCCTCTACGCCTCGAGGGGTTTTCTTCTCACTCAAACCAAGACGACCAGCAAGTCTCAGTAAATGGGTATCAATAGGAAGGGTCGGTTGTCCAAATGCAACATTGAGCACAACACTTGCCGTCTTTCTCCCCACACCCGGTAAACGCTCAAGGGCTTCTCTGTTGCCTGGAACCTCTCCCCCAAATTCTTCTACAAGGATTCGACTCAAACCAATAACATACCGAGTCTTGGTTGGATAATAATTTATGGTTTTTATATATTCACGCAACCTGTCTTCACCAAGCTCAAGCATTTTCTGTGGAGTATCCGCAACCTTAAACAAGGATTCCGTCGCACGGTTTACGCCCCTATCCGTCATTTGTGCCGAAAGAACAACTGCCACGAGGAGGGTGTAATTGTTAGTACTATTTAGTTCAGTAGAAGGATCTTTTATCTCAGCAGCAAGACGATCAAAAATAATGGTGACAATGGAAGAATCAAGCAGTTTCATATAAACAAGTGTATCCTGTGTTCCGTAACTGGTGCAAGACCTGCTATACTACTTCATATGAATCTTCTTTCTGTTAGCCGGCTAACCCGGCGTGGTCGTGTAGACCCTCTTTTTTCCGACATCAGTTTTGGTTTGAATTCTGGTGAAAAAATTGCCCTTATCGGCCGCAATGGTTGCGGTAAGTCCACCCTCCTTTCTTGTATAGCTGAAAAACTTCAGCCCGACGGTGGCACCGTTACCATCAACAAGAGTGCAGGCGTTTCATACTTACCGCAAACACCTGCTTTTTCAGCAAACGATACTATCCAAACCCATATATTCAAATCCGACAACGATCAGCTCCAAATAATTCGCCAATATGAACTTGCTTGCGAAGAAATCAGCCGACACAAAATAATTCCTTCCCAGCTACAGATTTCTCTTGATGAGCTAACACAGACAATGGATAATCGCGCCTTGTGGAACTATGAACAGAGAATTAAGTCTGTATTAACCACCCTAGGAATTACCGACCTTTCTCTTTCTATGGGGCAGCTCTCCGGCGGTATGAAAAAGAAAGTGGCGCTTGCACAAGTTTTGGTAGAAGATACCGCCCTCCTACTTTTAGATGAACCCACAAACCATCTTGATCTTGTTACAATTAATTGGCTCGAAAATTACTTAAAGACCACCGAACGAGCGGTGCTTATGGTAACCCATGATCGTTATTTTTTAGATGCAGTTTGCACCTCAATTTACGAACTTACTGCAGGCTCTCTTATTCAATATGAAGGCAACTTTTCCTTTTATCTTGAAAAAAAAGCTCATGCAGAACAAATCGCAGCAAATTCCGAAGCAAGAATCGAGTCTATATTGCGCAAAGAACGAGAATGGCTTCTTCGTGGGCCAAAAGCACGAAGTACAAAGGCCCGCGCCCGGGTGGACTCTGTTAACCGAATGATTAACCGCGAAAAACTCGCTCAAGAAGATGCCTTCAGTTTCGCAGTAACTAATCGTCGTCTTGGAGGAAAGATTCTTGAAGCAGATTCGATAGAAAAATCATTTATGACGGAAGGCGGGAAAAAACAAGTTCTCGTTGATTTTTCCTATAAGTTCCGCAAGGGTGAACGCATTGGCATATTTGGAAATAATGGTACTGGAAAAACAACCCTCCTAAATATTCTTACAGGAACCATCTCAGCCGACAAGGGAAGCATAACACCGGGAATAAACACGGTATTTGGGTACTTCAAACAAAACCCAGACTTAGAAGATACTGATGAAACAGTACTGGGATACATACAACAAAAAGCCGTCATTATTACCCTTAAGGATGGAACTGAACTAAGCGCAGCTCGCCTTCTTGAGCGTTTCGGTATTTCAGGCACTGCACAACACTCACCAGTCAATACTCTATCTGGCGGTGAACGCAAGCGAGTTTACCTCGTCCGGCTACTCATGATGAATCCGAATTTCCTCGTTCTTGATGAGCCAACCAATGATTTTGATATTTACACGATGAGTGTGCTTGAAGATTTTCTCTGTGAATATGCAGGGTGCCTCCTCGTAGTTTCTCATGATCGGTATTTTATGGATAGAACCGTTGATTCTCTTTTTATCCTCGATGAAGCCGGAACCGTAACTGGTTTTGTTGGATCCTGCTCGGAATACTTAGAGGT
>DUOS01000023.1 GCA_012838745.1 Treponema sp. | reverse complement strand
TATAAGAGATTAAGGCTGTCCGGTAAACCGGACGGCCTTATTTTTTATTTGTTGCTTTAGTAAGGGAACTCTTCTTAGGTTCACCCTGCGTTATTGAAGAAACTTCACGGGTAGCTAGTCGAACACCACGAGCTTTTAAGCCCTTTTCGCGAAAATCCTGAGCGTTGAATGATTCTACTAGAGTCTTAATCCGTGGTTTCTTTGTATAGTTAACAGTAAAAGTGAAAGAATCCTTAGTTCCCACATAGAGGATTTTCGCGTCTTCTGGGACAATGAGATAATCTCGGTTAAGAATAAAGCCTTCTATGCGACAGCGTTTTATACAGGGATATCCTGTTTTTTCGTCCTTATAGAGAATCGTAAAAAGGACACGGGAAAGTAATTCTTTGTCGGATAAACCGCAATACCACATACCTTTGTCTACAAAAAGTTTTTCCGGTACGTCAACCACGGTATATATACCGCTGCGTCTGAGTACTAATATTCTATCATAGTGGGTTACCTTTAAAATTTGTGTTCCAGTACTAACACCTGTACCCACATACCCCGTAGATCTATCATACCGTAATGGGACATTGCGAGTTACCGCTTCCTTTGCATCTACCTTAGTAAAACTTCCTATCTTGGTTCTGCGTTCAGTAGTTTCAGACGGGAGTTTTGAAAGAATTCCGTCTAGAGTACTAATTGCGTACCCTACAATATTTTTTAAAAGACGATTTATTTCCTTGATACGCAAATTAATGGTGGCAACTTCTTCTCGGTTTTTATTGATATCATACAAAGATATACGCCGTATAGGAATTTTCAACAGACGATCAACGTCTTCGTTTGTAACTTCTCGAATCAACTGCTCGCGGAACGGTTCAAACCCTTTAAGAACCGCAGCTATAACGGTGTCGGCAGTTTTCATGGTTTCTATGCGTTTATAAATTCGTTCCTCAATAAAGATACGTTCCAAAGTTCTCATATGTAAACGATCGGTTAAATTTGAGCGTTCAAGTTCGAGCTCATCCTTTAAAATGGACACAAGGCGTTTAGTATGGTCTTTAATCACATCAGTTACCGTCATTAGCACCGGCATGTTATCTTTAATAACAAGCAAATTGCATGATATAGACAGTTCACAATCCGTAAAGGCATACAAGGCATCTACAACATCATTAGAGTATACGCCTCTTTGGAGTTTCAATTCTATTTCGACGGTATCGGTTGTATAATCGTTAATTTCAGATATTTTAAGTTTCCCAGAACGGGTGGCATTTTCGATAGAAGCGATAAGACTTTCGGTTGTAGTACCAAAGGGTATTTCTCGGATGAGAATACGCTTTTCGTCCGAAATATCTAGTTTTGCCCGAGCAAGTATTTTGCCGAGACCGTCCTCATAATTTGAAACATCTACAAACCCACCATTGAAAAAATCGGGATAGAGGGTAAATGGTTTCCCAGACAAGCAACTTTTCTCTGCTTCTATTACCTCTCGAACGTTGTGGGGCATAATCCGGGTAGACATCCCAACGGCAATTCCTTCCGCCCCAAGAAGCAAAATGATGGGAAGCTTAGCACGAAATGCTGCGGGTTCACGGTTTCTACCATCATAAGACGGCAAGTAGCGCGTTATATCAGGATTATAAAAAAGCTCACTAGCAAGTGGAGTTGCTCGGCATTCAATATACCGTGGGGCCGAAGCAGCGTCTCCAGTTATCACATTACCAAAGTTACCCTGACGGTCTATAAACAGCTCTTTGTTCGCCAAAACGATCAGAGCACTTCCGATAGAAGCATCACCATGCGGATGATATTTCATGCAATGACCAACAACGTTGGCAACCTTGTGAAACTTACCATCGTCCATATCGAAGAGAGAATGGAGTATTCTGCGTTGAACAGGTTTTAGGCCGTCTTCAAGATCGGGTATTGCGCGATCACGAATAACGTAACTCGCATATTCTAAAAAGTTGCGGTTAAACAGGGTTTGGAGATAATCCATATTATACGTCTACCTCGGCAAGAAGATTTTTCATAATATACTCACGACGTTCCGGAGTATTTTTTCCCATATAAAACTCTAATATTTCCGGTACTTTTTTAAGGCTCTGCACACTTACGGGTAAAAGACGAATATCTGAACCAATAAACTGACCAAACTCTTTTGGGCTTATTTCACCAAGCCCTTTAAAGCGAGTTATTTCCGAAGAAACGCCCAAAGCGGCAATATCCTTATCCCGCTCTTTTTCTGAATAACAATACCTAGTTTCTTTTTTTGTTCGAACGCGAAACAAAGGTGTTTCCAAAATATACACCCGTCCGGTAGTTACCAATTCTTCGAAAAAGCTCAGGAAAAATGTGAGCAGAAGATTGCGGATGTGAAATCCATCGGTATCGGCGTCAGTTGCAATAATAATTTTTGCATAACGTAATCCTTCTATGTTGTTTTCAATTCCGAGCGCCATCATCATGTTATACATCTCTGCGTTTTTATATATATCTGCTTTCTTTTTTCCAAACATGTTCTCGCATTTTCCACGCATAGCAAAAATTGCTTGGGTATATACGTCACGGCTCGAAACCATTGAACCCGAGGCAGAGTCTCCCTCGGTAATAAATATCATGGTTTCTTCGCCTCGTTTGTTCTCTCCTAAATGGAACTTACAATCTTTAAGTTTTGGTATTTTTATAGCAATTTTTCTTGCTGCTTCTTTTGCTTCTTTTTTAACGGTGTTTAATTCTGTACGAAGTTTTTCGTTAGCAAGGATTTTATCTTCAAGTTTTTTTGCGGACTCTGGGTTCTTATGTAACCAGTCATCTACCGCTGCTTTTGTCTCATTTACTATCCACGATCTGATTTCGGTGTTTCCAAGTTTGTTTTTAGTCTGACTTTCAAAAATTGGAGACTGTATTTTTATAGCAACAGCAGCAGCTGTACCTTCTCGTACATCTTCACTTCTAAAGCTCTTTCGGAAATATTCGTTTATACCCTTGAGAAAACCTTCTTTAAAAGCAGAAAGGTGGGTTCCCCCATCAGTAGTATACTGACCGTTAACAAAAGAAAAATAACTTTCACCGTAACTATGTGAATGAGTAAATGCAAATTCAATTTGCTTTCCATTGTAATAGCCCATGGGATAAAGACCACTAGTACCCATTTCTGATTCGAGCAAGTCTAGTAAGCCATTTTTTGATATGTATCTTTCGCCATTAAAAACGAGGGTTAACCCAGTATTGAGATATGCATAGTTCCAAATACGCTTTTGCATAAATTCCGGCGAAAATTCATAATCATTAAAAAGATTTTCATCAGGAATAAATTCTACTAGAGTACCATTTTTAACGTCGGGTTTTACTGTACCTTTTCGCTTTGACTTAAGTACACCGCGCTCAAATACTGCTTCCGAGCATTTCCCATCGCGAATAGAGACAACACGAAACCAACTCGAAAGAGCGTTTACTGCTTTTGTTCCTACACCGTTGAGTCCAACTGAAAACTGGAACACCTCGCTATTGTACTTTGCGCCAGTGTTAATTACAGAAACACATTCTATAACCTTACCAAGAGGAATCCCCCGGCCGTAATCACGCACATGAACATGATTGTTTTTTAGCGTAATATCGATTCGTTTACCACTTCCCATAATAAACTCGTCGATAGAATTATCAATTACTTCCTTAACAAGAATATAGATTCCATCGTCAGGATTTGAACCGTCCCCCAACCGACCGATGTACATCCCTGTTCGAAGTCGTATATGCTCCAGAGAGCTCAATGTTTTTATCTTTGATTCATCGTAGTCGACTATTTTTTTTGCCATAACAATTTCAGTATATCAAAAAAAGTTACAATCGTCACGGGGTGCGAGAACATTACACGGTTAAAGAGATCCCTACCATTGTAAGTAAAAACCTCAGATAATAGTTTTTTGTATGGAATCTCGATATTCCTCTAAACTAGTACGTTCTACAAGTGCTTCTTGGCGTTTTTTTTCTAGAGAATTTATCTGATCACCATATTGTTTTATTTTCTTTTCATAATCCACACGAGAGCGCTCTATACTTGCCAAGTTTTTTTCTAGTGCTGCAATTTTTAGGCTTGCCTCAAGAATTTTAATATTTTTTCGTATTTCGCCAATTTCAACGCGAAGCGCCTCAACCTGTTCAAGAGCTTGACTTCTATCGAGCGTGGTAGGAAATTTTTCTTCTAATCGAGCCCCTTTGTCGTCAATATAAGTATCGCTATATTCTTTTGCTACCATAATTGAAAGAGTTGTAATACGCCGATCAGTGTCTTTTATTTTCAAATGAATTTCTTCAATACGGCGTTGAGGATTATCCGTAGCATTGTAATTGTTGAGAGTATCCTGAAGTGATTGTTTTTCAGTTTCTAACATTTCCCTTCTAGAATCGAGATCCTCTCGCTTATTTGTAGTATCTCTGAGCAAATTCATGATTTGTTCTAATTGCTCATCAAGTTCACCCGCTTCCATGCTTTGTTCGAGAGTACCGTTTTCAACTAAATTGCGGGCCCCCTCGGTAAGAATGGACATCATGCGACTGCGCCGTTGTTTAATTGCAGCGTTATTTGTAGTAATTTTTAACTGAACTAACATCCGTGATAAAGCTCCAGCAGATTTGAGTTCATCTACAAGTTTTTCTCGTTTTGTTTCAAGCTTAACGAGAATTGCGCCCTCAACAGAGGCCTTTTCTCCAACTTTTCCAAATGGAGACAATTCGCTATCAGCGTAGCGTTCATAGCACGCATTGCCAATCTTTTCTAATACCGAATGGTAGTCGACATCAACATCACTAAGATTGCGTTTAATTTCGTGACTAAATTGTACTAGTTCCTGTTTACGAGCAAGAACATCCTTAATTTCTAAAATCGCCTGTGTATCACCTTCGCGTGAAGCCATGAGGCTACGCCAAGATTCTATTTTTTCTGTACTAACTGAAATCAGGCCATCAGCAGACTCTTCTGCTTCCTGAAGGAGTTTTTCACCAAAGCGGTGATACAAGTCTGTTAGTTCACTTCGTTTTTCATCGAGCGATTCTGTGAGTTTTTGAATGGTTTTTCTCTGTACTTCCATACATCTATAGTAACTGCATATTATTTTCTTGACAATACATTAAATCTGAACTTAGGATTAGAGGACGAGTTTTAGACTCAGATTACTTCACAGGAGTGCTTAATGGAATATGTAACAGATAAAGTTCGAACCGTTACCGTAGCTGGTCATGGCCAAACCGGCAAAACAACACTAGTTGAAAGGTTATTGTTTGGAGCCGGAATAATAGAACGTGTAGAAACAATTGAATCTGGCAAAACAACCAGCGATTTTACTCCAGAGGAAATTAACAGAAAAATATCCATTTATGCATCACTTGTGCATCTTCCGTGGAAAGATACTCTGATTAACATATGGGACACCCCTGGTTCTTCAGATTTTGCAGGAGAAGTTATTACCGCATTCCGCGCATCCGAACTTGCTGTTATGCTCATAGACGCGAGGCAAGGTGTACAGATTGAAACTATCAAACTTTGGCGCAATCTTGATCGAAGAAATAAAGCACGTGTATTGTTTATAAATTATCTTGACGATGAACGCGCAGACTTTGAAAAAAGCGTACACGACGTACATTCTCAATTTGAAGCCGATGTTTGTCCTGTTACCATCCCAATGGGCTCAGGAGCATCTTTTCGCGGAGTAATTAATGCCCTTACCGGGAAAGCTTATGAACTTGTTGATGGTATAGAAACAGAAATACCTATTCCCGAGGAATTCACCGCAGAATATGAGCGCGCACATGAAGTTCTTGCGGGCGCTGCAGCAGAAGGAGACGATGACTTACTCATAAAATTTATTGACGAAGCAGGATTATCCGACGAAGACATGGTATACGGCCTAAAGCTCGCGATCAAAGACAACAGAATTGTACCAGCCTTTTGCGGTTGTGCCGTAACAGGTGCTGGAACCTCATCTCTACTCGACTTTATTACCACAATTGTGCCTTCTCCCGCATTAGCCCTCGAAACTTCCCTTACAGAAGATGAATCAAAAGCTACCGTAAAAATTGATCCTGCAACGCCTTTTTCCGCTCTCGTGCTTAAAATCTCAAACGACCAGTTTTCTGGTAAGCTTGCGTACCTTAAGGTTATCACCGGTACACTTAAAGCAGACTCAGAAGTATTCAACGTTTCCGAAAATAAAAAAGAAAAAATAGGTAAGCTTTTTCGAGTTCTCGGCAAAAAACTCGTTGAAACCCGAGAAATCTGTGCAGGAGACGTGGGAGTTGCGTCTAAACTCCCCTATGCCAAGATAAATCATACCTTAGCAGCTTCTGCGGATACTCCTCTATTTGTTCCACTACGAACACCAAATCCTGTTTATTCAATGGCTGTTTCAGCAAAAGATAAAAAGGACGATGATAAACTCGCCGAATTATTAATAAGAGCCTGCGAAGAAGATATGACTCTTTCATTTGGCTTTAACGCAGAAACCAAGCAGAGTGTTCTTTCGGGAATGGGCGATCTGCATATAAACATTGTTCTTAACCGTATTAAGAATCTTGCGAAAATTGAAATTATAACCTCGGTTCCGCGTATTCCCTACCGCGAAACGGTCCAGCGAAAATCACAAGCCGAATACACTCACAAAAAACAATCAGGTGGTCACGGCCAATATGCTCGCGTAGTTCTCGCAGTCGAACCTCTTGAAAGGAGCGCAGGATATTCATTTACAAACGCCGTGTTCGGTGGTGCTATTTCTAAAGGGCATATACCTGGAGTAGAAAAAGGTGTTAAAGAAGGGATGGAAAATGGGGTTATTGCTGGCTACCCCGTTGTAGACGTTGGGGCCACTGTTCTTGACGGAAAAGAACACCCTGTTGACTCGTCCGAAATGGCATTTAAAATTGCTTCGCGCAATGCGTTTAAAGACGCGATGCGAAACGCTGGGGCAATACTTCTAGAACCAATTATGAGCCTCACGGTATTTGTTAACATGGCCTATTTGGGAGATATTATGAGTGACCTTTCAAGCCGACGAGGCCAAATACTTGGCCAAACAAGCTTAGGAGGTGGTATCGAAGAAATCCGTGCCTTAGTCCCTCATCAAGAACTGCTTAAATATGCCATTGATCTTAGAGCTATAACCAGTGGTACTGGATCATTTGAAATCGCATTTGATCATTACAATCCAATTTCGGGTAAAATTGCTGACGATGTGGTTACTGCGGCTAAGGAGTTTAATAAACAACAAAGTGAGGACGAATGAGTAATTTTTAAAAGCGGAGCTTTTAAAAATTGCTCTTGGAGAAAATCTTAGATTTTCTCCTTGAACCACGCTTTATTGGTAAAAAGCAAGTTATAAAAAAAAACCGGGATATCATCCCGGTTTTTGTTTATAGCAGCCTTTTTTACTAAACGCGCTTATCCATAGGAACGTATTCGCGCAATTCGCCTACCTGCTTAAATGCAGGTCGGTATATCCTGCCACCAGAAATAATTTCTTCAAGCCTATGTGCAGCCCACCCAGCAATACGCGAAATCGCAAAGATCGGTGTAAAGAGCTCAGGCGGAATTCCAAGCATTGAATAAACAAATCCAGAATAAAAATCAACATTTGTACAGATTCTCTTATCACAACCCTTTTCTTCTCGAAAAATATCGGGAAATATTTGTTCAATGAGACAGTAAAGATTAAACTCTTCGCTATGATTTTTTACTACAGCAAGTTCACGGGCTTTTTCACGTAAAAGTATCGCGCGGGGATCAGAGATGGTATAAACAGCATGCCCTTGCCCATAGACTAACCCAGTTTGGTCATAGGCTTCTTTACGCAAAATTTTGCGTAAGTAGTCGCCTACCTCTTGTTCATTGGTCCAATCCTGTACATTTTCTTTTATATTATCCATCATTCCGATAACTTTAACGTTTGCGCCACCATGCCGCCGGCCCTTGAGTGAACCAACTGCAGCGCTTATAGCCGAATAGGTATCAGTATCAGTAGAAGAAACCACATGGACAGTCAAAGAAGAGTTATTTCCTCCTCCGTGTTCTGCATGTAGAATGAGTGCGAGATCCAAAAGTTCTGCTTCAAGTTTGTCATAATGCTTATCGGCACGAATCATCCGCAAAAAGTTCTCTGCTGTTGAGAGATTAGGAAGCGGATTATGAAGGTACATACTCTTTCCATCATAATTACGCCGCTTTGCTTGATATCCATAGGCAACCATGGCAGGAAAACGCCCAATAAGTTGTATACATTGAAACAACACATTTTTAATTGAGACCTCTTCAGCATTAGGATCATAAGAGTACGATACAAGCACCGAACGCGCCAGTTTATTCATAATATCTGGAGAAGGTGACTTAAGAATCATGTCTTCAACAAAGCTGTGTGGTAATTCAAGATATTGACCAAGCATTGCAACAAATTCAGCAAGCTGAGATGGATTTGGTAATTCACCAAACAATAATAAGTAGGCTACTTGTTCAAAGCCAAATTGTTCGCTTTTTTCCACATCATGTATGATATCTTCTACATCATATCCGCGATAGATTAGTTTTCCTGGAACTGGAACATGCTTACCGTCAATAACATCATATCCATAAACATTACCAATTCGGGTTAACCCAACCAAAACACCCGTTCCATCAGCATCACGAAGGCCGCGTTTTACGTCAT
>DUOS01000196.1 GCA_012838745.1 Treponema sp. | reverse complement strand
TCTCCGGCAAAGCACCACAATTTATGGCAACAAAGTTTTTTTCAGCACGCGGACTTAACCCGTGAATCGTTCGAGCGAGCACTTCCTTGCCAGTTCCTGTATCTCCGCGCAAAAGCACTGTGGCAGTACTGTCTGAGACCGCAGGGAGCATTGCGATGAGATCTTCCATAGACGGACTCTTACTCGCGTAACCGGATTCATGGCGTCGTTTATCAAGCTCACGGCGAAGGTTTTCTAATTCACTCAAGTCGCGAAATGTTTCTGCGCCACCGAGGACGGTTCCATCTGAATCCACAAGAATTGCCGTTGAAACGCTAATGGGAATACGTTTTCCCATTCCCGACAAACAAAAACCCGCACGATCTATAACAGGACTCCCTGTTTCCATTGTTTTGCGTAGAGGACAATCTTCCTCGCACATATTAGATTTGAAAACTTCGAAACAATTTTGACCAATAGCCTCAGTTCGCTGCACACCAGTAATTTTCTCAGCAGCCCGATTAAATGAGGTAATTTTCCAATCTTTATCAACCGTAAAAACACCGTCGGAAATACTTTCTAGTATATCCGCAGTTAATACATCTTTTGACATTTATTTACTATACCACAGCTTACTGATAGCCGTTCAGTAATGCTGCCTCTAAGGCTTTTCCCATACGTGTTATGTTTTCAAGCCAAGCTCCGGAAAGCGGATTGAGGGGAATAACGGGAACGCCAATTTCTTCTGCAATCCTCTTGGCTGAGACGGGGGAAAATTGTTCTTGTACAAATATCGCGCGAGCCCCTTCTTTTTTTGCTTGTTCAACGAGAGCGGCAAGCGTACGTACAGTCGGCTCTTTTCCTCCGGTTTCAACGGACTCCTGATGAAGATTAAACTCATCAAAAAAATACCCAAATGCGGGGTGATATACTAGGACAGTTTTTCCCGAGAGGGGAGCAAGCCGTCGGGTAAGTGAATCAAAAACTGAATCTATTTCTGACACAAGATCTTGGTAATTCTTTTCATAAACCTCAGAGCCTGCTGGATCAATCTTTTTGAGCGAAATTCTAATATGCCCCGCCATTATTTTAGCAGGTTCTCGCCCGAGCCACGTATGAGGATCGTGGTTTTCTGCATGACCTTCATGACGATGATCAAGGTCTCGAAATTTTACTCCGTCGGTTCCATCTCGAATAGTCAATGCGGGAAATTGTGCTACAATTTTTTTCTTGAGCGCTTCTTCAAAATCTGTTCCCGATAAAATCCAAACTGAAGATCGGGAAAGGGAATCAAGTTGACGAGGAGTCGGTTCATAGGAATGCGGGCTTTGCCCTGGTCCTACAAGTACAATAGATTCAACACGACCCGAAGCTATCCTTTCAAGAAAATACTGTTGGGGTAGTATACTTAATGCCACAACGGGTTTAGCAGCAGATTGTGAATCTGAAGAAGGCATCCCGTACAGGCTGGTAGAAAAAACAATGAGAATCCCAGTCAGTAAAATGGAACATTGAAACTTGGTCATTTTTAAGTCTCCTCTGACGTTTAATGTACGCAAAAAAGG
>DUOS01000195.1 GCA_012838745.1 Treponema sp. | reverse complement strand
TTGGATTTCTGAGAATGAGCCAATTTATATTGGGTTTCATGATTCATTCCCGAATAAAGCTGCAGTAATCAAAAAAGAAAATGAGAAAATTTTAACTACAGAAGATGATAAAGATTGGTCATATATAAAAATTCCATTAGCTCTCCTTATTGCTGAAGAGACAAAGAACAAGGATAATTCAAATGAAATTTTTAAATTAGTAGAGGTTTATTTACAGTAATATTTTTTATTTGGTTGATAGGGTTTTCTGAAACTCATCAACCATCTGTAGAATGAGTGGGTGTTTTTTATTTTTTTCAAAGCTGTCTCCAAAATAGCCTTTATCGACAATGGTAAAGTGATCATGAAAATACGGCTTAGCAGATGTGTTTTTGTAAAAAAGGAATTTGGTAGAAATAGGTTCAAATTGGCTATATGTAAAATCGATAGTATAGTCTTTTGATTCAAGCCAGACATGGCCGCCATATTTTTCGCTGTTGCCAAATATCCACTGTAAGGCTTCATATTTGATCGATGTAAAATACGATGCTAAAAACCATGAAGAAACAAAACAGGTTTCTATAGGGAATTTATAAAAAAGAGAAGATTTACTTAAGCCTTTTAATTCAAGGAATGCGTAGGCCTTTTCTAGAATTGTAATTGAATTGAAATCAATCTTGGTATCAAATATAGCTTTTTTATTTGGGCTCGGGTCACCGAAAAATTTCATAATTACTAAATTATAGCATGAGTATTCGCCCTTGTTAATTCCCCCTCGGCGGCGGCTCCGCCCTTTGCCATTTCGCTCACCCTCCCTTAGAGAGCCTCAATCTAAATTCTTTTTTTGTAATGAATGGGTCTTTGTAGCTTTTGATAAAATCATTTTTTACCCTGTAGGGTTTATTGAGAAATTACACCTTGTAGGGTAAAATTAGTTTGAGGTGCGTATGAATTACCTTGTGCTAACTGAATCGCAACTTGGTGCTGCATTGAAAAACAGACGAAAAGAATTAGGGCTCACACAGGTAGAGACTGGGCAGAAAGTTGGATTGCTCCCTAAAACAATCTCTGCCTTAGAGGCGAATCCTGAGAGAGCTTCTATAGCAAGTCTTCTCAAATTGATTTCCGCCCTCAATTTAGAATTAACGCTTTCACCAAAACCTCAAGCAAAAGTAGCAAAGGATGAGTGGTAAGATGGCCAACAATAGATCTTTGGATGTCTGGCTGAATGGATCGCTCGTCGGATTTTGATTTACTAAGTGAAATTGGACGAGATTGCGTTGCAAATTCGATTCGCTCACGCCGCTTTATGACGTTATGTCTGCGTATCCGGTACTTGCCCATGGGAACGAAAAAATTCCTGCAGAAAAACTGAAAATGGCTATGGCCGTAACAGGAACAAATAGGCATTATACCTGGTCAAAAATTCAAGGGCGTCACTGGAAAGAAACGGCCTCTCGATATGGATCAGTTAACCTGATAGACGAGGTACTAACCGAAATACTAAAAATCATGTCGCAGTCTATTGAGACAGTATCAAATTCTTTGCCACCAGAATTCCCTGAACAACTCGCTTTATCTATATTTAACGGAATTCGAAGCACCGTTGAACGGCTGTAAAATCCCCTCTCGGCGGCAGGAATGTTCGATGATTTTCAACTACGATATCATTGCAATTTAAAGGCAAAAACTCAAAAACAACATATAAGAATTTACACAGAAGTCTATCTTGCTATTACAGCATATAAGGTGTAAAATAATTATGAACGGAAAAGAATTGCTTCGGCAATTATACAGAACTGGTTGGCAACTAGTTCGCATACACGGAAAGAAGGATTTGCCCTCCGGAACACTTAATAAAATTCTTAAAGAAGGAGGCTTGAAGTGATATATTCCTACCCAGCATATATAAAGCACTGCGAATCTGACGATGTTTTTGAAGTCGAATTTCCTGATC
>DUOS01000022.1 GCA_012838745.1 Treponema sp. | reverse complement strand
GGCTTCCACCCCTCATAAATGAGTTCGTGGAGCTTTATTTTCATCGAATCTGGAGTGCCTCCGAGCTGTTCAGCCATAAGAGACGCTTGCCAACCGAAAAAATCTGTATGAATTTCGCCGGGATGGGCTTCTTGCCAAAGTCGAATTTCTTTTCGAACTCGACCGAATGCAAGTACTAAGGAGTGGTTTCTTAGAAAAAAGGGAATTGTGCGCCAATACAGGGCAGCATTCGGATAAAGGGTGCCGTCTATATCAAAGGCAACGGCATCAATCTGCTCTCTCATTGTACTGTTATACTATACTGAAAGCGTGCCTGTCCATCATCTTTTCCCCGTTCAAAACGCCAACTCATAAACTCATTCTTTAAATAATCACGAATTTCTGGTGGTAAAAGTGCTGATGGAGTAAAAGTCACGAGGGAAGCAGGCACGGTACCATCGGCACGAACAACAAAGTGAACGATCACCGTACGGTTTGAATCAATACGCCGGGAAAGATGCGGAGGAAGCACAATTACCGGGTCAGCAGGTGATAAAAGCCTGCGAGCAGCACCATCAAAGGTAATAGGGCCCAGAGTTGCAGAACTCGCAGTAGACGAGGGTGAGAGAGAAGTAGTTGTTGATTGCTCTTGGGCAGAAACGCCTACAGTTTTACCTTCTTCGATACGTTCAAGTGCGTTTAAAGTTTCCTTGGAAGCTGCAGTACGCTGTGTCCCTGCTTCTACCGGCGAGCTCCCGGGGCGGTCTGGTGTGCTTGCTACCTTTGCTGCACTTCCTTCAAATTCACGCACTGGTGCGGAAGGGCCTGCCGCCGGCCGCTCTGATATACGGTCACTAGAAAAATCGAGGGTTTCTCCCGAAGCAGCTGTTGGTTCAGAACTTCCTGCAGTACTCGAAAAATTGGGAATTCCTAAACCTGAAGCAGGCTTTTGTTTAGCCGGAAGCTTTTGCGCTGGAACTGTTTTTTGAGCTGCTTTGTTGCTGCGCGGTTTTGGTTTTTCGATTACTTTGGCCGGAACTGGCTCGTTAGTAGTGGAAGCGGTACGAATTTGTTTTGGCGTTTCTGAAATTAAAGAAATTTTGACCTCAGAAAATTCACGAACCTTAATTGTTTTCGTGGTTACTGGAAGTAAAGCGAGAAGCACGAATAACACCGACCAGATTACTGCCGCAATGAGAACGCTTCGAGTGAGTCTGTTTTTGTCGGGTACATTCATTTCCACCATGTCAGTCTAATTCCTTTCCCTTGTTCTCAAATTAACTCCCACGAATCCCGTTCTGCGAAGCGAATCGAGAATTTGGACTATAAGCCCGTTTGCGACAGCTGCGTCGGCTTCTAAATTTACGGGAACTTTTTCCCGTACAGCACCCACTTCTAACGAAGATAAGGTTGTATCAAGATCGGTTATTAACACTTCTTCGGTATTTACAAAAAGCTGGCCGCCTTGCGAGACAGTAATCGTTACACCGTTAGTTCTCGTTCCTTCGGCTGTAGATGAAACAGGTAAAGCAAGTTCAATACCCGGCAACACCGCAAAGGTAGTAGAAACGAGAAAAAAGAGAATAAGCTGAAAGACGACGTCGATCATGGGAACTAAATCGACCACCGCTCTCGTCTCAAGTCGCCGTTTAAACTTCATGTTTCTTTTTTCCTGAATCCAATAAGAGTACTAAATCACTTACTGAGGATTCCATTTCGGTAACCAGGTGGTTTACTTCAGCAATAAAATAGTTATAAAAAATAATTGCTGGTATTGATACTATCAGCCCGGTTGCTGTGGTAACAAGAGCTTGGGCAATAGCTCCGGCGAGCACGGCAGGATTTCCCATCGATCCCATATCACCCAACACACCAAATGCTTGAATGTTTCCGGTTACTGTACCAAGAAGCCCTAAAAGCGTAGCAATCGTAGCGATAGTTCCTAATGTGGGCAAAAAACGCTCAAGACGAGGAATCTCTCGATTTGCTTGGTTCATTACCGCTTCCTTAATAGCTATTTCGCTATATTCACGGTACGCAATCCCAGTTTTCATAAGCCGAGAAACGGGACTTTCGACGGTGTCGCAAATAGCCGCTGCTTCGTCATAATGACCCTTGTCTAAAGAATTTTTTAGCCGAGGAAGCAAATCTCGTTGCCCTTTTTTTATGGACGCAAAATACCATAACCGTTCAATAATGATAACGGTCGCGATAAGGGCGCACAAAACAATAGGAATCATTGCAAGACCGCCAGAAATTAAAAGTGCAATCATGGGAACCTCCATTCCAAAATCTAAAATTCAAAACGCCCTGAAAGAAGTATTGTTCCACTCCGTTCTTGATATAGGCTGTTGCGCATGCGTGCCTCATTAAAGAGAGGAGGCAGCACGTCGTCAAATGAAAGTGTAATACTAAGCCGCGGGAGCGGGAAGATCCTACCAGAAAGACCAATCCGCGGTAATTCTTTAGAATCAGGAGTAAATACTGACGAGACTTCAGTAGCCCAAAAATGTTTGGGTGCTGGATCATGAAGAGAAACGGTTACCTCTATCTCGTGTAAATGTTTCGCCCACAGCTCGTCCATAAGCTCTCCGCGATATTCAGTCACTACGGCAAGCATTTCCCCTGCGTAGGCTATCCCTGCGGTTACCACGAGGCTATCTCGGTCAACTCGAGCCCATTGCAGGGTTCCAAAGCTAATACTATCTGTTAACACAGGAGTACCCCGGTTTGCGGCGGTACGCCGGAATTCACCGATACTATACAGGGTAATATCAGAAAGGGGATGAACAGTAATATTGACCCTTGTAAACCAATCAGCCGCATACACGGGCATTCCTTCGAGAGAAACAAAGGGATCCAGGCGCACAAGATCAAAGACCGTACGGCGATCGGTACGGAGCCCGCCAGTAACACCGATTGGCCCAAAGAGACCGCTTTCTGGTTCCCAACCAAACTTAAGAAAAAACGGCACGACAAAGTTGTCTTGGCTATCCGTATGAAACTCTGCCCCACCACCAAGAAAAAGCGTACCAAAAGTACGTTCTGCCGCAGCAGAAACAGACAAGGCATGAAGATCATCAGTAGTATCGACCGTGTCTAAGGCATATACAGATTCAAGAGTAAAAAGATAACGCTCCCGAACAAGGCTAAGGCGCAAGCTCGGAGAAAGAAAGTATCCGCGGTAGTCTTCAATACCGGTTCCAGGTAAGGGTTCGGTTGCTCCTCGTTCAACAACAGAGGTAAAAACTTGACTATCAAAATATATCGATACGACAGGACCATTTTCTCCAATCGTAAACAGGTCAAAACCCGCATTTACACCTGCAAGACGGTGTCCAATACTAAAGTAAGCTGGGTTAGCTCCCTGCAGTCCATTTGCACGGTCTGCGATAGAAACTGCGGTAAACCATTTTTTGGTACCAGTATCATTAAATGCGAGCAGAGAAAGCCCCACGGAACGATCAAAATATCCCGTTCCTGCTTTTTTTCCTTGGTACCCGTCTGAAGTGAGATACCCAAACTGGGCCGATAGCCCTGGGGCAGCTCCTGCCGGGCGCGCAACAGAAAATTCTCCTGCAAGTGAGGAAGGATACCCCGAACCTACGCTCGCATGCCCGGTAACCCCACTTGATTCAAAAGTCGCGATGGTTTCTGGAGCAATGGGTACTTCGACAGGCACGGGATCAGTACCAACAGAGACGGTTGGCTTTGATTTTTCAGCCGTCTTTACTTCCGGAGGCAATTCTTGCGGCAGTGGCAGTTTGAATTCCGGCAATGCGGACGAAGGAACCTCATTTCCAGAATTTCGTATTCTTGTTTCAATATTAGGCACAGATACCGTCTCTCCGTATCCTGGAAAACGACATACGAGAAAACTAAGAGCAACAATACCGACAATTCGCGGTAGATTTTTCATTGATTCAAATCGTAGCACAGGAACCTCCCTTATTCAGCCGGAACAAGACGGGACGCACGGCGCGTCCATACAGAATCCGGCCATGAAGTACGCATAGTCTTTAGTGCTTGAACCGCATCAGAATTGCGGCCGGTGCGCATAAATGCGTCTACCGCACCATACAAGGATTCCGCTGCTCGTTCACCGTCTATAGGCGAAAACAGGGTACCCGCAGAAAGAAAGGCAGAGGATGCATTTGATAAATCATCCGAGCCGCGGAAAATATTTGCAAGCAACATATACGAGGTAGCATACACGGTTCTATCTGAACGTGAAATTTTAGCAGTGGAGCGTGGAAGAGTTTTTGATATATCTTCTAAAATCCTATGCCCCTCATCACGACGGCTCGTATCTGCAAGGTAAACTTTTGCAAGTTCTAGCCCTCTAGCGCGACCGCTTTCAGTTTTTTCACCGCCAAGGCGCTTGTATTCCACCATAAGTTTTGCAGTATCCGGAGTCTCTCCCCGTTCAAGGATTTGCAAAGTCTGTATTTGTGCGCCTATATCATCTGTTTCGGCCTCCCGAGGAAACTCACGCTGATATGCACGAGCTAAACGGAGGGCTGCGGTATAATCCTTCGTTTCGCGATATGCTGCAACAAGGTCATTTTGGACTCGAGGCAAAAACGGGCTTTTTGGGAAGCGAGATATAAATGATTCCCACCATAAGATTGCAAGCTCTCGCTGGCCGGAAAAGGCTAGAACTTCTCCTCCGTTTTTAAGAACTAAGTCCATGTAGGTTCCATTAGGATGGTTTTGCCGATAGCGGTTAAAAAGTTCCACAGCGCGGGAATGTTTTCCCTGCAAATACCACTGCTCGGCAGCACGAAATAATGATTCTTCAGCAAGTGCATTTTTTGGAAATTGATCATACAAAATTAACCAATGTTTTTCTGCTGTTGGGTAATCTCGGCGGGTAAAGGCAGTATCTGCAAGCATAAAACGGGCACGCGGAGAAAAAACAGTTTGTCCTGATGTAGAAATCCCATCAGCCACAGACACAAGAATCTTTTCTGCAGGAACAAACTCTCCGCGGTCAATAAGTATGGATGCCTTTAAGATAAGGGTTTCCGCACGATCATTTTGTGTGGGCGCATGAGTAATAGCTCGGTCAGCATACGGAAGAGGATCTCGACCAGTTTGCATGGCGCAAAAGGCTGCAGCGGTTGATGCTTGCCAAACACGTTCATGCCTTTCATAGGAACCCAAGAATGCTACAAGAGAAGTAAACGCCGGTTCCCATCTTCCGAGTCGGTAGAGGCTCCATCCATGATAAAAAGAAGCCCAGCCTAAATAATCAGGGTCTGCACTGTCCTTTTCGTGTAAAATAATTGAAAAACTATCGGATGCAAAAGCCCATGAACCCTCACGTACCGCCACAAGACCGGCGAGATATCGGGAAAGAAGCCAACTATCCCTATCGAGTTTTCTAAGATCAGGAATAGCAGAATCCATCAATTTAACAGTTTTTTCAGCATCAGAGGAAGCTAAACGCAAATATCCCAAATATAACTGTGGATCTCGAGCAGCACCAGAAAAAATTCGTTTTTTATACAACTGTTCAGCAGCAGCACTATCGCCATTTTTTTCTATTGTAAGCGCATTCCAATAAGTATATTGATCGGTACGATCGGCAGGAATCGATGCTGCATCAATGGCTATAACTGCCTTGCGTGCTAAAGCCCAGTCATTAAGCAGGCTGTGCTGGTATGCTATTTCCATGAGGTAATAGAAACGCCATGTTCCAGTTGGAGGAATCTCGCTTTCTAACAAGCGAACTGCAGATTCAGGACTTTCTAAAGCGCGTGCGCGCGAGAGTATTTCTCGAGGCGCAGATTCGGCTAAAAGCGAACCACTAACGAGGAATAAAAGAGTTATTGTAGTAAAACGGCGAATGAAATTCATGGGAAGCCCACCTCAATGTGTTAAACGTCAGTTAGACATAGATGGTAACACAATTTTCTTATGGAAGAAATCGGCCTTTTTCGGGTACTTTAACCCTCACCAGATGAATATAGGCATCTTCGTTGCGAGAAACAAATTCTTCTATAGAAGTTTCTACTGCACTTTCAAACAAGGCAAGAGTAAACTGACCCTCATGGGTAAAATATGGTAGCAACACCGCTACATGGTGGTATTGTCGTAACACAGGATCCCCGCGCTCTCGGCTTACTGCAGCTAAATACATATGGCCCGGTTCCGTACAGGCGAGCGCATACATAAGCGACTTTATAATACCCGCACGATAGCCAACACTCGGCACATAGAGGGACTCCTCTGAAAAGGGTTCTACCGTAACATCCGCTCCAGATTCACGCGGAAAAACCGTGCCTCTACCAGAAAGAGAGAGCACGGCGCTCGCCAACTGACGTGTCCAATCTAAGGCAAAGAACACATCACGGGTTTCGCGATAGGGTTCAGTAAAATGGGTTTCCGGCGAATCGGTGGATCTTTTAAGGGGCTCCAAAAAAAGAGATGAACCGGCGACTGGGCGCACAATGCCGTCTATAACCCATTTTGCAAAGCCGGAACAGTTAACTCCACCAATAACGCTTTCTAAACTTTGACCTTCAGCAAGCCCAAGTATTACATCGGCGGGGTCCTGCAAAGAACCATCAATGATGTAAACCGCGCGCCCATCATGATCAAAAGCTCCATCTTCAAGATATACCAAAGAATTGAGTGCGTTACGAATAGTTTCTACAGCAGATTCAATGTCTGCGTATGCATCGTAGAGAGGATTAACTAATTCCCAAGGAGCAGTTGACTGAGTCATACTAACAAGGTCAGAAAAAGGGGCGGTGTACAATCGAAGGAAGGGGATTCCCAGCGGGGCACCTAAAATAGCAGGAGCACCGTACACCATGAGATCAAGCTTAGAGCGGCCGGTTTCGATTCGGTTTGAAAAGGGAGTGAGAGAAACCCAGATATTCGGATTATCTAACGGATATATTCGTATTTTTTGAGGAAGCCCATCTGAAAAACGGCGATAGAGAACCCATGTTCCCTGGATTCCCTGTGCCTGAGTTGCCTGAACTGAAACAGCAAATAGTTTGTCATTTTTTACATGGAGATTGCTTACTTTATACTCTTGCCCGTACCGGTCAGTTATGTTGGCAGGCTTGAGCATGATAATCCGCGATGGTTCTGTTGCGAACCAAGCGTCAAAAAGCTGCTCTCGCACTACGGAGGTTTCTATAAAACCGGCCGGCACTCGCGCCGGTGACTCCGCAAAAAGGAGGCCGGCAGAGAAAAACACTAGTACTATGAGCAATAAAAAAAATCTTTTGTAGTTCATACCTTTTCGATTATCGGCATAAACACCAAAGCTCTTGACTACTGCTCCTTCACTGTTTTTGTTTCATCAGGATGAGATCCTAAAGGCGCATTTGCAAGCAATAGCTTAAGGCGATTTAGTTGATTTACCTCGCTCGCACCAGGATCATAGTCAATAGCTGATAT
>DUOS01000194.1 GCA_012838745.1 Treponema sp. | reverse complement strand
TTTTTCCACGCATCTGCCAACAAATATAAGGGAGCTGTTCCAGCAGTAATACAAAAGCTAACTATAACCAGGGAAATACCATAATTGCCCGTAAGACTCACCGCCTGTTCAAATAACACAAAAATAACAAACGTAAATGGTGTCAATATAAAAGACAGGATAGAGGTCATTGTGCTAATTCTCCTAAAATAGATAAAATACAATTGGCAACTGCTGGACCTGCGTTTCCGTAATTGGCAATCGAGTGGTTGCGAATTTCTTCAATTTTTTTCATATTTACATTACCAGTAGCAATCACCTGAGTAACTTCTTTTGGTAATTCGCTGTTTTTTTTAGGAAACTCCCGTGAAAGGATCCGTGCTGTTTCTACATCCCATAAAGGACCATCTAAATTCTCAGCCTCATAGCCACCCGTTGGAGCTTCCAATGCAGCAAGAATAATTGGTTTTCCAAAAAGAAACGCATAATCAAATAACATACCAGAAAAATCTGTAATAAGTAAATCTGACTCGTTCATCGAAACAAGTCCAGTTATCTTCGTATCAACTTTGAAAAGAGGATTATCACTAAACGAAGAATAGATCTCAGCTAAAATTTCTTTATCAGAAATCAAAGACTGTGGGTGAGGTCTAAAAATAACCCGATAATCTGCAGCAAGCAATTCTCTGATACTTGCTATACCCAAGGTTGAAAGCGAACTTCTTATTCCCCATGACGGTGCATAGAGAACAATAGGATTTTTTTCAGTTTTACTAGGTGCTTGTAATTGTAAAGAATTGAGTTCATCGATCATGTAGTCATAATACGTTAAACCAGCAATCAGAAATCGTTTTTGTGGCAATTTTCTTTTTTCGTCCAGTTCTCTAATTCCCGATTCCTGAAATTTTCCGCATCCAATTATGTCATCATAGAAACACAATGCATATTTTTCATAAAATTCAACTGTTGTTGGCGCATGAAACAAGTGAACATAACGTTCAACATAAGGAGATCTTTTCCACATATATACATCAAGATTAGGTGTAGTCGAAACCACTATGCGAGTTTTAATTCTGTTCATCCAAGCAAGGGTCATCATCTCTGTACCTACGTGTATTACAGAAACAGAATCATGAGTTTTAGCCCATTCGAATGCAGGATCTTTTGGGTCAGGAGTTACATAAGCACATTCAATAAAATGAGTTGCACAATGTTTCATTACAGGCTGAAATACATGCCAATAGTGACCACCTTCGGAATGAAATACAATATCCGGTAATTCATTTGGAACGCGGTGTCTAGATTTTCTTGCAAAAAAGATTTCAATTATTCGGTACCAGAGGTTTCTGAGTGCAAATATAATCGAGGCTGCTACACCAATAATTGCATAAAGCAACAAACTTCCTGTTCCCGGATCAAGATATGCCCAAGCATAAACGGGTGCAAAAAGTAAAAAAATAATATAAAAAAATCTCATTTGAATGATAATACTATTGTTTTAATGCTCATGCAAGCCTTTGCTTTTTGTAAAGACTGAATTAAAACGTACTATAGCAACCGCTTCTGCTCTTAAAAACTCTTAAAATATTCTTTCATTAAAACTATGAAGGCAGACATTTCTTCAGGGCGAATGTCCCCTATATTGGCGATCCTAAATGTACTTGCTTCAGAAAGTTTTCCAGGATAAATAGTAAAGGAATGCTCGCGTGCAAAGTCGTGGAGGCTGTCAAATGAGTAGGCTGGATTATCCGGTTCAATAATCGCGGTGATGAGCTTTGACTGTGCTTCACGGGGAACAAGCATTTCAAGCCCAAGTTCATCAACTGCTTTTACTAATAGTTCCCAACATTCTGAATAGCGTTTATATCGACTAGCTATTGTTTCTACCTTGGTTTCAATAATTGCCTGTCGCAGAGAGTACATAGCCTGTACAGGTGGGGTAAAGCGCGTTTGATGTGCTTTTTTAAAATACTGGTATTGATCCCATAAGTTAAGATAAAAGTTTCTCATGGGATAGGAGGCTGTTTTTTCTAAAGCTTCCTTTCTACAGAATACGAAGGCGACACCTGCCATCCCCTGAATATTTTTGTTAGAGGTAGATGCCATAAAATCGATACCGTCACGATCCATGTCTATGTCTATTGCAGCGAAAGCACTTACAGCATCGACTATTGTGGTAATACCTTGTTCTTTGCAAAACCGGCAAATTTCTGGCACAGGATTTAATAGCCCTGTTGTTGTTTCATGATAAACTATAATAAAATGTGTGTACTTGTCGGAAAGAATCTTTTTTTTGAGTGCAGGAACGTCTATCGGTAGGTATCCACTTGATTTCCATACATCAGTATCGAGTTTATACACCGATGCAATTTTTGCGAGTCGAGTTCCGTATGCGCCGTTATCTACGATGAGAACTTTTGATCCATCAGGTATACAAGAGGAAACCATAACTTCATCGGCAGCTGTACCAGACCCACCGAATAAAACGGTTTCAATTCTTCCTGGTTTTCCAGCAAATAATGAGAGCTCTTTAGATATCCATCCCATAACATCGCCAAACTCAAGCTCTCGGGGGCAAATATCTGCACAGACTTGGGAGCGTTTTACACTATCGGTAGTAGTGGCTGGTCCTGGATTTAAAAGGACTTCGCGGCGAATACTTCGCATAGCTTCACGTTCAGTAATTACAGGAAATACTTTTTGCTCTGCCATTGCTAGATGGGATTCGTCGTCAATTTCTCTCCAAGCATAATCATTAAGGAGTCTAATTCCAATTTTTTGCTTTGTTTTTGCGGTTGCACTAACTGCGCTCATCGCAGTTTCATATTCCATGCGTGGCTGATCGGTTAAATGTGCATTGCAGTAGTCTACCATTGAGTTAAGCGTTTGCTTAGTGAGCCTACTTATGCCTATGAGCTCTCCAATAATAGAATCTAGCTCTTTACGTTTTTTAGAATGCTGTACTAAATTTTCAAGTTCATCTGCTTGGAGATATACTTCATCACCTGAAGCTGTGGGGCTTGAGGCTAATAGTACATTTTTTCTCTGTTCATTTATAAGTATCGATAGACCTATTTCGTCAAATAT
>DUOS01000021.1 GCA_012838745.1 Treponema sp. | reverse complement strand
CTTATCTCAGATGTTTCACAAGGCGTAACTATAGCTCTTGGTGTTAATTTTTTATTTCAACTTGTGCGGTATATAGTAGCGGCTAATCAAACCATACCAAAGTATGCAGTTGAACATTATGAGGAGTAAGTCCCGTCATGGCAAAAAAATCTTTTTCAGAAAACCTACGCAACTTGTTCGGTATTCATTCATCCATAGATGAATCTTTTTATGATGATCTAGAAGACAGTTTAGTTGAAGGTGATATTGGTATTCGAACGGCATGTTCAATTGTTGATGAATTACGCAACAAATGTCGAGCTAGTTCTATTACGGATACAGAAGCAGTTATTTCAATTTTAACAGACCTTATAACTCCTTGGGTTACTCCTGTTAACTTTGACATTCCAGATGGAAAGGTTTCTGTGTTTATGGTTTTTGGTGTTAACGGAGTAGGTAAGACAACAACTGTTGCTAAAATGGCTGTTTATTATGCTAAAAAAAGTGTTTCACCAATAATACTTGCAGCAGCAGACACATTTCGTGCTGCTGCCATTGAACAGCTCCAACATCACGGAGAAAAAACTGGTTGTCGTGTTATTGCACACCAGCATGGCGCTGATCCTGGTGCCGTAGTGTATTCCGCCGCTGATGCTGTTCGCGCGGCCGGTGGTGGCCTTGTTCTTGCAGATACGGCCGGACGTTTACATAATAAAGAAAATCTTGTTCGTGAACTCCAAAAAATAGATCGTATTGGTTCGAACCGTGCTGATCCAGGCTGTTATAAAAAAATACTGATTTTAGATGCAACAACAGGACTAAATGGGTTGCGCCAAGCAGAAGTATTTCATGAACAAATTGGTATTGATGCATTAGTTTTAACAAAATATGATTCGACTGCACGCGGTGGTATACTTATAAGTGCTGGAAAAGAACTCGGCATACCTGTTGCCTTTGTTGGTGCCGGTGAGCGGTATGAAGATCTCCTTCCTTTCGATCGAGATAGATATCTTACTGAATTTATAAGTGGTGGAAAAAAATGATCCGTCGCATTCCTTTTATTACAATCATTATGGTATTCTTTGTATTTTCTCTTATAGCTCAAAATAAAGATGGATACTCACATGTTGGAATGGATGGTTTGCTCCTCGCTGAAAAAGACACATGGTATCTTGAAGAGTTTGATCATGCTGGCCGGCCTTATAAGTCTGTTCGGTGGGAAAAAGGAGTGATTTCTGAAACTACTAGTTGGCTCTACTTTGGAGATTCACAGAATGTTTTCCAATGTCGTGTAAAAAGTGAACAAAGTTCGACTAAAACAGAATATGACAATTCAGGAAATATTGTTTCCATCAAAGAAACAATATTGGAAAAAAAAGATAAAAAGACTGGTGCTGATAAAACTATTGCTCCAGTAACTACGGATCGTGTTTTTACATACTCCTACGATTCTCAAAATCGATTGCGCGAATCTGTGATTAAAAGAGATGGCTTTTTACAAAAGGTTCTTTTTGATTACCGTGAAGACGGCTCGATTAGTAAAAAAACCGTATTTAAGGATGGAGCTTTGACCGTAATCTATGCATATCTCGACGAAGAAAATTGGACTGAAACAGTTTACTATAATGACCTTGCCATGCTTACTGTCGTTTTTAAAAATGGCGAAAGACAAAGGGTACAGCATGAAACTTGGTAACTCTTGGATTAGCTTTATAGCTTCGCGATTTGGCGCTGTAGATTCTACTGGTCGTTCTGCATTAACGAGTGCCCTTTCTACCGCTGGAATAGCTTTCGGTGTTACTGCTCTCATTGTAATTCTTTCGGTTATGAATGGTTTTCAAATGGGATACATTGATGCAATTATGGAAGTTAGTTCCTACCATCTTCGTTTGACTGGAGATATAAAAAATATTGAAAAGGCAGAATCCTTACCAGGAGTCCGAACAGTCGTTCCTTTTTCAGAAAACCAGGTGCTTGTTCAGGGAAAGCACTCTCGACAACATGGAGCGTTGCTTCGCGCCTTACCTACAGATGTTTTCGAAAAAGATACTATCTTTGCAAATTCCTTTGATATTTTATATGGTTCGTTTAGCCTTGAGCACAACGGATCTATTGTTGTAGGTAACGAATTAGCGCGTTTGCTTGGGGTTTCTGTTGGTGATACTCTTTCCGTGGTTGCTGTTTCTGGTTCATCTGATACTAATCTCTTTCCCGAAAATGCAGAACTCAACGTAATTGGTATAGTTCGAACTGGTTATTATGAAATAGATAGTACCTTCGCTTTTGTTTCTCATGGAACAGCAAAACTTCTTGGCAATGGGTATCTAGAACTGGTTGGTGGTATTAAACTTGATGATAGAAATGCGGATTCCCAATTTTTAACACGTATAGGAGAAGCTCTGCCTGAATTATCGGCAGAGTCATGGAGAGAATACAATCGCTCTTTTTTTGGTGCTCTTAGTGTAGAAAAAAATATGTTGATGTTTCTTGTTATCTTGATTTTTTTGGTTGTTACTGTAAATATTTATCATGGCATGCGCCGTTCTGTCTATGAACGCCGAGAAGAGATCAGCGTGCTTGCTGCTTTGGGAGCTTCTCCTCGCGAGATACAGCACATCTTTGTAATTAATGGACTCGGCATTGGTTTCTTTGGCGCATTAATTGGACTTCTTTGTGGATTGTTTATTTCTGCACATATAAATGAAGTGTTCGTATGTGCAGAGTTGTTAGTAAATGGAATTAATCATTTTATTTCTGCGTGTACTTGGCGAAAAAATAACAATGCCTTTTCTCTGTTTAGTCCTGAGTATTTCTATATGGAAGCAATTCCAGTTCGCATCTTTTTTATCGAAGTATTATTTGTGTTTGTTTTTGGTCTTTTCTCCGCGACTGCGGCGTCTTGGATAGCTAGTAGGAAAATAACAGCTTTAAAGCCTGCGGAGGTATTGCGGTATGAGTAATCAGATATTACATATTGAAAGTTTGACACGGTCTTTTGAAACTCCGGCAGAAAGGTTGGTAATACTGGATTCTCTAGATCTTACCGTTAACAGGGGCAGTAAAACAGTTATTGTTGGAGAATCTGGATGCGGTAAAAGCACTTTGCTTAATATAATTGGTGGGCTTGAAAGCCCCACATCGGGCAAAGTCATTGCAGGAGACTATCTCGTAAATCAGCTTGATGAAAAAGAACTTGCCCAGTATCGGGGTTCTTTTGTAGGTCTTGTGTTTCAGTTTCATTATTTATTAAAAGATTTTACTGCTCTGGAAAACGTTATGCTTCCCGCCTTTATGCGTGGTATGAAAAAACGAGAAGCCCTTGATCGTGCGCGTATGCTCCTTACCGATGTAAAACTTGAGCATCGTCTTGATCATTATCCGGCTCAAATGTCTGGTGGCGAACGACAAAGGGCAGCTGTTGCTCGTGCACTTATAAATGAGCCGGCTCTCGTACTCGCAGATGAACCAACGGGGAACCTTGATCCAGCAAATGCACGCGTTGTTATGGATATTCTGTTTTCTGTTGTTTCGGATTATAACAACACTCTTATTATGGTAACTCACGATCAAAATGCTGCGGCGATGACAGACACCTGTTATAACCTTAAAAATGGGAAGCTGGTTGAACAATGAGTATTCGTGTATCGGTAAAGCTTGCATTATCCTTTCTTGGAATAGGCTCTGGTAAAACTGTTTCTAATGCGCGCAGAAGTCTGTATGGAGCGATAGTGGGGATAGGCGTTTCGATTATCCCTCTTGTTATGGTGTTGGTAGTTTCTGATGGAATGATTGAAGGTATAACTCGTCGACTTATTGAATTGTCTTCGTCTCACTTACGAATAAGTGATTATTACGGTACTTCGAGTTTAGCTGATAATCCCCAAGAGCTTACACAGTTTGCCAAATCCTTAGAAATTAATGATTCCTCTGGCACAATTCGCGGCGCCTATGCTGAACGCGAAGGGATGGCCCTCGTTGTAGGAAAAACCGGAAGAACTGGCGGTGCTATACGCGCTGTTGATCCTAGTTTTTTTTTAGATAATAATCCCGCTATGAAACTACTTTCTACTGTAGATGGAGTACGATCACTCGAAAATAAAAATGACGCTATACTTGGTGCAAAAATAGCAAAAGATCTTAATCTATCTATTGGCGATTCTTTTAGAATACTTACCCTAAGAACAGCCCCCACCGGCATGAGAATACCCAAATTTACTCGCTTTATCCTAAAAGGCATTGTATCTTCAGGGTACCAGGAACTCGACGGTCTGTGGGTGTTTATACCGTTTATGAGTGGGGCTGAAATCCTTGCAACTGAATCCTCAAATACCCTGATAAACATTCAAATAGATGACCCTTTTAAAGATCTTGAACGGGCAAAGATTTTTCTAATGCAGAATTTACCTGATGGATTTCGGGTTTTCACTTGGAAAGAGTTAAATCGTTCTCAGTTTCATGCCTTTACTACCACTAGAACTCTTTTGCTGTTTATTATGTTCCTTATTCTTTTTGTTGCTGCCATAAATGTTTCTTCTGCACTCGTTATGCTTGTAATGGAAAGGCGGCGAGAAATTGCTATAATTAAAAGTGTGGGCGGTTCGCCAACATGTGTTACTTTTGCTTTTTTGCTCTCGGGATTCTTTACTGGGTTTTGTGGTATACTATTTGGGCTTCCGCTTGGTATTGCATGTGCCCTGCATGTAAATGAAATTTTAAACCTGCTTGAACGTGGGATTAATGGGTGTAACATGTTTTTTCATTCGTTAGTTGGACAGCCGGTTCCCACAGGGATTCATTTACTTGATCCTGCATACTATCTTGAACGAATACCGGTAACGGTACGCTTACCGGAGTTATTTATGGTGGCAGCAGGAACCCTTATTTTGTCCGTGCTGGTTTCGGTGCTTCCGTCAATCCGTGCGGGGCGGGAAAAACCGCTTGAAACATTAAGGAAGTTTTGATGAAATGCGATATATGCAGAATTCGCAACGCAGTTATTTTTGTTCAACAGGTGTCTCGTGATAACTCGGTTGAGCTACATTTATGTGAGCAATGCGCCAGCGAACGCGGTTTTTCCACAACACAAAACAAAATAGATATATCACTGGGCGGGCTTTTTTCCGAAGCAATGGATAAAAAAGAAAAAAGTGGAGACCCTGCAAATATTTGTCCCGTTTGTGGTTGCACCATACAAGATATCCGTAAACATAAAAAAACTGGCTGTGCTGAATGTTATCGTCATTTTACGGCGGAAATAATTTCTTTGTTACGTCAAGATGGAGTTGAATATTCTTATACTGGCACATTGCCAGAAAAGACAACTCCTCGTGCGGTTAAACCAACACCAGAACAAATAAAACATGAGCTTCATTCTGCAATTGAACGCGAAAATTATGAGCTAGCTGCATATTATCGGGACCGGCTAAAAGCCATGGAGCAAGACTGATGTTTGATAAAACCGCAGAAACTGCTGCTTGGTATACTGAAGACGGTTTAGAAACAGATGTTGTTCTTTCCAGCAGGGTACGCATAGCACGAAATATTGATGGATTTCGCTTTCCTCTTACAATAAAAGCAGATGATGCTGAACGGGTTCAGTCATTAGTTTTTGATGCGTTTAATCATCAAGAACACCCCGAACAATATCAGATTATCCAAATGTCTAATCTAGATGTACTCGGGCGGCTTATACTTTCTGAAAGAGGAGTTCTAGAACCTGATTCAGGCAATGAACATTGGCGCGGAATAATTGTACGTAATGATGGAGTTCTTTCAGTAACGGTAAACATGGAAGATCATGTACGCATTGCTGCATTTTCTTCCGGACTCTCTCTCTTTTCTTGTGGTAAAAGCACCGCTTCTGTAGAGGATCTGCTTCAAAAAAAACTCAGTTTTTCAACAATGCCAGGGTTTGGTTATCTTTCTTCAGGCCTTTTTTCTACCGGTACGGGTATAAAGGCGTCTGCTATTGTGTGCCTTTCTGGGCTGGCCATGAATGGGCTTCTTGAACGCGTAATCCGAGACTTTTTAGCCAAGGGCTTCATTTTACAGGGATATTATGGTCAACGTAATGGAATATCTTTGGGGTGTCTGTATCAGATTGCAAATCTTTCTGCTTCCTCAGGGGATAGCGATTCGCAATTATCAGTACTTAATCAGGCAGTAACCAAATTAGTTGAACTTGAAAGAAAAAGTCGATCCGAATTACTGCGTTCACGGCCGACTATCGTGGAAGATAGTGTATTTCGCGCAATAGTAACTGCAAAATATGCTCGTTTATTACCACTTTCCGAAGCTATAGATTTGATTCATCGTATAAAACTTGGACTAAATCTTGATCTCATAAAGGGTATAGCAAATCATGATTTAACTGCTTTACTTTACCGTATACAAAATGCACATTTGCGCTTTGTTATTTCTAATAATACTATTATTATTGAAGAAGAACTAATTTCCGAAGAAACACGGATGGATCGTCTAAGAGCCATGATTATTCAGGAAGTGCTTAAAGACGCCGATATCAAAGAAAGGAGATAACCACCAGTGTTTAAGGGTCTTTCACAACGAGCTCAAAAATTATTAACTACACGTAGCCAAGAAGAGGCAAAGCGTTCAAATGCGGATCAGCTTTTGCCTGAACACGTATTTCTTGCACTGATTCATAGTGCAGATGGGACAGGTTTTACCGTTCTCCAAAAAACTGGTATAAACTTGCTCTCTCTTCAGTTACAACTTGAACAGTCTTTGTCTGCTCGCGTTGGAACCATTGTTTTTGGTGATATTCCTCCATCTAGACGCTTGCGAACCCTTCTTGATGCAGCATCGATAGAAGCTAGAAGTTTACGGCATGACTATATTGGTACCGAACATTTACTTCTCGCATGCGTACGGGAGCCCCAAAGCGTTTCCTACCTTTTTTTTGAAAAAGAAATGGTAACCATAGATCAATTACGCAGTACTGTAAAAGAACTTACTGTAAATCGAGATACCTCGCTTATTACTCGGCAAAAACGTACTCAAAATGCTGCAACCCAAACATCACAAAGGCAAGCTAGTTTACTTAATGAATACAGTCATGATTTGACGCAGATGAGCAGGGATGGCAAACTTGATCCAGTTATTGGAAGAGAAAACGAAATAAAGCGTGTTATCCAGATATTGTCGAGACGCAATAAAAACAACCCAGTACTTATTGGTGAACCTGGTGTTGGAAAAACAGCCATAGTAGAAGGGCTTGCGGAGCGTATAGTTTCAGAGAAAGTACCAAGAAACTTAGTTGGTAAAAAACTCTTGATATTGGATCTTGCTTCTGTTATTGCGGGTACAAAATATCGAGGGGAATTTGAAGAGCGACTTAAGCGTATACTTAAAGAAATTACTGAGGCTGGAAATATCATCATGTTCATAGATGAACTGCATACCATAATTGGTGCGGGTGGTGCTGAGGGGGCCATGGATGCTTCAAATATGCTCAAGCCCGCCCTTGCTCGTGGTGATTTACAATGTATTGGTGCTACAACCCTGAATGAATATAAAAGATATTTTGAAAAAGACGCAGCTCTGGAGCGTCGATTTCAAACGGTTGTAGTCAAAGAACCTACTGCAGAAGACACACTGTCTATTCTTTTCGGTATTAAGGGGCGTTATGAACGTCATCACCATGTAAACTATGAAACTGACACCTTAGAAACAATTGTAGAATTATCTGGCCGATACTTAACCGACCGTTTTTTCCCTGACAAAGCTATTGATATACTCGATGAAACGGGCGCTATGAAAAAAATTGAAGGAGATGTTCGTCCTTCCGAACTAGAAGAAATCGAAGCTCGTATTTCTGCTTTAGGAAAGGAAAAGCATGAATTAGTTCAAAGCCAGAATTATGAACGTGCTGCCTGGGTTAGAGATGAGGTACGAAAACTTCGTGAAGATCTTGAATCAATAAGAGTAAAGTGGCAGCATCCTGAGTCTCAAGATATAGTTAGTGTTACACCACAGGATGTTTGTTCCGTTATTTCTGTTATTACTGGTATACCGACTAACTCTCTGAGCGAATCAGAAACAGAGCGCTTAATTCACCTAGAAGATGAATTACACAAAACGGTAATAGGCCAAGATTCAGCCTTATCGGTTATTGCAAGCGCAATTCGACGTTCACGTGCAGGTATATCATCTACAAAACGGCCCTTAGGTTCTTTTATTTTTCTCGGCCCAACTGGTGTAGGAAAAACACTTTTAGCCAAAACCTTAGCTAAATTCTTATTTGGAAAAGAAGAATCCCTCGTTAGAATTGATATGAGTGATTATATGGAAAAGCATAATGCTTCCCGCCTTGTTGGTTCTCCGCCAGGATATGTTGGTTTTGAAGAAGGTGGGGTATTAACAGAAAAGATTCGCAGGAACCCCTATTCTGTCGTTCTTCTCGACGAAATTGAAAAAGCACATCCTGATATTTTTAATCTCCTGTTGCAAGTTTTGGAAGAAGGCGAACTAAAAGATAATTTAGGACACACTGTAAACTTTCGTAATACTGTTATAATTATGACCAGTAATGCGGGAGCGCGTCTTATACTTCAAGAAAATCAACTTGGCTTTTCTACTAACACAGAAGAAGGCTTGCTTGGGTATAACGATATTAAATCTAACTCAATGCAAGAATTAAAACGCATGTTTAGTCCTGAGTTCCTTAATCGAGTAGACGATATAGTAGTATTTAACGCGTTAAACAAGGCTGAAGTAAGCGAAATATTGGGAATACAGATAGAAGAACTTGCGCAGCGTTTAAGCGAACAGGAATTAACTATTGAACTAAGCGCTTCTGCTCGTTCTCACCTTGTAAAAAATGGATATGAACCTTCTTTTGGCGCTCGTCCAATGCGACGACTTATTCAACGAGAAATAGAAGATCCCCTGTCCATGCTTATTATTAGCGGTAAGGTAACAAGAGGTGATACTATTCGAGTAGAAACTAGAAAAGGAAAGCTCGTCATACGGAGAATAGCAAAAGAAGTACCAAGGCTGCCACCGGTTTCTGATGAATCAGAAACCGCAACTGGGCTTTCTGGATGCGAGCCAAGCGAGGCTTGTTCGAAGCGCTAAAATAATTAGCGCTTCGATGAGCTTATAGGGTCGTTCCATCGGGAATACAACCATTTTTAGTAATTACATATATGCCGTCGACTACGTGGTATGGGCCATAGTCTCCGTCTTCAGGAATTTTATCCATTCCTAT
>DUOS01000020.1 GCA_012838745.1 Treponema sp. | reverse complement strand
TTTTAGCGGCGAGGGTTCGATCTATTGCCTCTGCTATAGCTTGATGACGACCGGTATTTGCGAGGGACAGTGCATTGAGAGGAATAATAGTATTTACCGGATAGAGGGCAGGCGCGCGTGAGAATTCATATTGAGCCTGAAAAACAACTTGGATATCGGTAGTATCATCAGGAATATGAATTTCGCAAATCCTCGCAGAAACGGAAAGAAGCCGGTCTGCTACTGGCCAAGGAGAAGTAAATGCTTCTAATAACAGTTGCCTCTCCACCTCTACATTGGTTTGTTCTGCAGTTACTAAGATGAACTTTCCGGGTCCAGTTTGTGCTGCAAATCGATCCGCTCGGATAAAACCAAAAAGTTTTCGCGCTACCTCACGCTCTAGAGACGAAAAAACTTCGTGACCCAATACTAAACGAAGAAAATTTACGGTATCGAGCGAAACAAGAAAAACAGATACTTTTTTATGTTTTTGTAAAAGTATTTTAATTTGAAAAAACAACCCATTCCTATTATAGAGCTTAGTCACATGATCCGTATAAGTACCGAAATCTTGGATCGTCAACAAAATAATCAAACCAGAAACCGCTATTCCCAGGTTTTGAACGAGAAAATCCGGAAAAATAAACTGAATACCGAATGCCACCATCGAAAAAGGAAGAAAGAAAAAAACTGCCAAGCGAGTTTCCCAAGGAATTTGATGGCGGTTTCGATAAAAATAAGTTAGTCCAACTACTATATAGATAAATGCCATTGCATATAAAAAAGGTAGCATTGGGCCACGACAATACGCACCATGTGCATCAAAACTAAAGGCATACCCAGTTATGGGGGTAGTAAAAATAAGTAAGATGGAAAAGATCCATGATGAATATAAAAGCATCCGTGAAACTGCCCGTGTTTGTTTAAGTTTTTCACACAGAGCAACAAGAAATATAATAAAAAGAAATGGAATGGTATTTTGAAAAACATAATAAGCTATGTTTATCACATAGTGAACTGCACGATGGTAATCGGGCTCATTCCAATACATGACTACGGTTGTAATATCGGTTACCGTTGCAAGAAAATTTGATAAAAGAAGAAGAAAAAACACGCGGGTTTGAACTATGTATAAACGACTACGCGAGAAAAAAAGAAAAAAATTAAGACCAATTATACAAAGCGCAGCGATGTCATAATTTATTTTTCCCATTAACTTAAATAATAACTGGTCGAAGAGGAAAATGCAATAATATGGGCTCTAACAATAAAAGTTATCGTTGAATCCTACCCGATGCATTACCACCCAACAATGCTTCAACTTCCTCTTTTTTGGAAAGGTTAAAATCTCCCGAAATAGAGTGTTTAAGGCAGGAAGCTGCCGTAGCGAATTCAAGAGCATATTTTTCATCATTAGGATTCTTAAGCATACCGTAGATTAGGCCAGCCGAAAAGGAATCCCCCGCACCAACTCGATCTACAATATCGGTAATTGCATATTTTTGAGAAATTAGAAAAGTGTTTTTTGTGGCAAGAACCGCGGACCAGAAATTTGTATCAGCCGAGACTGCCTCTCGAAGCGTTACCGCAACATGAGATAAGCCTGGAAAAGATTCTAAAACCTTATCAGTCAATCTACGGTAGCCATCAAGATCCACCGTATGAGAATCTTCTTCTGAATTTGAAATCCCGAGGCATTTTTGAATATCTTCTTCGTTTGCTATAAGCACATCGGCATGAGCCACAAGACTCCGCATCACCTCAGGAGCTGTTTTACCATAGTTCCATAACTTTTTTCGATAGTTAAGATCAATGGAAACAGGTATTCCCGCATGTTTTGCCGCAAGAACCGCCTCTAAGACTGTTTCTGCCGCACTTGGGGATAGAGCAGGAGTTATTCCACTCGTATGAAACCACAATCCCGCAGAAAAAATACTCAACCAATCAAAATCCCCAGGATGTACTTGGGAAAAGGCACTGTTTTCTCGATCATACAGGACAGTAGATGGGCGTTGCGCAGCACCACCTTCTAGAAAATAAATACCGAGTCTTCCCGAGCGATAACTTATGTGGGTAGTATCCACCCCATATCGTCGTAAGGTCCCCACCACAGCCTCGCCAAGCGAGTTTTCTGGTACAGCAGATACAAAGGATGCCGGTACACCAAATTGAGCTAAAGAGACAGCAACGTTTGCTTCGCCACCACCAAAAGTAGATTCAAGCAAGGGTTCTTGTAATAGCCGCCCCGCTCCGGGAGATTTAAGACGAAGCATAATTTCACCGAAAGTAACAACAGTATTCATACTGGAATCCTACCCTAAGGGTTTACTCACGTCAAGAAATAACGCAAAATTGAGGGACAGAGCTTTGGGGACAAAGCTTTGATTATGGAAGGAGCACATAATCCATGAAAAACACCTTGGAATCTATTACTAAAATAGGAATTGTACCGGTTATTACCATCGAGGATACTTCAAAAGCAATTTTTCTTGCAAAAGCTCTCGTTGCGGGAGGAATACCCTGCGCGGAAATAACATTCAGAACAGCCCAAGCTGCGGAAGCAATTCGTGAAATTACTTCCGCTGTTCCAGAAATAATTGTTGGAGCTGGCACCGTTATTTCTATTGAACTTGCGGAGCAAGCTGTTTCTGCAGGCGCACAATTTATAGTATCCCCCGGATTTAACCCTGCTGTTGTTGACTGGTGTATAGAACACGGTATCTCAGTAATTCCTGGTGTCAACAATCCAACCGGTGTTGAGCTTGGAATTTCAAAGGGCCTTTCATTGCTCAAGTTCTTCCCAGCGGAAGTCTCCGGTGGAATCGCCATGCTAGACGCCCTAGCCGGTCCTTTCCCCTCAATATCCTTCATGCCTACTGGTGGAATCTGTCCCGAAAACTTGTGTGATTACATAGAACGAAAAAACGTTTTTGCAGTTGGAGGAAGTTGGATGGTAAAAAAAGATTTAATTGCCCGAGAAGATTGGGATAGTATAACAAAAATTTCGCAGGAAGCAGTTTTGGCGATACAGACAGTACGGCAAAAAAAGTAATTTCGCTAGTCAGAAAGTAGTTTTTTCAGGTATACTTTACCTAATATGGACATAGACCAGTTTTTAAACGAAACACACAGTACTATTAATCATCTCAATACTCCAGATCCGGGAACGACAGATATAGTTGTTCTCAATTCACAAGAACGAGCGTTGGTAAATCGTGTTTTCGAAAATCTTCGCGTCTATTCACCGGAAACCATGGTTGGTATCGCAACGCGAGTAATGGACTTGGAACGACTCTCCGTCTCTATCTCACGGTATCCGTCCATGTATGAGCGGGGCGTTCTTGCTGGTCAAACTCGATCTACAGAAACCCTCATCGATACTCTATGTGCCTACAGTGATGGAGAACGACTACTAACCTTACCCACAAAAGCAATCCTTGGACAAGGATTCCTAGTAGCTAAATTTCACGCTTTTTCTGCAATTACTAAGGTTGCTGTTAATTCTTTTTTCTCCGACGAAGACACCCAAGAACTCCGCCTTGCAACACTCAATATAATGTTTACCTTAATGGCAGAAGATGTATATATGTCGCTTTTAGACGATCCCAACCTCAACGAAACAGTTCGCAGAGCTATAGCTGAATCCCTCGCAGAACTTTGGGAACACCGGCTTGACCCAAACGTACTCAGTGTGGCTCCAGTTCTTGATGCAGTATGGACCGTACGCGATCAAATAGCCCCTAACTTCGGAACCATGATAGGAACAAGTGAATTACTCTTGCTATCAATTGCACTAGATGATAATTGGCAAAAGTTTATTTCCACCCAGCTCGGTAATTCAGATGTAATTTCTTCCATGGAAGAATTTATTTTTGGTTTGTCATTTGAAGATATTTCTTTGATTCGCACAGAACTCAAAAACCGCGGATTAACAGCTATTGGACGAGACGAAGTTCCTGAAATAATTGGGCACAAAGGAACCGGCTCAAACGAGGACCCCCGCGTTTTTTATCGTGCATATACGCAACGTAGAAACAATGCAAATGCGCGTAAACGACTTTCTGCAAAAGGCCCATGGAAAACCCTTGAAGACCACTACATGCAGTTCATTTTTGAACAAAAGCATATAAAGGCTAACAATGGCGGGAATTAAAAAACCATTCAAATTCGGTGAAAAAATCAGAGCCGTTCGGGAACGAAAGGGCTATACCCTTAAAGTCGTTGCCCAGGCAGCAGGAGTCAGCGAAAGTCTCGTTTCCCAGGTTGAACGCAACCGTGTATCCCCCGCAATTGATACACTTTTATCCATCGCAGACGCACTTGAAATTGACCTAGAATACTTATTTGAAGAATACCGCCGCGAACGACCAGTTAGAATAATTAGGGCTGGAGAGAGACGCCATGTGGTAGAAAGCGAAACAGTTTATGAAGAAATTGTGCGCCCGCTCGATGATGATGGCGCCCATGCAATTGAAGCATATTATATTAGCCTGCCCGTTTCGGGTGAAACAAAACGAGGATCCTATGGTCACTTAGGACGGGAGTTCGGTATTATTACAGAAGGAAACGGTGAACTCCACTATGAAACTAAAGTTTATCCGCTTTCCGCCGGAGACAGCGTTTCTTTTTCAGCTACAGCTCCCCATATTTTGATTAATTCAGGAACTATTACGCTTAAAGCCCTCTGGGTAGTCACCCCACCTCAACGGTTTTCTTGAGCCTACTCGAGTGCTACCAAATCTTTTATTAATCGAATAAAAAAGGCTGTCCTTTAGGACAGCCTTAATAAATTTAGTACATATAATTATTCAGCTAACAAAAACTTTTTTTAAGGAACTCGAGATCCAACTCTGGATACAGCACGAACTTTCCTAAAAGAGCATTAACAGCAGCAATTGCCTCCGTCTTCGCATCTTCATCTACAACAACACGACCCTTGCTTGCCACGCCCTTGTCAGTCTTTCCGGGTTTGGACGCAAAAAGAACAAGCTTGATAATCCGCGCAATTTCTTTCATCTCTGCAGGGCCCATGCCAAGGGTCGTTATTGCGGGAGTTCCAATGCGCAAACCGCTTGTCCACCATGCTCCATTTGGATCAAAGGGGAGACTGTTACGGTTTAAGGTCATACCACATTCGCTCATGGCTGTTTCTGCCTGACGACCAGTTAAACCAAACTGAGTGACATTGATAAGCATCAGGTGGTTATCGGTACCACCGGTTTGAATGGTCATGCCAAGATTCTGCAGCTCGGCTGCAAGAATACGTGCATTATCGCGAACAGACTTCGCATAGTCTTGATACGCCGGTGTTCGAGCCTCTTTAAAGGCAATAGCCTTTGCAGCCATCACGTGAGGAAGTGGTCCCCCAAGAACGAGAGGGCAACCCTTGTTTACATAATCGGTAAATGCTGCTTTACACAGGACTATTGCGCCCCTTGGACCACGTAAAGTTTTGTGAGTCGTTGTGGTTACCACGTCGGCCCATTTAACGGGATCTTCATCGCCAGTAAAGACTTTACCCGCTACAAGCCCTGCAAAATGTGCCATATCTACCATAAGAACAGCTCCGCATTTATCGGCGATTTCACGGAAACGGCGGAAATTAATTGCGCGAGGATATGCTGAATAACCAGTAAGTAAAATGAGTGGTTTTATCTCCATCGCTTGCTTTTCAATAGCATCGTAATCTAGGAGACCAGTTTCTTTGGAAACCGTATATGAATGTGCATCGAACATGCGCGCGGACACGTTTTGGCGATACCCGTGTGTGAGATGCCCACCAGAATAGTAATCTAAACCAAGTAGTTTTTGATTTCCTAATGAAACTCGTAAATCAGCCCATTGTTCATCTGTCAGGTTTGCAAGATTTGTTTCGTTGAGTTTTTCTAAAACAGGAGCTTCAATTTTTGCGGAAAGGATAGCCCAATAAGCGACTAAGTTCGCATCAGCCCCGGAGTGCGGCTGTACGTAGGCATGCTCAGCTCCAAATAATGCTTTTGCTTCTTCTGCTGCGACTGATTCAATATCATCAATATTTTCGCATCCTCCGTAATAACGGTGAGATGGAAATCCTTCTGCGTACTTGTCCGTCAACAAGTTACCCATTGCAGCCTGAGTATTCAAAGAGCAGTAATTTTCACTTGCTATAAGTTTGAGATGTGTCCGTTGCGCTTCTAGTTCTTTTACAATGGATGCGGCTATTTCTGGCCCTACTTGAGCTACTTGCTCAAGATTCGCAATATAGGACACGAATGCTGTGTTGATTTTCTCCGCGGAAACTTCCGCGAGATACGTCTTAAGTGGTGAGTTTTTCATGATAAACTTCTCCCTTTGCTTGTATGATCCGCACAATAGCAGCCCAGGCGCGCGGCTGAAAGCGGGAGCTTCCCAATGGTTGGTTCCATCTTCATGCGCCAGAAGTGAGCTTATGGTAGCTTTTTTAAAGTTTTTGGGCAAGAGAAAGACAAAGCGTTTACCCTAAACGCGATCCGCCTGATAGCGTAAATCTTCCATTTCACGTATCCAAAATGCGCGGGTTCCCCAATCTGGGTTTTTCTCTTGAAACAATGAATCATTCTTTTGAGATTCGCACCAACCAAGATAATACACAATCCGCATAAACCTCAGCGTTTCAACCAAGTCGAGGGTGCGTGAATCAAAATCAGAAAACTGTGTGTAGCCAGTGAGAAGGAGATCGGTTTCTCGGGGACAGAGGTTAATATGATCCGGAAGCAAAAGCCATAAATCCTGCACAGCTGGACCGGTCATCATGTCGTCAAAATCTATTAATAGGAGACCTTCATCCATACGGTCTAAAATATTGCCTCTATGGCAGTCTCCGTGAATACGAATGTTTTCTGCAGAACTGAATGCTTCCACACGAGATTGTAGAACGTCTGTGCACAAATCAAGAAATTCGACTGCAAATTCGGGGTGCATTGAAGGAGATGCGGCCAATCGAGTACATACTTGCAGCGTCATATCTACTGGATGCAAGGTCAATCGATGTTGAGCAGTATGAATTTTCGAGACAGTATGGAGCCGACCAATCAAAGCACCAAGGCGCTTATAATCATCGTCTGAATTAATATCAAAGGTTCGACCACTTCTAAAAGGATACACACTAAAGAGAAATCCATCGTGTTCGGCTATGGTAGCACCGTTTTTTAAGGAAAGGGGGGCTACTACTGGGAGCTCGGCGTGAGCACAATCTGCTAAAAAAGCATGCTCTTCTTCGATAGCTTCCCGAGTCCACCGCCCCGGACGATAAAACTTTGCAATATATCGTTCCCCTTCTTCACTTTTAACCGCAAAAACACGGTTTACATAGCTATTATAGGGATTAACAGCCGGCTCTAGGGCTACGGGGGACAGAGCTTTCTCACACGCGGTAAGAACCGCGTCTGGTGAAAGTAATTCAAAATCGGCAAGCGGTTTCATACTGATAAAGATTATACTAGATAACACATACCGACAACAGGGACAGAGGTTTAAATATTCAGGATTTAGTCATCCATTTCCTCAGACTCAGGCTTCTCTAAACCTAAAAAAGCAGGATCTACCCGAGCTCCCTTTTCCTTCAATGCTTTTGAAACTATGAATTTGGGAACAAGTGTAGCGGGTTTTGCAGGAATTAAAATATCTTCCCCTGTTTGAATATTTTTCATAACACGAGCTTTCTTAGGATCCTGTAATTTCAGGGTAATCGCACCCATTTTTCCAACATTAACGCGTTCACCCAATAAAACACCAGCTTCGATAGTTGATACATAATCATCGATAATCGCCCGAGCTGCAATTTGAGTTAAATCATGTTTTTTTGCAATAAACGCTGTAATTGATTTAACGGTAAACTGATCAACATCGGCACTTGTTTGCCCCATTTGAGTCCGATTAATTTTTATAAACCCGTTGGTTAGATACACCGTCGCCTCTCGAATCCTTTGTTCTTGATCTGATTCGCTAGTACCAAGTGGGCATACAGCTATTCGATATAATGAACTACTTTGTTTGAGCGGACTTCCAGTGAACTCCGCAACGGCGTCTTTCGATATCACTCCATTAATCCGAACACCCTGTCCGTAAATATAATCCGGAACGTCGCTCCTAAATTTAATTGAAGCATATTCTAAAAATCTACCCTTATTTTTTACCGGACTAAGACTGATAAGGGAACCTGAATATGACAATAAAATTGCTCCGCGGGTATCGGCTTGATCAAGGGTTTCAACAAATTCCATATCAATGTTATGAATTTGCGATGCAAACAGCTCGTACTTATGTTGCCAAATTTCTGCATAGTGTTCCCGCTTTTCTTCAATTTTTTCTTCATCAACCTGATCAAGCAAGGCATTGATTTGAGTTTGGATTTCGCTGGGAAGCATGGAAAAAACAGATTCTTTCATTTTTAGCTCCTTATCATGACATTGTTGGACTATGTGTTACACTATACACTACTAAAGGAGTTTTTTATGAAAACTTTTAAATCGTTATCTGATGTGATTCAAAATCACATTAAGCAAATTGCCAAAACATCGGGTCTTCCTATTGGGGAAGAAACCTATGAGGCTCTTGCAACTGCGTGGGTTGAGAAAAAACAATGCTTTGAGGATGGTATATCCGAAAACAATCTTGAAGAGGTAGGTTTTTTTTCCAAAGACAACGAAAAGGGAGCCATTGTACTGACCTACTCAGGTTCATTAATTACTATAGGGCCTCTGGTCGACGGTACGCGTCGAGCTGAATACACCTCTATAGGGTTACGAACTGATGTTCCCGGTACCGCACTCGAAGAAGACTCCACTCTGAGTTCTGATATCGAACAGGACGCTATTGTAGTATTCGAGAAAGGTCCAATACAACAAAGTTCGCCTATATTCAAAATTGCAATAAGCGAAGAAGAACTTGAACCCGATGAAGAAGAGGCACTGCTAACACAGGTTACCTTGGATATTACTGAAGAATTTGTGGAAGTCAATAAAACGATTATCCAGTAATGACCCTAAGGGAAAACCTTGAACTAATTAATCAGCGTGATTCACTTCCGGATTGCGCTGATTATCTAAATCTTGTAGAAGAAACAATCAACGTTCTCGAACATGAAAACCTAGAAATACGGCCAACTGATGCCAGTGGGCTTTCCGGTGGTCTTGTACTATTAAAGAAAGATATTCCTACTATAATTCTCCCTGATCTTCATGGACGTGGCGACTTTTTTATGAATGTTTTAAACTCTCAATATAAAAATGAGAAAACAGTACTCCAGGCACTGGAAAATGACGAACTCCAGCTTCTCTGTCTCGGAGATGGGTTTCATGCCGAAGGTCGAGCTAAAAAACGCTGGTCGCTGGCCTTTGATGAATATACTCATTCATTCAAAAAACATCGAGCTATGGACGAAGAAATGATTGAAAGTTTGGGGCTCATGGAGATGGTTCTCCAGTGCAAATATGAAATTAGTGATAACTTCCATTTTCTCAAGGGAAATCATGAAAACATTCTGAATGAGGAAGGAAATGGGAACCATAAATTTAGAAAGTTTACGCTTGAAGGAGAAATGGTTCGGGAATTTATTCTGAAGTTCTATGGGGAAGAGTTTCTTTTTACTTACTCTATCTTCGAAAAACGTTTACCTCTTTTCGCTACAGGCGCAAATTTTCTCGCTTCACATGCTGAACCAGCTCGTATGTACTCAGAAAAAGAGCTCATTAACGCACGACTACTCCCAGAAGTGATTTTAGGCCTTACCTGGACTGATAATGATGAGGCAGAATTATCTAGCGTACAAAAAATGCTTGACCAGCATCTCGATAACCCTGAAAATGGAGTTTACTTTGGAGGTCACCGTCCGGTTTCTGATCAATTTTTTTTACGCGCCGGCAATAAATATGTACAAATACATAATCCTCAAAAGAACAACTCCGTTCTGATTTGGCCTGACCGTCCATTTAACATGGAAACAGATATTATTGATCCTAATAAAGGAGGATATGGTGGCCAAACTTCCTGAGACTATCGGAAAATATAAGATACTATCCCTCGTAGCTCAAGGCGGTATGGGTGCAGTGTACAAAGCAATGCATCCGACCCTCAAACGTCACGTTATTATAAAAAAACTAACTATACGCGGCAACACTGCCATTACAGAAAGATTCAAACGAGAAGCACTGATACTTCTAGATTTTAACGATCCTAATATCGTGCATCTTTTTGATTATTTTAAAGAGGGAAACTCCCATTACATTGTACTCGAGTACGTTGATGGGATGTCGCTAGACGTACTTTTAAAGAAAAGACGCTATCTTTCCGGACCTCTGTCCCTCTATATTTTTCTTGAGGCATGTAAGGCACTTAAATGCGCGCATGAACACGGAGTTATTCATCGAGATATAAAGCCGGGTAATATTTTGATTTCCCGAAAAGGTGCGGTAAAACTTGCCGATTTTGGTATTGCAGCGATAGAAACAGCAGAAGAAGACGATCTTACCAAAGAAGGCGTTACCCTAGGCACTGCGTCCTACATGCCTCCTGAACAGTTTAAAAACTCAAAGAATGTTGATAAACGCGCAGATATTTATTCAATGGGCGTAATGCTGTATGAAATGGTTTCCGGAAAGAGACCCTTTGCTGGTAACTTTTCTCCAGAAACCATTTTATCAATCCAAAAAGGTAAATATACTCGCTTACGAAAAGTCAATCCTGACACTCCCTCCATTATTGCTCGCTTGGTAAAGAAAATGATCCGCCCAAATCCTAAAAGACGCTATCGCGACATGGTCCCGGTTATCAATAGTATCGAAAAATATCTAAAACAATTCCAAATTGATCAAATCCAAGAATCCTTAGTACAATGCATTGCAAATGAAAAATTTGAAGAACCGTTTCTTAAACCTCGAAAGAAAAAACATGTAGTTGCCCTTTCTCTTGCTGCTACACTAATCCTTCTCGCAGGGTGTACTGCCTTTGCTTGGACACAGGGTTATGTTCACAAAACACTCCTTTGTGAATCCTATGGAGCACTCAAGTTTCAAATCAGGTTTCCTATCTCGGTTAAGTCCCCAGAAGATATCCTCGTTAAGGCAAGCTTATTTATTCACGATCGAAACGAATTTCCTGAAGCAGACAGTGAAAAAATAGTATTTACGTATCAAGAAGAGCAAACCGATTCCTATGCGTATCGCTTTGAATCCAATACCCTTTATATAAAGCCTGGGGCATATCGTGCAAAGATAACGGCTGAACAACGTATTTACTGGCATTCCTTTACCGTAGAATCTATCGCATCCCGAAAACGTACGGGAACAATTGAACAATTAATTGGTATCAGTTTTGATCGCATAGAAAACCAACCACTGTCTGTTAGAACCGAGGCCTTTGATGCAATTTCCGAGCGTACTATCACCTCGGCAACACGGTATTCAGTCTTTATAAACGGTACCTGGGTAGGGTTGCAAACGCTTCCTGAAAACTCTTTGATGGCGGGACAAGTTATAAAGTTTAAAGCAGAACATGAGGGGTATTATGACGAAATCTTTTCACTCAAGATTTCTCCGTATCAAAGTGAATTGGTGCTCAGGGCTAACTTAATACCGCTTCCTGGTACACTATCCATAAATGCACCAGAAGGGCGCTACCGGCTTTCTCTTAATGGCTCGTCGACCATAATCCTCGGCGGAGAAACTATGGAAAAAGATTCCATCGCTAAATATGTAGGTGGAAAACAATCTTGGAGCCTCCCTTCAGGACGATACGATATAGAAGTAGTGTCGGGTAAAAATCTTATACAAACACGTTTTGATATTAATTATGGAGAAACCACCCATTTAAGACTGAGTAACTCTAACGGGTTATTACTATTACACAAGGAGTAAGATATGTCGTTAACAACGAAACGAATAATCATGTTGTTCATGGGGCTACTCGGCGCTTGTATGATTTGGCCCTGCTTGCTCACAGTACAGTATTTTCAACCAGCATTTTCAGGATTTCGATCATTTTCACTAGCACAAGGCATTATCTTAGGACTTTTTTTTGGAGCTATTTTCGGTTCTTTTGAAGGCATAGTTGTTTCTTCTCGTAAGAAAGCGTTGAAAGGTATTCTCTTTGGCGCCATAGCCGGTATAGCGTCAGGAGCACTTGGTGTTTGCGCAGGGCAGGCCTTCCTTTTTGGAGCTGCAAACTATCTTCAACAGAGGGAAAAAACACTTAACGGAGTTTCACTTATCATAGCAACTGGTATGGGTTGGGTACTCATCGGTGTTTTTATATCGATGATAGAAGGACTGCGCGCTCGATCACTTCGCAAACTTTTCGCCGGTCTGGCCGGTGGTGTTGTTGGTGGAATACTTGGAGGAATGATGCTCCAAATCACAGTAGATAGGTATCCTAACAACAAAATTGCGCTTTTAACCGGTTTAATATTCTTCGGTGTTTTCTTGAGTTTTTTCTATTCATTTTTTGAAAATCGCTTTTCTTATGGATCTGTAAAGTTACTCAATGGACCTTTGCGCAATAAGGAATACCATCTTGTAAAATCTCGCATGAAAATTGGCTCTCGAGATACATGCGATATTGTTCTCGCTGGCTATAAAAATGTAGCACCCTTGCATGCCTATTTAGAAATTAAAAAAGGTAGGGTGGTTTTGCATGCCGCAGGAAAATCCTGTTCGGTACTAGTCAACGACACATTAGAGGAAGAAAGTGCACTTCGCCGTGAAGACGTGTTCACAATCGGTTCCGCCAAGTTTATGTATGGAATTTTTTCATAACGGAGTAAACAATGAAAACCAGTAAAAACCGATATATCGGCAAAATCGCAAAAATATTTGTCTTTTGCTCATTATTTATACTTACCACTGCCCTTCTTTTTTCAGATGGTATTACAATTACCCAGATAGATACCTCTCAGCTACTTTCAACACAAACAGTACGAATTTTTGTCGATTTTAATATTCCTTCAGAGCAATCAATTGACACAAGCAAAATTGCCATACGAGAGAGAGCAGACGACTCGACATACCGTGATGTACGCATTACTAGTATTTCCCGTCAGGTAACTCGCGATGAAGGTATTTCCTTTCTCTTGCTCCTCGATAATTCAGGTAGTATGTGGGACGACCTTGACGGAAATCCTACTACGGATCCAGAAAGCATGCGTATTACTCATGCAAAACGAGCAATTACAGAATTCGTAGCAAATTTATCACCACGTGACCGTGCCGGACTCGCCGTTTTTAACACAAATTATATTCTCAGTCATCAAATATCTAATGATACCAGCGCTCTTCCGTCAATTATTGATAAAATATCAAAGCCTGCTCGCGACGATGGATATACCGAGCTCTACGGGGCAATTACTACCGCATTAAACTCCTTTGGGCAAAACGGGAGAAGAAATGTTCTTATTGTCCTTTCCGACGGAGAACATTTTCCATTTAATAAAAAGCAAAACGCCCCCACAGCTGACGACGGAATCAATTCCGCCATTCACGAAGGAATTACTTGCCACGTTGTCAATTTTGGTAATATAAAAGATAACCAAGCACCGCGCATCGCTAAAGAATCTGGAGGGTTGGTTTTTAATGCAAAAAATGACCGTGATCTTTTAGGTGTTTATACTGCTATACGAGAATCGATACTCAATGAATATGCCATCAGCTACACAGCCTCAATGCTTCCGGGGGACAAGCGATATATCAACGTTTCTAACAACGGAATTACCGATGCCCAAAATAGAGAGACTGAACGATACTATTATTCTGGAACAATACTCGGTACAAACACCAAGCCACCAAGGCTCTATTATTTGTTTTTCCTAATAATCCCAATACTACTGTGGCTTATGCTACTACTCCTAAAATTAGAAAAACCGACAACAGAAGCTGGGATTCAACTCCTGTACGGTGCTAAAGGTATGAGCACACAAATTTTCCCATTAAATAATGCACAAACAATCATAGGTGGATCTAATACTGCGGATATAACAATCGCAGGAAATCCTGCCATAAAAGAAAACGCAGCAACCATAGTTTTTGACAAGAAAAAGGGAGATTACACCATTGCTGCCGATTCTGACATGACGGTAAACAATACGCCAGTAAAAATTAAAAAACTGGAACCGGGTGATGTAATCAATATTTCAGGGACTGTTGTCGTGTTTAACGACCCTTCAGAAAACAAAAAATAAACGAAGCTTACCGGGGGACAGAGGTTGATAATTTTTACTCTGTCCCTATTTTAAATTTTTCGTGCTTCGGTTATCTCTTTTAAACTATAGGTATAGATACTATTGCAGTTGTGACAACAGATTTCGATAGGATCCTGTCCATCCGATACCATATCATCCAATTCTTTGTCTCCAAGCTGAAGCAAACGTACAAGGTAGGCGTCTCTAGAACACGGGCAATCAAATATAATAGAGCGTTCTATAAGGATTTGCGGGGACAGAGCACGAAATAATCCATAAATGATGTCCTCACGATCCCCACCTTCTGCAAACCACTGCCCGATTGACGGTGCAGCAGAAAATGCATTTTCTGCAATACGTACAGTATCAGGATCAGCACCAGGCATAGTTTGCAAATACATACCGCCAGCTCCGATAACCCGACCAGTTGGATCTAAATTAATGCCGGTATTAAATGCGGTGGGTAACTGCTCAGATAATAGAAAATATTCTGCAAGGTCTTTTGCAATGTTTTTATATTTTATGGGGACAGAGCCAGTTACCGGTTCTCGAACACCTTCTGGAAACCGAGTAAGGGATACCGTACCATCTCCAAAATAAGGAGCTAAATCCCAGTTTTCAGGAGGTATATTCACCGGAATGGGGTTTTGGAATAAAAAACCACGAACGTATCCTTCGCTAAATGCTTCTACACGAAAACCACAGGCCGGACCGTTGGTATCATAGCGAAAAATAGAACGATCCTTTCCTTTCATCATAGGGATGAGCAAAGCTGCACTAAGAGCCGCTTGGCCCAGCACCATTGTCTCCAATGGGCCAAGGGAGTGTTGTACTCGTAGCTGATTAACAAATCGAGTACCGTGAAAAAACGCTCCGCGTAAAGTACCATTTGCAAGCAAAAAAACGGTCATGCCGTCCGGGTGCATTGTTTCGAGTCTTTTTTCCAAGACTGTATCGTTAAAAGGAATAGTGATCATAAATCATAATTATACTGAATGCCAGAGCTGGACGCAAGCAGTGAAAAACATTACATTTGTTAGTACATGAAACTATTACCAAACAATAAAATCATCAAGGACCGCGCAGAGCTTCCAATGATTGCACTCACACTACCAATTATCTTCGAAACTTTTTTCAGAGTTTTAGTTTCTTCAATCGACACAATAATGATTAGCTCATATTCTCAGCATGCAGTTGCTGCAGTCGGATTAATCTCTCAATATATCTTTTTTATACACATCCTCTTCAATGTAATATGTATTGGAACAAGCATTGTTCTTTCTCAATATTTAGGAGCAAAACGGGAAAAGGAATCCTGCCAAGTAGCACAAGCAAGTGCAGTTATGGTTTTCTTTGTAGCGATTGCTCTTGCTTGTATTGTTCTTCTCGGAGGAAAAACACTTCTTGCACAGTATTCAATTGAACCAGAAGTCAAACAGTTCGCTTGGGAATATTTCGCTATTTTTGGCGGTATTGGAACATTGTTTTCTGCTTTTAGCCTATTACAGGGTACAATTTTGCGTTCCTATGGATATTCGCGAGATTCAATGTATATTTCAATTATAGCTAATATTATTAATGTTATAGGTAATGCCTTTTCCTTGTATGGTTTTTTTGGGCTTCCTGTTCTTGGAGTACCCGGTGTGGCAGCCTCATCAGTACTTGCACATTTAGTCGCATGCATATTGCTCACAATACGTATTAAAAAACGCCCCGATGTACATTTCCCTCTCCGTGGATTGAGAAAGGTTCCCAGCACTATATACAAAACAATCCTTAAAATTGGAATACCCACTGCAGGTGAAAACATGGCCTACAATGTAGCCCAGATTGTTATCATGGCAATGGTTTCTACTCTTGGTACTTGGGCTATGTCATCGATGGTTTATGCTCAAACAATCGCTCGTTTCGTGTTTGTTGTGGCAATGTCCATCGGTAATGCCGTACAAATAAAAACAGGCTATTTTGTTGGAGCTAAACGACCAGAAGCTGCCTATAAACGAGTTTTTCGATACCAGGCCGTTGGAACAGCAATTTCCGTATCGTTCATACTTCTTTTAAACCTTCTCAAAGGACCAATAATTTCGCTTTTTACTAGTATTCCCGAAATCGCATCACTGACATCGTCATTACTATTGATATCTATTTTCATTGAAACAGGCAGATCTTTAAATTTAATCACAATTCCGGCACTGAAGGGAGCTGGAGACATCAAGTTTCCAGTAGTATATGGACTTTTTTCAATGTGGGTATTTATGGTTTTGGGTGCGTATATACTAGGATTCCGTCTTGAATATGGACTACTTGGTGTATGGTTCGCAATTGGTCTTGATGAAATATTACGAGGAATTGTCATGGTTTTTCGATGGAAAAGTAAGAAATGGATGACCAAGGCCCTTGTTTAATTCACTGAAATCTGTTTTTTTTCTCAATTACTTGACGAAGGTCAAAACCCGTGATACAGTAATTCTATCGAACGGGTTCTTTGTTTATATTTTATAAATGTGTCCGACTTGACCTGAGTCTGCTTTTGTATCCTGCCTTTCTTGTGCTTGATTCCAGCATTCCGTGCCATTCCGGTTATCATTCATAAATAACGACAATACCGTCGAGGTACCGCTTTTTTGGCGGTAGTACTTAGGATTACCGGAAAACGGTAAAGGATTTGTATGTCCCAGAAGATTTATGTAGGTAACATGAACTACGCGACCACTGAGGTTGCCCTGACGAATCTCTTCGGCCAATATGGCGAAGTTGTTTCTTCCACCATCATCAAGGATCGCTACACACAGCAGTCTAAAGGCTTCGGCTTTATAGAAATGGCAGATACGCAAGCCGCGGAAGCAGCCATTGCTACCCTGAACAATCAGGAATTTGAGGGTCGCCGCCTTCGTGTCAACGTTGCAGAGAATAAACCTCGCGACTCCCGCCCCCGCTATAATGACAATGATAATGGCGGTGGATACGGTGATCGTTATTAGTTAATAGCGACCAATGATGAAGGCTGATTCCCTCAAGGGAGTCAGCTTTTTTTTAATATAACCTAAAAACTAGAACCTCTGTCCCCAATCAATACATAATAATTTGATAAAAAAATAATTAAAGATATGGTACAATACTATATGGATTATTCTTTTTCTTCTTTTCTAGCTCTAGATTGCAACCGAATTGATTTTATTGATGCTTGGCTTACTCACCACTCCATCCAACATTCTGTAATTAAATTTGGCGATAAACGCCATATTGTTGTGCGTTTCCCAGCAGCACACTACGATCCACGTTTTAGAATGAAAACCCTTGTCGCTCACCATGACCGAGCTTTAAATACACCCGGTGCTAATGACAACAGTGCTGCTTGTTTTCAATTAATGCTTTTTGCCGATGAACTACAAAAATCTTCCGCTTTCGGGGGACAGACCTTCACACATAATATTCGAATCCTTTTTACCGATGGAGAAGAAGCAGTGGGCAAACAAGGTATTCGAGGACAAGGATCGTTTAGACTAGGTGTAGGTTTAAAGTCTATCGGGGAAGAAAACGAAGATATGTTTGTATTTGATGCTACTGGTTCGGGAGATACACTTGTTATTTCTACCGCTGGGATAAGTTCGGCTGAATCTGGTTCTGTTGGTGAAAAACTAGCAATCCTTCATGAAAAAGCCTTACAAATTGCGAAAATTGTCTCTCCTGAAAATTGGATTCGTCTTCCAACGCCATTTAGCGATAATGCAGGCTTCTTGGCTTCAGGAATTCCTGCGCAAGTTGTTACCGTTTTACCACATGAAGAAGCGACAAACTTATTAATGGAACTTAGCATGGGGACAGAGGAAGAAAAAAAACGTATAAACCAAGCAATTGTGTTAAATTCTCATAAAAAAAAAGATGAACGATTACTTTCAATAATACCGAAAACTTGGCAGAGAATGCATACGCCCTTAGATACCCAAGATTTTTTAACAACAGATGCCTTTGCAATTATAAGGAAATTTCTTCTTGAACTAGCTCGAAGAAAAGACATTGTCAGTTAATACATTGTACCTTTTTTTAGGACTCGATTTTTCCGCATATGAATCATATACGGAAAAATGGAGAGTTTGCCTAAAACATAGAAAAATTATTTAAAGAAATCTGCGTATGCGCGTAAAGTAGGATCCATATCACCTGACAAAACTTTTTTTGTTAGTAATTTACCAAGTTGAACGCCTTCTTGATCAAAACTATTTACATTCCAGATAAAACCCTGAAACATAATTTTATTTTCAAAATGAGCAAGAAGAGCTCCTAACGCTGCAGGATTAAGCTCTGCCCCTTTAATTACACTCGAAGGACGTTCTCCTAGAAAACATTTATTCTTAATTGAGTCATTTTTTCCTGTTGCAAAAGCCACAATTTGTGCAACTAGATTAGCACACAGTTTTTCTTGACTAGTAGAACCATCAACCTCTATATCAAACCCTGACTGACTGTTTATAAAACCAATGAATTGCAAGGGAATAGCGTCTGTTCCCTGGTGTAAAAGCTGATAAAAAGAATGTTGACCATTAGTCCCAGGTTCTCCAAAGATAACAGGACCAGTAGAATATGAAATTTCTTCGCTATTTCGGTTCACTTGTTTACCATTTGATTCCATATCTACCTGTTGTAGATGAGCGGGAAATCGTGATAAAGCTTGACTGTATGGCAAAATGGCAGTCATAGGATACCCTAAAAAGTTTCTTTCATAGACACCAATCAGGGCATCAAGCAAAGCAGGATTCTTATAAATACTATTCTCTAGGGACAGAGCATCGGCTTCGTGCGCACCTTCAAGTAACTCTGTAAATGTATTAAAACCAAAAGCCAGGGACAGAGCCACACCGCCCACAGGTGAAGACGAAGAATAACGACCACCGATAAAATCATCCATAAAAAATGATGCCAAGTAGCCTTTATTCTTTGCTAGCGGACTGGTTTCGCTTGTTACAGCAATTATGTGTTTGGAAGAATCTAATCCCGCATCAGTAAGAGCTTTCTTTACCAAAGATTCATTTGCAAGCGTTTCCTGTGTCGTTCCACTTTTAGAAACTAGAATAAAAAGAGTTTTCTCAAGCTCTGTCCCTCGCAGGACGCAAAAAGCATCATCAGGATCAACATTGGAAATGAATTGCGCATTCAACTTTTTTCTTTCGTGTTTTACAGCCCAGTTATCAAGAGCCAAATACAATGCACGGGGTCCCAAATCAGACCCACCAATACCAATTTGAACAATAGTAGTAAACGTATCTCCACGGCTTCCGACAATTTCTCCAGAATGAACCTTTTTGGTAAAAACTTGGATCTTTTCTAACTGTTCATTATAAAACGACCTCAGATTTTTTCCATCATAAAGAACGTCTTCACCTAATTGGCCACGCGCAAGATGGTGTAAAACTTTTCTATTCTCACCAGTGTTAATAATGTCACCATTAAGCAATGTCTGATATTTTTTAATTAACTGCTGTTCATCCGCAAGTTCTTGTAGCAGTGATAATATTTGTTCGTTTACCTGTTTTGCTGCATAATTATACACAAGCCCCTTAGCCATGGGCACGATATAACTACGAACACGTTCCTGATCAAGAACTTTTGAAAGTTTTACTTTTCCATTTAGTGACATTAATTTCTTATACGCCGTAAGGGCATCAAGATTATTCCAAGTGATCATACTATTCTCCTTTATGAATAAAGCTTATTTTTAGAGAAAACGTGATGGTAATCAGTCATCAAGTTCGGGTATTTTAAGTTTTATTGTTTCTAAAAAATCTGCTCCCGAAATGCCTTCTCGGAGGCAGAGAAAAACACAATTATCTCGTCCTGAAACAGAACCTAAAACTTCATCAAAGCCCATACTATCTATTGCAGTTGCAACAACATCTGAATGACCGGAATAAGTTTTAATTACGACCATATTTCCGGAATATTCGAGCGAAATATAACCGCGTAGAAAATCTTGTACAATAGTTTGCTCTGATTCCTGTCGATCTTCATCACTTGGAAGTACATAGACATACCCATTATTTCCATCCGAAACTTTTCCAACCTTGAGGAGTTTTAAATCACGTGATAAGGTAGCTTGAGTAACAGCATAACCCTCGCGAGAAAGATACCCGAGAAGTGCTTCCTGGGACTCAATCCGATAGGTTTTAATTAACTTCCGGATTGTTTTAAGGCGTGTGAGTCGTTCTTTCACCGGTTACTGCCATCCAATTTTGAATATTTATACAATTATAATGTATAAAAATAGCGGTTATGTCAAGCAATCATAGTGCCGATAGTCAAAACGGAGACAACTGTGGGTGACGAAAAACAACATGATGATCAAGAAAAAACAATCCTCTATATTCGTCAGGGAGATCCCAAAGATGGTTTTGCGGAAGTATCTATTTCCCCTGATAAGTTATCTATAACAGCAAATTTTTACCCACCAGCAGCGACAGGATCCTTTTTAACTTATCCAAATGTTGTAGGAAAACTTGAACAAAATGGAATAACAGCAGGAATTTTACATGACATTATTCAAGAAACTATTTTCAAAACAAATACCACACATACCCCAGAAAAAAACATCGAAATTGCTAAAGGTATAGTACCAGTATCCGAAATTCCAGAACATTTTGTTATACGCAAAGATCTTGTTGAACGCAAACCAGAAATTGATCCGAATGCACTCAAAATAGATTGGCATGCGATCAGTGCTTTTTCTATCGTCAAAGCTCGTGAACCCATTGCTCGCAGAATCGAAAAGGTTCCCGGAGTACTAGGAAAAAATGTTTATGGAGAAGAAACACCCTATCAAGTAAAAACAATGCCAGCTTTTTCAGCTGGAGCTAATGTCATTGATCACGAAAAGGGCTTGTTCGCAGGAAAAAGTGGTAGGCTTTCAATTTCAAACGATGGTGCAATCACTATAGAAGAGGTCCTTTTACTCAAAAAAGGGGTGGACTTTACTACTGGCAATATTACATTTCCTGGTGATGTCATTTTACAGGGAAAAATAGCCGACGGATTCAAAGTGTATACCGGCGGCTCTTTAGTTGCGAACGACGTTGTTGACGTTACTGAAATTGTTTGCAAAAAAGATATGATAGTCCAAGCCGGTATCGAAGGAAAAGGAAGAGGCGCACTGAGAGTCGGTGGCACATTGTCTGCAAAATACATTCAAAACTGCAAAGTTGCAGTTCGTGGCGATATTACAGTATCAGGAAGTATTGTACAGTCAAAGGTATATTCAATGGGTTTTATCCGTATGGGAGACAGCGGAAAACTTGTAGGATGTGAATGTATTGTAATAGGAGGCGTTAAAGCCTTCGATATTGGCGCGCCCCGTGGTACTAAAACATACATCCGTTGTGGTACTAATTTTACAATTCAACAAGAATTAGATATCGCAAACAAACAATTAGTACTATTTAGCGTAAAACTACAACGAGCTGAAGAAGCTTATAAAGAATCCCCTGATGAGAAAATCGAGCACGCAATTACTGCTATAAAACAAAAAATTGCAGAAACCAACACGAAAATAATGTCCTACCTGCCAAATATCGATACCAACGACGCCGCATTCATAGAAGTACGCGGAACTATTTATCCGGGGACAGAGCTTGAAATTTGCCATGTACCCTACACTGTTACAAAACTACAAAAACAGATAGTTTTCCGACTTGATAAGACCAAAGGTGCAATAGTTTCTGAACCGTACCAAAAAGATTAAGAAATCCGTAAAGAGACCATGGTTTTTCCTGTCCCTCCCTGTTCTGGCCGTGCAAAAGAGAACGTACATTGATCGCCATGATCTAACAAAAATTCATGAACAGCCTTTTGAAGTGCTCCTGTTCCTTTTCCATGAATAACAGAAAAATCTTCTAATCCTTTTATCATAGCTAAATCAAATTGTCGTTCGAGGGCCTTAATTGCCTCTTCAGCACGCATACCAAGTAAGCGAAGCTCAAACGAAGGGGTATCACCATTCGCCAAATCAGTCGAAACATCAATCTTTACTCGATTATCTTTTCGCCCTTTCGTGGAAACAATGCGTAATTCGGTTTGATCAACGGTCATTTTTATAGGACCAACTGAAACCAGCCACTTTCCATTCTTTTTTTCACGAATAATTATTCCGCACTGCTTTGAAGCCCCTATATATACTTCTGCTCCTGGCTCAAATTTGGAAATATCATAAGTTTCTGAAGTTTTTTCTTGGTGCTTCTTTTCTATTTCTAAACCTCTGTCCCCAATTTCAGCATGCTCCTGTTGTAGCATTTCATATTCACCAGCAAGCTGTTTTTCAAGGTCAGTCATCCACGCTTTTACTTCAAGGTTCTTCTCTCTGGTTAATTCCCCTTCCCGCACCTTACGCACCAAGTTTTCAAGCTGTTTACGCCCTTCATCTAAAAGCGTAGTGAGCTTTTTATATCCTTGTTCACGCAACTCGAATTCTTTTTGACGTAGTTGAAGCTCTTTAAGATCAATTCTGCGACGCTTTTCATGTATATCGCGTTTTTCACGCTTATTTTCTTGCTCTAGTGAATCAATAGCCTCATGTTTTGAAGATAACCCTTTTATCAAAGCAGAAACATCAGCACGATCATCATGTAAATACGAACGTGCTTTTTCTACAATTTTTGGATCAAGGCCGTTTTTTTCAGCCACGTCTAAAGCATGACTTTCTCCAGGAATACCCATTACAATTCGATATGTTGGACTCAAGGTATCATGATCAAAATCTACTGACGCATTAATACAAGTTTTATGGGTATATCCATAATTTTTGAGTATTCCATGATGGGTTGTTACTAATACGACGGGATTTTTTTCCATAAGCGCGTCAAGAACCGCCATAGCAATGGCACTTCCTTCTTGTGGGTCAGTTCCACTACCCAGCTCATCGAGGAGAACAAGACTTTTCTCAGTAGCGCGGGATAATATTTCAGAAATATTTTTCATGTGCCCTGAAAATGTAGATAAAGACTGATCTAACGACTGTTCATCACCAATGTCGCATCCAATATAATCAAAAACAGGCAATGAACTACCAAGAGCTGCTGGAATGGGCCATCCACTCTGATTTATGAGAGCCAAGAGGCCAACTGTTTTTAAACTAACCGTTTTACCGCCGGTATTAGGACCAGTAATAATTAATTGACGACCACCAGGTGTGAGAAGTAAATCTATTGGAACCGCTGATTTTCCAAGTAAAGGATGACGAGCTTGTTTGAGAAGAATAGGTGATTGATCAAGTTTTTGTTCGTTACTTGCTGCTGCATAGTCACATACAAATCTCTTTCCCCAGCGCGCGGCGGCACCTATTCCATCAAAAAAGATCATTTTATCACGTGCGATAGCGATTTTTTCGTGCGAAGGACAAAGGTTGTCGGTTAATAAACGCAATATGCGAGCGATTTCTCGTGCTAAATGATGTTCTTCAGAAACAAGATCATTATTTTTATGAACTACATCTTCCGGTTCAACATATACCGTTTGCCCTGATTGAGAAACTTCATGAACTATTCCGCGTATTCTATTTCGCGATCCAGCTTTCAACGCAATAACCTGACGACCATCTTTTATCGTTGGCAACTTTGCCTGTAAACCCGATTTAAGATTATCATCAGAAAGATAGGAACCAATCAAGCGCTCAATATCTTGTTTTATCCGCTTAATTTCTTGACGAATTGCACGAAGTTCCGGAAGGTTTCTGATTTCTCCCGTTGAACGATCTATAACTCGAAATATTTCATTTTCTTCCGTACTAAGATCAGGAATTGAGCTGATTTTATTAAGGAGAACGCTCTTTTTTGGGGACAGAGGTTTATTTACATAAGTATTATCAGTATCCGGGGACAGAGGTTCGTAAAACAGCGACTTCTGTCGTTGTTCACCCCATGCCCGGAATTTTCGTACAGATTCACAAAACAAACCAAGAGCATGGATTTCTTCTAGGGACAGAGCCGCACCTTCAACTCGTAACCGAGAGATAAACGAACCTATTTCGGGCCAGCCGTTAAATGCAGGGGGGCTTTCTTGTAAAAGATATTCCATCCACAACGCACCATAGTGCTTAAGCGTAGCAATTTCTTGTTCATCAGTGAGCGGGAGGCAGTTTTTCACTACCTCTGTCCCTTCTTGGCTCATGCAGTTCCCTGCAATTTGCTCACGAATACGCGGATATTCTAATATTTCGATTGTTCTTTGATTCATTAATTTTTTAGTCCTTAGCTAGCTCAGTCCGTGAGGCTTCCAGTCTCTATTTCTTCTCGAATTCTTAACCAGCTTTCATAACGCTGCTCATGAATCACACCGGCATATACGGCTTCAAGTATTTTGCATCCAGGTTCATGTATATGAGAACAAGAAGCTCCCCAAGAACAGGTTCCAACAATCTTTTCCATTTCTGGGAAATACAGGGCAAGATCAGCGGCCGGGATATCATGGAGAACAAAACGACGCACACCGGGGGTGTCAATAATATCCATACTTCCCTTTTCATCGTTACTGCCAACATGAAAAAGCATCCCCTTTGTTGTGGTATGAGCGCCCTTACCGTATTTTTGCGATAAAGAACCAACTCTTAGGTTAAGACTTCCATTAAGTGTATTGATTAAGCTCGACTTCCCGACACCAGATTGGCCCACAAAAGCCGAAAGTTTCCCATACAACATATTCTCTAATTCAGGGATTCCCTCTCCCGTTTGGGATGAAACTAACAGCACAGAATGCCCAATACGTTGCCAGTCAGAAAGACGTTCATGCACGTCGGGATCGATGGTTAAATCTGATTTGTTAAGGAGAACGAGTGGCGTTATATGCTCAGCGTTGCACTGAATTAGGGCACGATCAACAAAGCGGGGTCTAAAGGGTGGCTCATCGGGTGTTGTAACAATAACGAGCAAATCTAGATTTGCGGCGAGTAACTGTGGAGAATTACCCTTTTGGTTCAAGCGGACAAAATGATTCTTTCGAGGTACAAGAGATATAATCCTTCCTCGATGTTCATCAAGTTCATCAGGATCGACAACTACTCGATCTCCCGGTGCAAGAGGATTATAATAACCTTCAACGCCCTTAAGGATTTTACCCTTTATGATACAGGAACGTATTAATCCGTCAGATTCTTCAACGTCAAAGACATTGTTAGTTCCGCCCAGAATAGTTCCCTCAATCACAGTACGCCTCCCCAAGAAATATTAAAATACTCAGCATATTGCCGATAGCGGGTTTCAACATCAGTGGAAAGCCCTCCAGTAGTGTAGCAGATAGTACTAGCCTCCGCTATTTTTTTCGGAGGTACAAGACGAAGTGCCTGCTGAACAACCCCATTTTTTGAATCTATAACTGTAATAGAACTACCTGCCATTTCTTGGATTTCCTCGGTCACATTTAAAAAATGCGTACAAGCGAGCACAATGGTATCAACTCCAGC
>DUOS01000193.1 GCA_012838745.1 Treponema sp. | reverse complement strand
TTTCTTTTCCGCGGGCAAGTATCGCCGCACGCTCAACTGCATTTTTAAGTTCTCGAACATTTCCTGGCCAGTCGCGGCAAGGAAGGGTATCAAGTGCTTCCGCACTAAAAGAAAGCTGCTCCCAGCCTTCTCGCTCACGAAGTCGACGCGCAAAGACCTCCGCTAAAAGAACCGAATCATTTTCGCGGGCACGAAGAGGAGGCAATTGAATTGGAAATACAGAGAGGCGGTAAAACAAATCCTCACGAAATTTTCCTGAGTTCACCGCTTGAGAAATATCTTCGTTTGTAGCGGCAATAATTCTAACATCGGCATGTATTGGTTGTTCACCACCAACTCGTTCGAATAGGCCTTCTTGAAGAACTCTCAATAGTTTAGGCTGAATTTCTAAAGGAATATCACCAGCTTCATCTAAAAAAAGCGTTCCACCGTTAGCTAATTCAAACCGTCCTTTTCTTAAACCATGGGCACCAGTGAATGCTCCTTTTTCATGACCAAACAATTCGCTTTCAGCGAGTGAGGTGGGCAAGGCGGAACAGTTTACCGCAACAAAGGGGCCATCGCTGCGCGCTGAAAGCCTATGGATTAGACGGGCGGCTTCTTCTTTCCCTGTTCCTGTTTCCCCTAAAAGAAGAACTGGTGATTCTGTAGCTGAAACAAGCGTGATTAAGTCTATAACCGATTGCCATGCGGGTGACTCTCCTACGAAGGAGCGAAAAATATTTGAGTCTCGTGAAAGAAGGCGGTTTCGCTCTTCGGCTAAGCGGGTGTTTACATCATGGAGGGTTGTTTCGCGTTTTGCTTGAACTAAAGCAATTGCGATAAGTCGTGAAATAACACCAATGAAATTTAGAATTTCTTCAGAAAAAACACCGCAACTGCGATGGTCCAGTGTGAGCAATCCTATTACCTCACCAGCTACAACGAGGGGGGCGACGAGGCAAGAATGCCCGTCGGGCATATCAAGGATTTGATCGTAGGTGTCTACATGCTCTTCATCTTCAATAAATAAATGAGGTTTTCCTGCATCGAGTAGGAGACGTATATCGGGGCGTTTTTTTAATGAGAGGGAGAATTTGTGTAAATTTGAATCAGAAAGAGGCCCAGTTGCGGTATGAACGCGCAAAATATCTTTACCGTCAAATTCCAAAACAACGGCAAGTTCATAATCCACCAGTTCATGGAGAGCCTCAAGTACAATACTCATTGTTGCCGATTGGGACAACGTATATTCGGTGTGTAACGACATATCGGTTTTATTATCACCGATTTATCGGTGAAACGCAATCCATAAGTATAAAAACAAAGAAGATTATTCTCAATACTTTCTATTTCCTTGTCTAGCATAGAATTACTTTGTCAGAGAAATAAAATTTGCAAATTTTGTAAGATGGCACGATAATTGCAAGTAAGTGATAGATGAAATATTGCCTCAAACAAGGCTTAAAAACAATTTAAGGAGAAATGTATGGAAAACACGACACAACCAGTAACCAGTTTGCCACGAATAGGGGACAAGGCCCCTTCATTTAAGGCTGTTACAACTCAGGGAGAAATTAATTTCCCAGAGCAGTACAAAGGATCTTGGGTAATTTTATTTAGTCACCCAGCAGACTTTACACCGGTATGTACATCTGAGTTTATGACTTTCGCCAGCATGGAGAAACAGTTCGAGGAGCTTAATTGTAAGCTTGTTGGGCTTTCTATTGATGGTTTGTACAGCCATATCGCTTGGCTTCGCACTATTAAAGAAAAAATAGAATACAAGGGAATGAAAAACATTGAAGTTACCTTCCCGCTTATCGAAGACATTAGTATGGAAGTTGCTAAACTCTATGGAATGCTTCAGCCGGGCGAAAGCACCACAAAGGCTGTGCGTGCTGTATTTGTAATTGATCCAGAAGGGATTGTGCGCACCATGATCTATTATCCGTTGAGTATTGGGCGTAACTTCGACGAGCTTTTGCGCGTTGTACAGGCACTCAAGACGACAGACGAATTCAACGTGGCTGCTCCTGCAGACTGGCGCCCTGGTGACGATGTTATCGTTCCTACTGCTGGTTCATGTGGTGTGGCAAAGGATCGTATGGAAAGTAAGGATCACACATGTTACGATTGGTTCTTCTGTACAAAGCCAATCTCCAAAGAAACAGTCCTTAAGGCAATCACGAAATAGTTCTTTTAGGCTGGGGCTCGTCCCCAGCCTAATCTCTTATAAAGACTTTACGCAATATATACATAAAAGCTACGCGATCGCGGACCATCAAATTCACAAAAATAAATACCCTGCCAAATTCCTAAGAGTAGTCGTCCTTCGGTTATAATAATGTTTTCGCTTGCTCCTACAGTACTCGCCTTGAGGTGGGCTGCAGAATTTCCTTCTGCATGGAGGAAATCAGGGCGATCGGGAAAAGCAGCGTCGAAACCAAGCAAAAGATCATGCACCACATCAGGATCCGCATTTTCATTTATCGTAATAGCTGCGGTTGTATGTGGACAAAAAACAGTACAAACGCCTTCTGTTATTCCGCTTTCCCGAACAGCTTCGGAAACAAAATGAGTAATGTTAATTAAATCTTGGCGCCTTGTGGTAATTTCAAATTTTCTAACAGCCATATTAAGTCTCCACATCCGAATCGTTGCCAGCAAGGAAGGCGTTAATGTCTGCTGCGGCTTTGCGTCCTTCGCCCATAGCGAGGATAACGGTAGCAGCGCCAAGAACAATATCTCCGCCTGCCCAAACCTTCTTTAAGCTTGTCCGCTGTTTTTTATCTACAACAATATTTCCTCGGTCGGTAACGGTTAAGCCTTCTGTGGTTTGAGCCATGAGTGGGTTTGATTCGTTTCCCAACGCGATAATCATAGCGTCAATTTCAATTTCGTGTTCTGTTCCTGTTTTGGGAACAGGGCTACGGCGGCCTGAAGCATCTGGTTCGCCTAGTTCAAAATCGAGGACTTCAACTGAACGTACGCGTCCAGATTCTGTTCCAATAATACGCGTGGGATTTTGCAAAAAACAGAACTCGACGCCTTCTTCCTCTGCATGCTGTATTTCTTCTGCGCGAGCCGGCATTTCTTTGCGGGTACGCCGGTATATGCAATATACTTTTTCAGCACCGAGGCGAAGAGCCATACGGGATGCATCCATCGCGACATTTCCACCACCTACAACAGCAACTCTTTTTGCTGGATAGAGCGGAGTGTCTGCTTTATCAGTATCAAAAGCCTTCATAAGATTTGCACGAGTAAGATATTCATTCGCGCTGAAAACGCCAACAAGGTTTTCACCTTCAATATTCATAAACTTTGGTAAGCCTGCGCCTGTGCCTATAAAAGCGGCATCGAAGCCTTCTCGGTTAAGAAGATCTTCTATTGTTTCTGTTCGGCCAACCAGGAAATTAGTACGAAAGGAAACGCCCATTGCTGTAAGGGTTTCAATTTCCTTTGCCACTATTGCTTTAGGAAGGCGGAACTCAGGAATCCCATATACCATTACGCCTCCCGTCTTATGAAAAGCTTCAAAAACGGTTACTTCATGGCCAGCGCGGCGCACATCTGCTGCAACAGTGAGCCCAGCGGGGCCTGATCCAACAACGGCAACCTTCTTACCAGTAGGAGCTCCCACAGCAAGAGGTTTTATGAGACCATTTTCGCGTTCCCAGTCTGCAACAAAGCGCTCAAGCCGTCCAATTGCAACAGCCTTATCAACGCTTTTGAGCGCGACGCCGAGAGTACATGCGCTTTGGCATTGTCTTTCCTGGGGGCATACCCGCCCACATATTGCTGGAAGTAAATTAGTCATTTTAATAGTCGCAACTGCTGAGGCGTAATCTCCACTTTGAATACAAGCAATGAATTCAGGAATTGGCACTCCTACAGGACAGGCCGCAACACAGGGGCGGTTTTTACAACTTAGGCATCGTTCTGCCTCAACGCGTGCTTGTTCTTCGGTGTACCCTAGAGCGACTTCGCTCATTTGATGAGCGCGTTCTGTAGGATTGCGGGTGGGCATTTCTTGTACTGGAATAGCCAGACGATCCTTTGGAGATAGTTTTTTATTCTTTAAATCGTTCCAGAGTTCGGTTGCCTCTTGTGCAAGCTCTTCCTTTTTTTTATAGCTCATGCGATTCCTTCTTGCTTTTAGCAGCCAGATCTTCAAGGTGATCGGCTTCCATTTCCATATGGCATTTATGATGATCAGCATCTTCTTGTTCTTTGTAGGCTTTCATACGTATCATCATTGAATCAAAATCAACATCGTGTCCGTCGAATTCAGGACCATCGACACAAACAAATTTAGTTTTTCCACCGACGGTAACACGGCAGCCGCCACACATGCCCGTTCCGTCTACCATAATAGTGTTGAGGGAAACAACGGTATGAACCCCATAAGGTTTGGTAGTTGCTGCACAAAATTTCATCATGATAGTGGGACCAATGGCAACAGCTTCTTTGGGTGGGTTAGGACTTTCGCATAATTCTTTAAGCGGTTCGGTAACCAAGCCCTTGCGTCCGTAGGTACCATCGTCAGTTACGATAATGAGTTCATCGGATGCGTTCCGCATTTCATCTTCAAAGATTATTAAATCCTTGGTTCTCGCACCTATGATGGTAATAACTTTATTGCCTGCGGCTTTGTGTGCTTTCACGATTGGGTACAGCGGGGCGACCCCGATGCCTCCGCCGATACAAACAACAGTACCTTTTTTTTCGATTTTCGTAGGGCGCCCTAGAGGGCCAAGAATAGCCTCGATGGAATCACCAACATTTTTCTGTGCAAGTTTATGGGTTGTGGCACCTACAGTCTGAAAAACAAGTGCAATCCATTCTTCTTCTGCATTTGCGTCTGCTATAGTGAGAGGGATGCGCTCCCCGTAATCAATATCAATTTGAACCAGAACAAACTGGCCTGCTTTCCGGTTCCGGGCAATTTCTGGTGCGTGTACACGGAAATAAAAAACTTCTTCCGAAAACTGTCGCTTTTCCAGTATTTTATGCATTGTGCCTCCCATTTTATTATGACACTTACAGCTTTTATGTAATATTACACTGTAAATGCATATTTATACAATCCTGTGAGGTTTCCCTAATATGGTGCTTTCTGTTATATTTCAAGCATGACCAGTGCACAATGGGACGCTTTTTCCCGCTTTAAAAGTAACTTTCTCAAGCAATGTGACGTATGGCTTCGTGAGGCGGGTGGTCTTGATGGATGGCTTGCAACTCTTCAACAAGAGGCTGCCGAAGCGGATGGTACACCTGCCTATCCAATAGAGACCCCTGTTGTTTTTAGCGAGGCGTTGGATGACATTCAAAAAGAAGATGATTTAAAGCTTATTGTGGTTGGGGATAACCCCGGGAAAAATGAACAACTATCGAAAAATCGACGTTATTTGGTAGGGCAGGCAGGCAAGTTAGGGGCGAATTTTTTCCGAAATCATCCGGAAATTGGTATTGATTTTAGGAAGAATGTTGTTATTCTAAATAAAACGCCACTGCACTCCGCAAAAACAAAACAGCTTGGCTATATTCTTCGAGCCGGTGGAGAGAAGGCGGAGAAGCTTTTTAATACATCTCTGCGGTGGATGGCACAAGAAACTGCCGTGTTACAAGAGACTCTTGCTTGTCCATTATGGCTCGTTGGTTATGGAGAGCTTCGCGCAAAGGGTTTGTTTTCTCTGTATGCAAAAGAATTAGAAATGTATTATTCACACACGAATCAAAATACTTCTGTGTATTTATATCAGCATTTCTCCATGAACCGATTTTCAATTGATTTTAAAAAGAGAAATAATCCAAAAAAAACACTTAAAGAAAACCTAGAAGAAATTGGTCTTACTCACCGGCGAGAAATCCTCGGATGGTAGCAAAAAAAGACGGGTTTTACATTGGGCTTTTTTCTCTTGCTTTTCCGATTATGATACAGAGTTTTATAAACTCTCTCGTTAATATGGTAGACACCATCATGATTGGTCAACTTGGTACTGTTGCAATTGCTGCGGTTGGGTTGGGAAACCAAATTTACTTTTTACTCAATATGGTTTTATTTGGTATAGTTTCTGGTGGTGCGGTTTTTACTGCTCAGTACTGGGGAAAAAAAGACATTCCCAGCATTAAAACAACCACTGGGTTTTGTTTAACCCTCGTTCTTGCTGTGGGGATGCTCTTTGCAGGAACGTGCTTCTTCTTTCCTCGTTCAATTATCGGGATTTATTCTTCAGATCTTGCTGTTATTCAAGAGGGAGGTAAATATCTGCGAATTGCATCGCTTAGTTTTCTTCCTTTTTCTGTTTCTTTTTTATTCACTATAATTTTGCGGAGTGTTGAGCGTATCCGCGTTTCTGTAATTTCTACAGTGATCTCTCTCACACTTAATGTTATTCTTAATTATCTTTTTATATTTGGTTACGGTAAAATTCCTGCAATGGGTGTTGCCGGAGCTGGGCTTGCTACAGTAATTTCTCGGTTGGTGGAAATGGTTATTATATTGACTGTTTCCTACGTAAAAAAATATCCACCTGCGGGAACGCTTAGAGAGCTATTTTCTTTTAGCACAACCTTCGCAGCTCAATTTTCGCGTATTGCTGTTCCCGTTATCTTAAATGAAATTATGTGGGGTATGGGTACTACGCTTCAAAGCGTAATTTTTGCCCGCACTAATACAGACGCAATCGCGGCCTTTAATATTACAAACACTATTTCTAATCTTACATGGGTTTTTTATATAGGCCTTGCAAATGGTGTCTCTGTTATGATTGGAAAAAAGATTGGAGAAGGGGATCACCTTACTGCACGGGAGTATGCAAAACGTATTATTCGGTTTGCTCCTCTTACTGCTCCGGCGGTTGCAGGCCTGCTTTTCTTCTTACGATTATTAATTCCTTTTTTCTTTAATGTTTCTCCAGAGGCACTTTCGTATCTTAATAGTATGTTTATACTTCTGGCTATTGCCTATCCATTTCGTGCATTCAATATAACTATGATTATCGGGGTAAGCCGTGCTGGCGGTGACACTCGATACTGTGCGATATATGATCTGTTTTTTATGTGGGCAATTGCTTTGCCAGCTGCTGCAATAGCAGCTTTTAGATTTGGAGCACCGGTTTGGCTTATTTATTTCTTTGTGATGAGTGAAGAAATAATGAAAGTTTTTCCCGGCTTATTACGATTCAAGAGCGGAAAGTGGCTTCATGATGTTACGTAGTATTTCTCGATGAACTTTGATGCATCAAAATTAAAATATTGACAAACAAACACCTCTATCCTATAGTTTATCTATGCAGGAGAATTAAATGAAAAAACTTAGAATTTCTGGTTTTATACTTTTTATCTCAATTTTCTCTTTTGGTATCATGATTACGAACTGTACTAAAAAAGATGAGAATACAAAGAACGCCGAAGAAAAACCCTCTGTAGTTACAACTACCGGGATGATAGCAGATGCCGCAAAGAATATAGGTGGTAATCTCATAGATGTTACTGCTCTCATGGGGGCAGGGGTTGACCCCCATCTTTATAAAGCGAGTGCAAAAGACGTTGATCGTCTAGCAAAGGCTCAGCTGATTCTTTATGGAGGGCTCCATCTTGAAGGAAAAATGAGTGATGTTTTAAAGAAGTTCGGTGAACTTAAGCCTACTCTTGCTGTTGCGGAATGTATTCCCGAAGAAAAGTTATTAGGCGGAGAAAATCAAGGCTTGCACGACCCCCATGTTTGGTTTGATGTTGCGCTTTGGATGGTTGCGGTGGATGCTGTCCGGGATAGCCTGGTTTCTTTGTTACCCGAAGATGCGGCAGCGATTGAGGCAAATTATACCGAGTATGTGGCTAAACTAGCTAAGCTTCATGTATATATGAAGGAAAAAACCGCAGAAATACCCGAAGATATGCGTATTATGATAACTGCTCATGATGCTTTTGAATACTTTGGTAGAGCATACGGGTTTGAGGTTAAAGGTCTACAGGGGATTAGTACGGTGAGCGAGGCAGGAACCCGAGATGTTCAAGATCTTGCTTCTTATATTGCAAAGAAGAAGGTTCCAGCTATATTTGTTGAGAGTTCTGTTCCCAAAAAAAATGTTGAGGCCCTTCAAGCTGCTGTTCATGCCAGAGGATGGGATGTGGAAATTGGCGGAGAGCTTTTTTCCGACGCTATGGGCGATTCTGGCACGTTCGAAGGAACCTATGTTGGAATGCTCACACACAATATCAATACAATTGCTGGTGCCTTGTCTAAAAAATAAAATAGTAATGAACTTGTGATATGGGAGGAATAATGACCGACGCTATCCGTGTTGAAGACTTAACTGTGGCCTATCGTGAAAAACCGGTTCTCTGGGATGTTGACGCTAATGTTCCAGAGGGAGTTATGGAAGCGATTGTTGGTCCAAATGGTGCGGGGAAATCGACTTTATTAAAGGCTATTCTTGGCCTCCTTCCTGCTTCTGCAGGAACTGTGAGTATTTTCGGTGGAAAACTTAGTGACCAACGGAAGCGGGTGGCCTATGTTCCTCAGAGAAGTGCTGTTGATTGGGATTTTCCTACTACTGTTTTAGACGTTGTTATTATGGGTTCCTATGGGCGGCTGGGATGGATTCGGCGGCCAGGTAAGGCGGAGCGCTTTGCGGCAATGGCGGCATTAGAAAAAGTTGGCATGCATGAATTCGCATCGAGACAGATTAGCGAACTTTCTGGTGGCCAACAGCAACGAGTTTTCTTAGCCCGAGCTCTCATACAGGAAGCCGACCTTTACTTTATGGACGAACCTTTTCAAGGCGTTGATGCTACGACTGAGCGCGCTATCATTTCTTTGCTCCGAGAACTTCGCGACGAAGGAAAAACTCTTCTTGTGGTTCACCATGACCTTCAGACTGTAGAGGAATACTTTGATAGGGTGCTCCTGCTTAATGTTAGAGCAATAGCGAGCGGGCCGGTAAAAGAAGTCTTTACCCAAGAGAATTTGCGCAAAACCTATGGTGGGCGAGTTGCTTTCTTTAAGGAAGACGAGGAGGACATGGATGCAATTCATTCTTGAACTCTTCACTGATTATACAATACGAAATGTTGCTTTAGGGACCTTCCTTCTTGGGCTGGGTTCTGGCGCGATTGGAACCTTTGCTTTATTACGCAGGCAGAGCCTGCTCGGTGATGCTATTTCTCATGCTGCATTGCCGGGGATTGTTCTGGCATATATTTTAACAGGCCAGAAAAGCCCGGGAGTGCTCTTAGCGGGAGCAGCAGTGGCAGGTCTAATCGGTACTCTTTTTATCGTATTGGTTGTACGCCATACTCGAATAGATACTGACGGTGCCCAGGGGATTGTTCTATCAGTATTTTTTGGTTTAGGCCTTATGCTTCTCACATACATTCAAAAGCTTCCTAATTCGAGTCAAGCAGGACTTGACCGTTTTCTTTTTGGCCAAGCTGCCACGATTATAAAATCAGATGTAATGTTTATCTTACGAATAGAGATCGTTGTCTTCGCTATTCTGTTTCTTCTTTGGAAGGAATTTAAAGCCGCAACCTTTGATCCTGAACACCTGCGCGTTCTAGGGTTTTCCGCAAGAGCGGTAGACTTTGTTCTTACCGGACTCGTTGTAGCGGTTATCGTGGTAGGTTTGCAATCTGTGGGGGTTATCCTCATTAGTGCGCTTCTCGTGGTACCTGCTGCAGCTGCACGGCAATGGACAAATCGTCTTTCTACAATGGTTGTAATTGCTGCACTCGTTGGAGGTTTAGCAGGCGCCTCTGGAAGTGTCGTCTCCGCTCTTGGCGAACACCTTCCTACGGGTCCTGTTATTGTTCTAATACTTACCGGCGCTGTTATCTTTTCTATTCTCTTTGGACCGCAAAGAGGTGTTGTGAGCAGAGTTGCCCAAAGGATTCGAAACCGTCAATATTTTGCCCAAGATCGTTTGCTTGTTGACCTGTATGGCTTAGCCATGTCCCACGGAAAAGCTGATTACCCTCATGAAGAACAAACTCTTGTTACCATGGATACTCCCGCTGGCTCTGTTCGCCAAGGGTTGCGCGCACTACGCCTTAGAGGTTTAACAATTGAACGACCTCAAGAAGGATGGGCGCTTACTGATGCGGGAATTCAAGCAGCAAAAAATCTAGTGGAAGGAGATAAAAACGCATGAACTTAGAAATTATAATCATTGCTTCTATTGTTTCTGTTGCCTGCGTGATTCCCGGTGTTTTTCTCCTTCTACGGCGAATGGCTCTTATGAGCGACGCTATTAGTCACGCAATTCTTCCTGGAATTGTTGCTGGTTTTTTTATTGCTGGTACACTCAATTCCCCGCTTCCTATGATTGGTGCGGTTGTAGCAAGTATGGCTACTGTTTTCCTAACCGAACTTTTGTACAAGACTCGATTAGTTAAAAGTGATGCAGCTATTGGTATTGTGTTCCCTGCAATGTTTAGCCTTGGAGTGGTTATGGTAACACTGTATGCGGGTAATGTTCATTTAGATACAGATGTTGTTCTCCTTGGAGAGCTCGCCTTTGCTCCTTTGGATCGCATCGATTTTTTCGGGTTTTCCCTACCAAGAAGTCTCGTAAAGATGAGCGCGATACTTGTTCTGAATGCGAGTCTCGCATTCCTCTTTTTTAAAGAGCTCAAAATCTCTACATTCGATGCGGGGCTTTCTGCAACGCTTGGATTTGCTCCTGTTGCTCTTAATTATGGGCTTATGTTGGTCACGAGTATAACTGCCGTGGGAGCCTTCGATTCTGTGGGTGCTGTTCTGGTGGTTGCGCTTATGATTGCACCGGCTGCAGCCGCCCTCCTCCTTACAGACCGCCTTTCTCTTATGCTTTTGTATGCTTCGCTTATTGCTATCGCATCCTCAATTGCCGGATTTTTTCTTGCGCGCGCTCTTGATGCAGGCATAGCTGGAGCTATGGCTACGATGACTGGGCTTTCTTTTCT
>DUOS01000192.1 GCA_012838745.1 Treponema sp. | reverse complement strand
GTGGTCTATAATTTGTGTGCTTACTACTTTATCTCCTGTATTTGCCATATCTTTATTTAAGTTTTTGGTACTCCGTTTCTAATAATTCGTCATTAAATCTCATATTGATATTCCCAATAAATACAATGTCCTCGTGCGTTAGTGTTACCTGCGTTCTGCCTTTATTTGCTAAATTCCAAGCACTATCTGAGTTACCGTTATCGTCTTCTCCCCACATATTGCGCCGTTCAAATTCGTATAGTCGCAATCCTGACTGATTCATTATATCTGTCACATCTATGCCATCACGTGTAAACTTTGCTACTAATGTTAATTGATGTAGTTCTTCATCCTTACCTCTCCTAAATATAGCTGTTGGTGCATTGGGTATAATATTCACAGCTTCTACCACCCATACTGGGGGAGCTATTTTTTCTACAGCTTCTTGAATGGTTGTTTCGGCATCTTGAATGGCTGTTTCGGTCTCGTGCGCCCAATCACTTAAATCATAGTCTACGCCTGCATTTACAAAGCTCACTTTTCCTGTAAATTGACTCCCCGAACCATCTGCCGACATGAAGTTTCTGCGTTTTCCCTCAAGTGTGAAACTGTCAATTTCTACATATTGACTTATTCCACTCTCATCAATTATTTGAGCGTTGAGTCTTTTTACGTGATTTAAATCTTTGCCCTGATAGCCTAATTGTACAATGTCATCACCTGCTGTAGGAATACTGTCTCCTATACCTACTGTTTTTGATAATCTTATCCAATCATCACCTACAGCTGTAACTAATCGCCAATAGAACTTTTGGTTACCTGCATTGAATACCTGACATCTTGCTTGGTCGTTAACAACAAATGTGTTGCTTATCTCATTGTTTTCTCCTCTTTCAAAGAAGCATTGATAGGAATCAGCGTCTTCTACCACTCTGCTACAAGTCATAGCACCTCTTGATAGCACTAAGCCCCCATTAATGTGCCTTAATTTACTTACTACAATTTCAAAGAAAGTGGCTACCATCCTTACTGTTAGCTTATCCACTTCTAGTTCAGATATACCATCCTTCATTTTGAAAGCACCCCCGCCCCCCAAAAAACCTGGCGTATAGTCGCCAATTTCTAAACCTTGCAAGAATTTAATTAAACCATTTGCCGTATCGGGATCTATTTTCGAGAGATACTTGTCCGAGAAATCAATGTCGGCCAACACTTCATCAATAGCGATTCTTATTTCATTTGATGCGCGCAATGACGAAAACACACTATAATCTGAAGGCTCGCCCCCCGATGTAGATCGCAATATGTTTACCAACTCGCCCCCAGCTTCGCCAGCACTTACTTTTTCAATTACTTCAAATACGAGGGCCGATAGTATTGCTCCAACTGTTGTTACAGACGCCGCTTCGGTGTGTGGATCGAATGCGGGAAGGATAACCCCCTCGTGCAAGGGTGTGCGAGGATACTCACTCAGGCGAGGGGGTAAAAAAAAACCAGGAGCGTCGATATTAGGTATAGTTATCGAGGTAGGTATTAGATTTTCGCTCCTGATTAGATTTAAGCATGAAGATTGTGATGTGAATCGGTATTTGAATGTAAAATCTGTGGGAGAGTCAGACACGGCGTAATTGAAAGGTGTTTCCAATACTACTATTTTGCGGATCGCTCCGCTGTGGTGTATGTATTTTGCCCTTGCTGGAGGAAAGTCCATCAGCCAACGGCGCTCGTAATCGGTTAGGTGACCGGTGTTTTTGGTGTAAATGCGCTTGGTGTCTATCTTATATTCTTGTACTTCGCCATCCACTATGGCTGTTTTGTGTTCGTGCGTCGACTCAAGGTCTGTTTCTCCACTTGCACGCAGTGTGTCAAGCCCACCCAGTGAGTTTTCAAACAAGAACCATTGTTCCTGTTCGCTATCCACTTCAGAGAAGTAGTAGCGCTGAATGAATGAGAGTCTTGCGCCTGCCGATGTTTCGGCCCACACATCGTAATGCGTTGGGTATTTATTGCCAAGCAATCCAGCCACATGTGCATATTGCAGATTAAAAGAAAAGGCCCTCCCCGACCCACATGTCCCAAGGGTAACATTTTGAACGATGCTTTCGGGGAAGTATGCCTTTAGTTTTATTGTGCAGCCTTCAGTAGCGTAATAGGTAAGCCACTCGGGACTGTAGTAGGTGATTGCTTTTTGTTGCGGTTGCCATGTCAAGAAGTTTCCTTTCAACCAATTGGTTGGCGTATCGGCAAGATCCAACACCCCGCATCTGATCACTTTGAAGTTGACCGTAGTGCTATCAATTGTAGCGGTGAATTGCTTCACAATTTCGGTTTGCTCATAAAAAGCATTCCCCTTAATTTGATATTTCAATCGGCTCTGGATAATATCCTTTACATCAATTTCGATACGCCCAGAGCTATCAGGCTCGTAGGTCGATTCTATTAATGTATTAGCCCCATCTTTGAGGGTGAAGTTTACCAACGCTCCGCTGTTGATGATAAAGGGGAGCATGTTGCCCGATAGGGATATGCTATGTGGTTGTTGTTGGATTGTCATAATCTTATTCTGTTTCTATATATCGTCACCAGGATAAATAGCGATGCTATAATGCCAAATGCTATTGCGCCCCATTCCCAACCCTGTATGAGTCGCGAATCTGTCTTTTCTTTTTCTTTCTCTTCCATTACTGTAGATGTGGTATCTGTGGTCAATGTAGTGGCACTGTATTTGAAGTCTTCACGCTTTAGTTGGTTCAGCTGACTCTTAAAATCAACCTGTAGGTTGATAAAGCTGAGTGTCTCTATCATTTTTGTCATATTGCCCATACTATCTAAATAGGTCTCTTTCTTGTAAGTGTTTGTCTCTTTGTTCGTTGTTACTTCACTGTTAAGCAAAGTCTCAAGATGTGTCTTGGACGTATCATTGACCGTCACAAGGCTTTCACCTCTTGTTTGGACAACAACCGATCGAGACACATCTCGTTGAGACTTGCAAGAATTGAGAGAGAAAACAATTATGATAAAAAAGAGTGTTTGTTTCATTCTGCCATAGTTCTTTTAATCCATCCGTAGAAAAACTTCTTATTAGCAGGTCTGTTCTCGGTGATGGATATGTAATATTTTATCTTTTCAATTTTGCGTGCATTGAAATAGACATCAACTGGGGTTGTAGAATTGAGCGTGTAAACACTGTCGCGCCAAAAACGAACATCGGCTTCCAGCTCTGCCACTCGGTCAACATCTGCAGTGTCGATATAAACCGTATCATAAACAGGCACTTCTACTTCAACAATCTTAGCGGTGCTACACGACACAAGGAGTAGTCCTATTACTAAAAATATCTGTTTCATCTTATCGAATTTAATTTGTCAAGTAACTCTGAGTTCATTGTGCCTGTCTGCTTCAATCGCCACTGGCGTTGCGACAGTTTGATAGATGTACCAACGCCCATGTTCACAGCCGTGTCATACATATCGTTGGCCACAACTTGCTCTCTTATTTTATCGCCCCACACAGGGTCCCAATAATTGGTTTTGTATAGCGAAAATTCTAGATCGTCAAGAATGCTTTTGCGCTCTCTCAGGTTTTTAGGAAAATTGGGCTTGCGCTTCATTTCGTCCACCACTCGCCAGCCTGCCCATGTAGGGTTGGCACGTCGTGAAATGCCGTTGTATGTTTCGCCGCCTGCATCTTGTGGATCGTTTACATATCCACCCTCAAATCGTTTTGTTCGCCTAAATGCTATTTCAAATTTTGCCATTATTCATCGTCTTTTTTAGAGTTAAACCCAATCATCCCTTTCAGCCTATCAAATATCTCTGTCGATAGCAGTTCGTATATAAACGTGATTGCATTATTATCTGGATAGAGTTGCTTTGCATTCTTAAATATATTAGTAAGATAAAAATAGACCACAATACACGTGAGCCACTTTACACCCAATGTCCCAAGGCTAAGATCGCCCAATAGGTTTGCGCCATAATCGATAAACAACACACAGGCAAAATAGAAGAGCAGTTGCGACAGTGCGTTGAACGCCTTCTTGATGTTGAATTGCTTTTTGTTGACATGCACATCGGTGATTATTCCCATCACTATGTTGAATAGGAATGACATGAATAGCAGTATCAATATGTTTTGCACAGGTGCAAAAATGGAAGCCACGGCTGTTATGATGAGCCAC
>DUOS01000191.1 GCA_012838745.1 Treponema sp. | reverse complement strand
TAATGTTCCATTCGGCTATTTCAATAGTTATTTTTCCATCAATTACTGCAGGGCAGGTTTTTTTTAAGTATGAGGTTAATACGCGTATTGCGAGATTGGTATGAATATATTTTGCGTTAATTGCAACAAGAAGTATTTTCACAAGAGGAATAGTAGCATAAAATGAATGCTAGCTATAGAGCTTGATTTGATGGGTAAGGTTAGGGGTATATTGCAGTAAAAATAAAACTTTGTAAGCCTGATTTATCAATCTCCATTACCCGGCTTCAGGCAATAGGGCTAACTCCCCTCTAGAGTTTGTCATTTTGATCAAAAAGTCCGTGTTGTTTTATACTTAAATTCTATGATTTTTTAAACAACTTTTGCGATGTACCCTTTAATTTATTTCTTAGCATATTCAGATAACAAGGACTGGGAATAATACTTCGTCACATATCTATCACGAATAAATACTTTAGTACAATGCGTCATTTGCTCTGGAATCGGGCCATTTGCGAAAGGATGTCCATAAAGCATTTCAGGAACAGATTTGCCCGGAGAAAATATAGAATCAAAATTTCCTTTTCCCTCCGTAAAAAATGAGAAGTATTGGTTATAGATAGGCCCATGGGCTTTATCTTTTTTTATGTGTTCTTGCACAGCGAATGAATGATATCGCGTGCTGTCTAGGTTAATAAACTCAGCCGTTTCATGAAAAACATCCGATTCACTTGGATAATACATATCTCCAGAAAAACCAAGTAGAAGCAAAACGAACAGAATGCTTTTTATTGGCGTATATGATTTAGGATAAATCGGGCAAAAAAACAACGTCAGAATGGTAATAATACTAGGATACAACACTATAAAATATTTTTCTTTCATCATTGGGCGGAAAATCGATACAAAAAAGGCCAGCAAAATTATAATTACACAAAAACCCAAGGAATACCACAAAGCAAACCTGTACTTTGCCAGAGACTCCCCTAGATTTTCTTTTTGAAAAAGCGTGCGTAAAAGAAAAACAATGATTATACAAAAAACTATGAACATAATAATATTTGAAGAAAAGAAGCCCCCGATATAGGCGATTATCTTGTACGTAAAAAACACTACCCGTAACAACTTGGACGACGGAACGTCCATATCATTATAGGCGCTATTCATCAGTCCTTCCTGAATGCCCATATACAGCAAGAACGGGGCAAGCGACAATGCTATTACTATATTAGCAAGTAGAAAGCCAATGTTTTTTCTAAACGAAAAACTTCGTGATTGTATCTGAAACAACAAAGATAAGATTGCGTTAGCTAAAACGACAAACACCCCATAATAATGCGAGTTAACGAGGATAATACTAGCTATCGTGTATAACATCAAATGCCTGAATTTTTTTTCGCGTAGATACTTTAAGAAGAAGGTTATTACTAAGGGAGTAAGTAAAAGCAATAAAGCGTAAGTCCTAATAACGTGACTCCAGCCAACCGCATAACTACTAACGGTCATAAAGGCTGCAGCTATCAAAGCGGGGGTTTTTCCTAGGAGATTGCGAATTAAATACCAAATGGAAAGAACGGAAAGAGAACCAATGAGAACGGAAAGGACCTTCCCAGACACTTCAGTCCATCCCCATATAGAACTCCATATCCGCAATAAAATATAATAGAAAGGAGGATTTCCTGCATCGGTGAATGTAAACAGAAAAGATTTATTCGGGTCTGCCGTTATAACTGCATAAAGCTCATCGCTAAAGATATTCATTTGGGAAATTTTGTTGATTCTGATTAGAAACGAGATACTGGTCAGTACTATCAGAATCGCGATTTCCATCTTTCTGGAGATGTCAGTTTTTTCAGGAAAAATACCCGACTTCAACATATCCAAGCTACTCTTTGATCTATTTTTAAAAAAAACCAACAACATCCAAAGCAAGCCCGTATAAAAGAGAACTGTGGGAGATGACAACGGATTTGTCAAAAAAAGGAAAAAATCATTAAAGGGTCCTAATCGATTCAAGCCTAAAGACAGATGCTTGTCAGGATGCCCGATTGAATCGAGCAACGGAATCATTCCTTTTTCGTCAGCCGCGAGACCTTTCAGCTCATGAGAATCGAAAAATATTATTTTTTCGCCGATAGATAAAGTAATGCCGTCTATATCCTCCACGTTCATACCAGCGGACAGCTTAAGAGAAATCCTTTGGATCACCTTGCCCCGAGCTATTTCATCTGCGATAACGATGGGCAGGCCCTGTCCGCTTAATTCCGTTGTAGGTGGCAATAGTATTCGATTAACCTCGTTTATTGAGTGCCTCTTCCCACGGATTATTCTAACGTAATACCTAATTAAATCATCAAAATCAAGCCTTTTTTTGCTTTGTGTCTGTACTTCTACTTTCCAAACGTTTTGCTCTGAAAGTTCAATATTCATATATACGGGAAGCGCCTTTTTATAAGCAGGAGGCGGAGAGGAAACAAAGTGTGCGATATTGACCAACAGTAAAATTAACGCGAAGGAAAAAAACCTCTTTGCCAAGTTATCCATATAAATTTTTCTCCTCAAGATTATTTTACTTTAAACACGAATTGTTTAGATAAAACAAAATTAAAAATCATTCCAGAAAGTATACCAATCAGTTGGGGGATTGTTTGAAGCGAAAAAGAAAAAAAGTGAAGTAAAAGCGTGAGAACAGCAATATTTACGAACAATCCTACAAGGGATGAACTCATAAATAGAATCCATTTATGAATATTTACTTTTTCTTTTTCGGGGCTCGGCCTCTTAAATGTCCAGACCGTGTTTATGAAAAAATTCTGAGTTCCTGCTATAACAAAACAAAGAACACTCACCGCTTGAGGTAGAAAACTTAACCTATCCACAAGAACATAAAAGATCGCCAGGTTGGTGATAGAGCCTAACCCACCGGTAATACCAAATTTAATTAATTCATACACTTGCGCAATCTCCATACGGAGACAAACGCCTCAGCAAAAATCCTCTTGTCCATTTTAGATTCACCACTAACCCTGTCCACGAACACTATTGGGATTTCCTTTATTCGCAAGCCTTTTTTGTAAGCCTTATATTTCATTTCTATTTGAAACGTAAACCCTTTCGAGATGATAGTATCAAGCATTATTGTATTCAGGGCATTTCTGTTCCACATATTGAAACCACCCGTCAAATCCTTGACGGGACAACTCAGCACTATTCTAGAGTAAAGGCTTCCACCTTTGGAAATAAAATTTCGGAGAAAAGACCAATTCTTGACTTTTCCCCCTGCGATATTTCTAGAACCTATTATTACATCATGATCACGGGCGGCGATCAACATTTCTGGAACATATTTTGGATTGTGGGAGAAATCCGCGTCCATCTCGAGAAACAGGGAATAATCGCGCTCCAGTCCCCATTTAAAACCAGTTATGTATGCGTCCGCAAGTCCGTTCTTTTCAGTTCGTTCAAGTAGATATAGGTTGTCGGGATATTTTTTCTGAATGTCTTTTACACAAACACCAGTACCATCAGGTGAGCCATCGTCAACCACAAGGATATCCATTACTCGATTCGGTGAATTTAACGCAAAAACCACATCGATAAGTGGTTTTATATTATCTACTTCGTTGTATGTAGGAATGATAATAAGTAGCTTCTGATTCTCAACAACCGTCTCGGAAGATGCAGATTTAGACATAAAACCGCCTTTACTAACCAAGATTTATTACTTTTACATCATATCATATAGTAGCAAAAAGACAAAGGCATACAATTTAATATAAAAGGTTCTCTTCCGATAAGAGACTTATTCGCTTTAGTATTATCGCAGAAGAGAAGCATCACCAAATAAAAAACCGCTCTGAGAAGCCCAGGTACACTACGGCACAAAAACCGTCTTCCTGCCGTTGCTTCCTTCCGGATCTGGCGGAGTTCAGAAGGGGTTCCTTGCATAGGACCTGGACTTCCCGGAACGGTCTACTCGAGGATCGAATCCCCAACACCACGGCTTTTAGTAATTTTTTCCGCCATGCTGCGTTAACGGTTACTATATTCTCTACGGAGAGAGGGGGATTCGCCCTAAAGGGCCGCGCTCGCGTGGAAGCTACGCTTCCTTGCTCACGATCGAATCCCCGGCCCAACTCCATAACTTTCGCTTATTCCACAATACTGTTTATACAGTATTCTTTGTTGTACGGAGAGAGGGGGATTCGAACCCCCGGTACTTTCGCAAGCACACACGCTTTCCAAGCGTGCACCTTCGACCACTCGGACATCTCTCCAAAAAAAACCAAATTAAAAAGTTCTGAGCAATATTTACATTACGGAGAGAGGGGGATTCGCCCTGAAGGGCCGCGCTCTCTCGGAAGCCGCGCTCTCTCGGAAGCTGCGCTAGCTCGCTTCCTCGTTCACGATCGAATCCCCAATTTTCCGTCTTTGCAATGCTTTTAACCGCTATACTGCTATAACAATTAACGAATGCTTAACGGAGAGAGGGGGATTCGAACCCCCGGTACCTTGCGGTACAACGGTTTTCGAGACCGCCCGATTCAACCACTCTCGCATCTCTCCATGCGGAAATGGTTGCTTCCGCGTTGTAAAAAAAGGCTGTCTTTTAAGACAGCCTTTGATGAGACTAAGTGGGTTCGAACCACCGGCCTTCAGATCCGCAATCTGATGCTCTATCCAGCTGAGCTATAGTCTCGTAAAAAATCTATTCGCTATCTTGCTTTTGATAGCTTTACGGAGCAGGGGGGATTCGCCCCTGCGGGGTCGCCCTCGTCCGAAGCTGCGCTAGCTCGCTTCGGTCTCACGATCGAATCCCCAATCTGGCAGGATTCTATATAGCTGATACCCAACGGTGCCAGCTTTTACGGAGCAGGGGGGATTCGAACCCCCGGTACCCTTTTGGGGAACAACTCCTTAGCAGGGAGCCCGATTCGGCCGCTCTCGCACCGCTCCAAAAGACAAACATTTCTTCCCTACCATAATACATGATAGCTTTCCGTGGCAAGGGGGGATTCGCCCTAAAGGGCCGCCCTCGTCCCCTTCTCCCTCGCATTCGCTCGGCGGGGACTCACGATCGAATCCCCATTCTGGCAGGATTCTATATAGCTGATACCCAACGGTGACAGCTTTTACGGAGCAGGGGGGATTCGAACCCCCGGTACCTTGCGGCACAACGGTTTTCAAGACCGCCTCCTTCAACCACTCGGACACCGCTCCAAAAAAATGTTCTTCAGATTACTTCAATCCTCTTGCCATGTCAAGACCACGCTTATATACTGTAGCCTATGGCACATTGTATTATACCTGCAGCAGAAGAAATCCTAGACAAAGAAATCCCCGTTCTAGACAAGGGATTCATTCGATTGGTTGACTACATGGGAGGAGACGCACGTATTGTGCAGTCTGCCCGTGTTTCGTATGGAGAAGGTACTAAATCGGTCCGGGAAGATGGGGCTCTTATTGATTATCTTTTACGAAATCAACACACGTCACCCTTCGAGCAAGTAGTACTTACCTTCCATATAAAGCTTCCTATTTTTGTAGCTCGTCAATGGATTCGCCACCGAACAGCACGAGTCAACGAAATCTCTGGTCGATATTCCATAATGAAAGACGATTGCTATGTGCCCGCTATTGAAGACATTTCGTACCAAAGTCTTAATAATAAACAAGGCCGTTCAGATGAGAAAATCCCAGATGAAATCGCTTTTGGTATTCAAAAAAAAATAGAAGACCAACAAAAAGAAATTTTCTCCGGATACAATGATTTAATTACCGAAAACATTGCTCGAGAACTTGCTCGCATTAATCTTCCTCTTTCAACTTATACAGAATGGTACTGGCAAATTGATCTCCATAATCTTTTTCATTTTCTTCGTCTTCGTTGTGACGGTCACGCTCAAAAAGAAATTCGCGATTATGCCTCGATAATGTTGGATATTACGCGCCGAGTTGCACCGTTAGCAACAGCATCTTTTGATCGCTATCAGCGTAACAGCGTCACCTTCTCTGGAGAAGAACTCTTAGCGCTCAAGGCTATGCTTAAGGGAGAAAAACCTGCTCTAGAAGGCAAGCCTCTTGCTCGATTCGAAGAAAAGCTTAAAACAGGTCGTCAGCTCTAGCGGTCAAACGAAAACACATTGCCTTTGAGATGTTTTGTAAACAAGGTTTCAGTATCAGTTCGACCATGCACCCCGAATGCTGGCACTGAGCTTCCAGGTTCTATTGTTCGGTATAGATATTCTGGAGCTTCCTGATAAGCAAAACTAGAGCGCTCGTTAATCCACCAATCAAGAACATTTAGAATAATGAGTGTTGAATGAATTAGCAGGGCATTGGTTCCTGTTTTAGAAGTTTTTCCTCCACATAGAGCATCAAGTCTACGCGACAGAGGATTCGCAATATCAAATTTATATAGCTCCCAAGGGTTCATCACACCGGGGACAGAAGCATCTGCTTCATTTTCCGAATTAGGAGGCCAAGGACCAAGAGCCTCGTTATAGCGTTCAAGAAGTCGTTTTAGGCGAGAAACACGAATATAAAACGGTGGAAGCCGGTCGTCTTTGGGTAGTTTTGCATACCCATACATACGCACATCAAAATATGGCAAAAACATATTTTTTATCAGGGTATACATACCAGAAAGCAACTTACGTCCATATGGAGATTTATGAAAATTTGGTTGCGTATAAATTTGGTGTGTATAGGCTTTGAGTTCGGGGCTTAACCCTTTATCAAAAATTGTCTCCTGATACAAAATCCATTCTTCAAGAATCGGCTGAATATCTTCTACATCGTCTCTACTTGAAAGCGGCGGCAAGGCTTCAAACTTAATCAAACGGAGCCCCTGAAAAAGCTCTTCTAATATCCAAAATAATATCATTGTCTGATGTAACGGATTATCCGGTGCAAGTTGGGTAAACCCGTCTTTAAACTGTAAAATTGGCTGAAAATACGCACCGAAGTCCGGTAAAGAATCAAGGTTTTCCCACCCTGCTTCTGGGAATAAACGCTCAAGAAGATCAAGGCCTTCTCGAACTTCTTCTGGCATGGAATCTTCATCGTCTTCTTGAGCATCCACGTTTTCATCTTTAATAGATGTTTCTTCTATTTTAAATTTAACTGTGTCGGGTATATCTTTTGGAAGTAGCACATCTTCAGGAACTACATCAAGCCAT
>DUOS01000190.1 GCA_012838745.1 Treponema sp. | reverse complement strand
CCCTTCCATGCAGCAATGTTTCCGCCTGATGAAAGGAGCCCATCTAAGGCTCGATACATTTTTGCATCGAGTGGCCGGAACGCTCTGAATACGAGAAGGTCATACTGCCCTTTTGGGGCCTGTTCAACAGAGGTTTCTAGAACAGTGGTATTACTCAGCGCAAGCATGGCACGGCAGTTTTCCAAAAAGGAACAACGGCGGCTCATGCGTTCAATGAGCGTTATCTGAATACCAGGGAGTAGAAGTGCTAGAGGAATGCCGGGAAGCCCCGCTCCCGTGCCTGCATCGGCAAGATGGGCCGATGGATTGCTAGCAAGAAGGCGCACGAGGTGGCGCCAGGGAGCAAGACTATCCAGTATGTGGCGAACGGTGAGCTCTGCACGCGAGTCGGAACCCACAAGATCAAACACGGCGTTGAATAGTTCAAGCTCATCCATGTAGCGGGATAACAGGGGGTGGAGAGCCTCTGAACCTCGAAGGGTAATACCATCGAGGACGGTATCTTCCCGAGGAATCTCTAGCTTTTCGAGCCCCTCGGAAAGCAGGGCACTCCAATCAGCCTGCATGCTTATTTTTTTCCCTTTAAGAGCGCTGCAAAGGGATTATAGGTCATGCCATCATCTTCTTGGCTCGCACGTGCATTGTTTTGAGCAGGGCGCGCGGCACCGCGGTCAGCAGGTTTTCCACCTGGGGCTCCAGATGGAGCACTGCCTGCGCGAACTACAGCCTTGCGGCCTTGAGTTTTTCCCCCAGCAGGCCGAGACGATTCGCTCTTACACGAAAGGCTAATTCGGCGCCGATCCACATCTAACCCAATTATGCGGCATTCTTTTACGTCACCTACCTTAACTACATCCATAGGATCGTTAACATATTGATCGCTCATTTCCGAAAGATGCAAAAGGGCGGTTTCTTTAATACCGATATCAACGAATGCACCAAAATCCACTACATTTTTAATTTTACCGGTAACCATCATCCCTTCCTTCAAATCTTCAAAGGAAAGAACTCCCTGCTGCATTATAGGTTTAGGATAATCATCGCGCGGATCACGGTTCGGTTTTTTTAATTCTTCGATAATATCTGTTATTGTCTGTTCGCCAAGTTCAAAACGAGTTTTGAGATCTTTACGCACATCACTCGTTACATCGCTCTTGTTTTGAACTAGCTCATACACAACACGAGCAGCCTCGTAGTTTTCGGGGTGCACCCAGCTATTGTCTAAAGGATCGGAACTTTCTGAGATTTTTAAAAAACCTGCACACTGTTCAAAACTTTTGGGGCCCATACCGGGAATTTTTTTAAGATCATCGCGGCTAGTGATTTTTCCACCTGATTCTCTAAATGCAACAATTTTTTTTGCAAGAGGCCCGTTAATACCCGATACATAGCGCAGAATTGAAAAACTTGCGGTATTAAGGTTTACACCAACCCTATTAACTACCGAGCCCACTACATCGTCTAGCATTTGGGAAAGTTTTTTCTGGTTTACGTCGTGCTGATACAGGCCAACACCAATAGACTTAGGATCAATTTTGACGAGTTCGGCCAAAGGATCTTGAAGACGCCTACCGATGGAGATCGCTCCACGGATAGTCAAATCCAAATCAGGAAATTCCTCGCGAGCCACGTCACTTGCTGAATATACAGAAGCTCCGTCTTCATCTACCACGGTATATAAAACTTCTGGGCAATGCTCGGATATTACACGAGCAACAATTTCCTGTACTTCGCGGCTTCCCGTTCCATTACCAACAGCAACGAGCTGCACTTGATAGTCTTTGATAGCACGAAGTATTGCTTTCTCAGCTTCCACCACCTTGTGCTGAAAAATCATAAAGTTCCCGAGATATTTACCCGTTTCGTCCATGGCGGCACATTTAGTTCCCGTTCGTATTCCCGGGTCTACTCCCAACACACGAGTTCCCTTAATGGGCTGTTGCATGAGGAGGTTTTTAAGGTTTTCACTGAATACGGAAATACCGTGATTGTCTGCTTCTTCGGAAAGATCAGAGCGAAGCTCGCGAACAACTGCGGGGGAAAGAATACGGATTACTCCGTCTGTTAGTGCGTCTCGATGGTAGTCGTTATGAATATCGTAGGTACGTTCGATAATATCGATAGCTTCTTCGGCGTCTACGTCAATTTTGACATCGAGGATACCCTCGCGCTCTCCACGGTTAATGGCAAGAACTCGGTGGGGTTTTATTTGATTGAGGGCTTCGTGGTAATCCCAGTACATCTGGTACACGCTTGTTTTTTGTACGGCTTCATCGCCCACCCCGGCAACCACAAACTGGGCGCTTTTTAAGTACCATGAGCGAATTGCCGCACGATGGTCGGGATTCTGAGCAACACGTTCGGCAATAATATCTTTAGCTCCCAGTAGTGCGTCTTGAGCGGTTTCAACGCTCAATTCTGGGGTTTCTTCGTTTGTCTGTATATATTGTTCTGCAGCTGCAGTTACCGTTGGTTCATCTGCTTTTTCCATGAGATCGGCGAGAGGTTCGAGCCCTCGATCTATAGCAAGCATTCCTCTCGTTTTCTTTTTCTTTTTGAACGGGGCCCATAAATCTTCGAGCTCTGTGAGGGTTTGCGCCTTCATGACGTTGCCATACAGTAGTTCAGAAAGTTTTCCTTGAGAAAATATGCCTCTGACTATTTCGAGCCGGCGTGTTTCTAAATTAAGGTAACTTTTATACAGTTGATCGGAGTCGCGAACCTGTACTTCGTCGAGGGAACCGTGGTTCTCTTTGCGGTAACGGGATATAAAGGGGATTGTGCATCCTTCCGCTACTAGGGCTACTACAGCCGAGACCTGTGCTGGCTGTACTTTTAATTCAGCAGCGACTTTCTTGAGAATCGCCACTTCATTTACAACAATTGCGTCTATCTTTTCTTGAGTGAATTCCATAAGTTCCGATAGTATCCGAAAAAAAGCCCGCGGGCAAGCAGAACAGGAAAAAAGGGGTTGTTAGAAGAAAAAACCGGCTCGCAGATGCGAGCCGGCAACAAAGACTAATTATGGTTCTCCATTAAAAGTCTTACTGGAATTCAACCATAATAAAGGTTGTAGCTTCATACACATTTAATTGAGTTTCTGCTCGGCCCCACCCTCCAGTAAAAGCAAAAGAATAGGTATCTGATGTAAGAGAAAAAATTGGAATTATTGCAGCATAATAGGGGGGTACACCGAGATCTACCTCATTGATCGCCCCAGAACCCATGGGTATTGGCTCATCTTCAATAATTATTTCTAAAGTACCCGTAGAGCCATTAAAATTTGCAAACCCCTGCCCTTCATACCCACTGTACAATACTGCATATTGTAGAAGAGGTGTAAAAGTATCATTACTTAGATCAATGTTTATCCCCTCCACCATTGTTACTGTGTTATCAACAACATACATAACATTAGCACCATATTTTTCTCCGATGATAAGAAGGTGTACATTTTTATCTATAAGACTGTTGGGTACGAATCCGTTTACGGTTAAATACCCACTAATGGGATTCCCTTCTATTGTTGCAAACCCTATACCTTCGGAAGAATTTTCGGGGGCTTCATCCCCTGTAGGAACTTCAACACTAAATATAAGAGAGTTCACCGTGTCAAAATAAGAATTATGCTCGCCAAGAGATAATGTTCCTGTTAGCAAAGTAAATTCTTTACCATAGACATCGCTAAGTACCGGCTCTATTTCAAGGGTGGGATTTCCTCCAGAAACGTCTAAATATATAAACATTT
>DUOS01000189.1 GCA_012838745.1 Treponema sp. | reverse complement strand
TTTTGCTTATACTTTTCAATCACACTTTTGTTAATTTGGCCATTTATTTTCGCATACCATTTTCCATTGACATCATAAATATCATAGGTTTGAGCCACAGAAGCTATCGTCAAAATAGTGCATAAAGTCAAGATTTTTTTTATCATTATTCTAATTCTCAGTTATTTTATTTCTCTCACTAATCGAAGCCCTTGATATCCGCCGAGTCCACCAATAAAATTATCCTTGTGGGCTCCAAAATTCAAGTTTTTTAATGAATCATACAAAAAGCCACCCTTACACGACGTGATTTCACGAGTAAAAATACTCTTTCCGGGAAACATCACATTCTCACAAACAAGACCAGCCATATCATAAAGCCCATAATCATTCGGCTTTTTCATACCGACTGGTTTCGACTCTTGCTTATACACACCATACTTTTCTGAAATAGCAATTCCCTCACCAAACCATGCATACTGAGACGCCACTTCTTCACTTTCGCTATTTCCCCAAACATATCTCCTTCCGGTCTTCCCTGCTTTAGCTAAAGCCATCCACTCATCATAATAAGGCAAACGATAACCATTAGCATTTTTATTCACCTGAACATAGATCCAAGCATCACCCCCATTTTCATATTTTTCAAAGAAACTTGTTGTGTAGACATCAAAACTACCATCTGGATATAATGTAGGTAAATGAATTTTCTTATTAATCTTTTTGAAAGAATAAACAGGTTCAAAACCGTCGCGAATACTTCGTGCATTTGCATAAGCTAAGGCACTATACAGATACGCCTTAATTGCAGCAGAATCGTGAGCGTCACAGGAACCATTCTTGATGGTTTTCTTTTTCTTATCTATCCAATAATTATGATACTCAAGAAGTACCCTATCCTGAGACTTTGAATGCATCGGAATAGAGTCCCATAAGGTCTGTATTATTTCACAATTAGTCACCTTATACTTATCAACAGCTAAATCGACATCCATGGAGGAAATCCTTACCGAATCAGGATAAATTCTATTTTCCAACTCCTTCTTAGGATCCATATAGATTACCTTTTCCTTTAGCGAAAATTCACTTCCATAAAAACCCAATTCATGACTTTGACTAGATAGATCTATTCTTTTCATTCCTACAAGAATATTAAAGGTATTTTTTATACCGGATTTAGCCAAATACTGAACATTTGCCGATTTTACAAGCTTTCCCGCATCAATTTGTATACAAGCATCGTTCTGCAATCTACTTGCTAATCCGGACACTTTCCAAACGCCATCAACAGAGTCTTCAATGCACAACGACACTACGGAGTTTTTCTCCAGTTCAATCCAAGACACCGAATCCTGTAAAGAAATAAAAACAGTATCTTCGCTTGTTATAGAAATCCCTTTTGACCAAGAACTCACGTTAGTCTTCTTATCGACAAGAATAACAGCCTTGGAATACGTTGATAATGCAGATGAACAGTCGTTCTCTACGCACTGAACAGTTCCAATGTTCTTTCCATCTAAAGAAAAAACGATAAATTCTGCGGCATAGATTGAAAGAGTACTTAAGAAGAATATAAATAATGTCTTTTTCATAAATAGTAGCTCCTCCATTAAGCACAAAACAAGCTGTTATTATAAATTAAATAAGCTCCTTCATAACTAGCTAAAAAGCGCCATTGATGAAGAATAGAACATGTAAAGAAAAATATACCAGAAAACGTTTCAAAGCATCCCCTATGGTAATAGAATGTTGAATTTATTCATTTAATATAATAACTTTTGATTTGACAAGTTCTTTTCTGCCTGAATTCA
>DUOS01000188.1 GCA_012838745.1 Treponema sp. | reverse complement strand
GGTTGTTTTATGAAACGGCAGATGGAGAGGGTTTTATCAGCAGTATTGATTCCCGGGATATCAGATCGGAAGGCATGTCCTATGGAATGATAATAGCCGTAATGATGGACGATAAAGATACCTTCGACAAGTTGTGGTCCTTTGCAAAAAAAAGGATGCAACATCAGGAAGGAGAAAAAAAAGGATACTTTTCTTGGCAAGTTCGTAATGAGCCTCCGTATAAAATGATTGATCCGAATGCGGCTCCCGATGGCGAAGAATATTTTGTTATGGCGCTCATGTTCGCTCAGAACCGCTGGGGAAATGGTAGCGGTATTTATAATTATGAGAATGAAGCAAATGCCATCCTCCATGAAATGTTGCACAAGAAACCCAGTGCGACAATCCGCCCCATGATCGATCCGGAACACAAGCAAATCATTTTTTCGCCCGATCCCCCTGCCTCCGGGTTCACCGATCCGTCCTATCATGTGCCGGGCTTTTATGAGCTTTGGGCAATGTGGGCCAAAGAAGACAATAACTTATGGAAAGAGGTTGCCCTGGTTAGCCGAGATTATTTTACTTTGGCAGCTCATCCTGAAACCGGTCTCTTTACCGAATACGCAACATTTGATGGAAAACCACACAAGGTGTTTTTTAATTCCAGCTCGGATCTATCTGCTTTCGACTCGTTCCGGGTCATACAGAATATTGCGGTTGATTACCTCTGGTTTGCCAAAGATGAACGGGAGGTTGAAGCAGTCAACAAGTTGTTGGGGTTTTATTCCGCGCAGCCAACCATTTTTGCGGTATATTCCCACGACGGGAAACCAAAAGTAAACTATGGATCCCCAGCGCTTGTTGCTATGAATGCCGTCGGCGCCACAATAAGCAGCGAAGATTTTGCCAAAGGCTTTGTGGAAGAACTCTGGGCGCAACCGACTCCGAACGGCCGATGGCGCTACTATAACGGATTACTGCATATGCTCGGTCTTCTTCATGTTTCTGGGGAATTTAAAATATACGGAAACCCCACGCTGAAGTAGTAGTTGGGGCCGGTTTGCGCGTAAGCATTTTTTTGCCAAGGCGCGGTTAACCTGTCCATCTTCGTAGCCGATTAAAATAGAATAATGCACCTTTCTTTTCTCATTTATCGATACTTGATGAACACCTGTTCGCCTGTGCGTTTCTTTATTTGTTCTGCTAAATGATTGACGGTTCGTTTTGTAGCGTCTTTATCCATTCCTGGGAAATGATTGCTGTGAATTCGATACTGCTCTTTTGGCCCAATATATATCACTGCGAGATAATTCCGCAATTCTTCTAAAAACCCTATTCGTGCATAAGAAATTTCAATACGATTTTTTCCCCGTACTAGTTCAAGATGCGAACGATACAGAATCACCGTACTGAATGCAGATCGAAACCGAAATATATAGGATAACCCCATACCTAGTGCAATTAGCTCAACAATAAAAAACATGAATTGCCGGTTATACACTTCGTATATAGACAACGGAATTAAAAATGCGAGAAAAGCTAAAAGTGCATAATAAATCCGGCGAGGCTTTTTTTCCAATAAGTCCATACTAACCATGACATTCTCCTTACGAACCAGAGTGTACCACTTTTTATCTTCCCGCGCATCTTAAAAAAAACAGAGAACGAAGACAACAGCGTTCCTTTTTTTTTAATTGACAGTTTTTGTAATGCTGTCGTATGATCAAATCAAAAAGGAGAGCCTGATATATATTAGGAAACATAATGACAAAACTCCAAGGTATAGTTTCATGGAATATGAAGAAATATCGAAAAAAATGTCAGTTTTCACAATCAGATTTAGCAATGCAGGTAAAATCTGGTGGGAGCTATATTTCCCAAATAGAACGGGGGCTACGCTTTCCGTCTCCACAAATGATTGAACGGATATCAGCTGCTTTGGATATAGAGGAATACGAATTATTTGTTCCCGAGGAAATAGGCCCAACTACCAGTTTTGAATTGTATCATCGGATTCAACATGATGTTTGCATAGCTATTCGAGATGCAT
>DUOS01000187.1 GCA_012838745.1 Treponema sp. | reverse complement strand
GTGCTTTCTGATATATCCTCAAGAAATTTATGAGAAATATTTTCTGCATCTATTAGTACTGCGATATTTTTGAATTTTTCAGACATAAGGAACCCCCAAACAAACTTATTACAAGTTTCATTCAAAATAAGGAAAAGAGCAAGCTAAACAAAAAAACTGAAAATTTGTATTCTACGCCCAGTATTCATACACTTATAGCAAGTTTTGAGGAGGCTCTAATGAATTTTTTTTCAAACATGAAATTAAACACAAAACTTTTCTTTGTGTTTTTTAGCATTATTGTAGTTTTTATTGCTGGCTTTGTTTTTGTTTTTTTATCCCTTCAAACTATAAATCAATCTACAAGCAGAATATATCATGATGGCCTTATTGGTGTAGAAAGACTTCTAGAAGCGGATCGAGATGCTTATCAATCTAGCATTGCTATTGCCCAAAGTTTTGTCCTGGTGAATCTAGAGGATAAAAAAGGTGTTGCAAGGTCTATTAAAGCAATGGATGAAAATTTAGGACAAGTTCTTGAGAGATTTACTGTGTTCGAGAAAATATATTTCGATTCAGGAAGAATCTCTGTTTCTGAATTCGAAGAGTTTCATGCGAATTACACGAGATGGGTCGTATTAACGGGGTTTGTTCGAAATAGTCTCCAAGATATGGATATAGAACGAACTGTTGATGTCTATTATGGTGAGTATTTAGATGTGTTTGAAAAAATGCGTGGGGCTATGGATTCCCTTACTGATATAATGCTTGAGGCGACAGAACAAGATTTTGAAAGAAGTGTAGACGCTTATAATAATATTGTTATTTCTCTTTTTGTTGTTCTTGGTGTTGTTATTTTGATTTCAGTGTTTTTTGCACTTATTCTTGCTTCTTTTATTACACGTGCAGTAAACCAAATAAAAGATTTCGCGGCACAAATAGGTGGCGGCGATATGACTGCTGTTGTGGATAAAAAGCTTCTCGTACAGCATGAGGAATTTGGGTTATTAGCTCGTAGTCTTGATGAAATGAGAACGCAAGTAGCTGATGTAATTACTAACGTACGTGCGGTTGCTTTGTATGTAAAAAATGGAAGTGGTGAGTTAAGTACTACCGCACAGGAGCTATCACAGGGAGCTAGTGAGCAGGCCTCTCTTGCGGAAGAAGTATCTGCTTCTATGGAAGAAATGACAAGCAATATACAGCAAAGTGCTGATAACGCCTCTCAAACAGACAAGATTGCAGTAAAGGCAGCTCATGACGCAGAAGAAAGCGGAACGGCAGTTAATCAAGCCGTTACTATGATGCAAGATATAGCGTCAAAAATATCGATAATTGAAGAAATTGCAAGACAAACAAACTTGCTTGCTTTGAACGCCGCTATCGAAGCTGCTCGGGCGGGAGAGCACGGCAAGGGATTCGCAGTCGTTGCGGCTGAAGTACGGAAGCTTGCTGAACGAAGCCAGTCTTCGGCTGGTGAAATCGGGCATCTTTCGAATACTACTGTTACCGCTGCGAGAAATGTTGGCTCACTGCTGGATTCTCTTGTTCCCGAAATCAAAAGAACGGCGGACCTTGTTCAGGAAATAAGCGCCTCAAGCAACGAACAGCGTGTGGGCGTGGAACAGAGTTCTTCCGCTATTGTACAACTAGATTCGGTGATTCAACAAAATGCTAGTGCCTCAGAAGAACTTGCTTCTACCGCGGAAGAGCTTTCCGCCCAAGCAGAGCAACTAGACACAATTCTAACATTCTTTACGATTGAGGAAAAAGGGAAGTAATTCGATTTAAGTAGATAACCGGCAGAATCCTGCCGGTACTACTTATCTTTGTAGCTTTCGATAGACACCTCTGTGCGGGGTGTCTGCTTCTTTTCCATATTTTTGCCGGCGCCATTCGGCATATTCACTCCAGTTTCCATCAAACCACTGAACTTCGCCGCTTGCTTCGAAGGCGAGGATATGGGTACAGACACGGTCAAGAAACCAGCGGTCATGGCTTATAACCACAACGCATCCGGCAAAGGTTTCTATTGCATCTTCGAGCGCGCG
>DUOS01000019.1 GCA_012838745.1 Treponema sp. | reverse complement strand
GCAGTACCAGTAAGCCAGCTGTTTTTTGCTTCGCCATGGCGTCGAGCAGTCTTTCCTGCAACCATCTGTGCATAGACATACGGCTCAAGACGATGGATCTCACTAATATCTTCGAGATAAGCCGGTGCAATCTTCTTGTAGTATTCCCAAGCATTCTGAGGGCGACCAGACAATACTTCTCCAATCATAATCCAAGGATTATTGTGGCAGAAAACACCACCATTTTCTTTGTATCCTGGTGGATACGAAGAAACTTCACCAAGTTCAACATGATAGTCTTTGTAGGGAGGATCAAGAATAACGATACCATATTTAGTATCAAGATGCTTTTTCACACTATCGAGAGCCTTAATAGGATATCCCTTATCTGCACCAATTTGTGCCATGGATCCAAATCCCTGTGTTTCGATAAAGATTTTACCGTCCTCACATTCTTTAGAACCAACCTTATTTCCAAAATCATCATAGGCACGAACAAACCATTCGCCATCCCAACCGGTATCACAAATTTGAGCGGCCATTTTAGCGGCTTCTTTCTCTGCGAATTTTGCTTCTTCTTCATTTCCAAGCATACGGCACATGGCGGCATATTCAGGCGCAACATACACAAACATTTGAGCGATCATAACCGACTCAGCGTTCTTTCCATCCTTGTTGGTACTAGTCTGGAAGGAATCGTTAGGATCTGTACTAAAACAGTTTAGATTCAAACAGTCATTCCAGTCGGCACGTCCAATTAGCGGTAAGCCATGAGGACCGATGTGATCAACGGTATAACGGAATGATCGTTTTAGATGCTCAAACATTGAAGCCTTATTTGTGGGGCTATTATCAAAAGGGACATCAATTTTTAGGAAATCGACATCACCAGTTTCTCGTAAGTAACCGCCAACACCTAAAATGAGCCACAACGGATCATCATTAAAATTACTACCTATATCTGCATTACCACGTTTCGTAAGCGGCTGAAACTGATGGTAGGCACTACCGTCTTCGAACTGGGTAGAAGCAACATCAAAAAGCCGTTCGCGAGCTCGAGAAGGAATCTGATGTACAACACCGAGCATATCTTGGCTCGTATCACGGAAACCAATACCACGACCTATACCGCTTTCAAAATAACTAGCCGAGCGAGCAAAGTTGTAGGTTACAATACACTGATACTGATTCCAAACTGACATACGGTCAAGTTTTTCATCACCAGTTTTAAGAACGTAGTTAGAAAGAAGGCCATCCCAATATTTCTTGAGATCATCAAAAGCAGCCAATACTTGTTCTGGTTTTTCAAACCGCTTTTGAAGTGCAATTGCCTTTTCTTTATTAACCACACGCATAGCAGGATTTGTTTGCAAAAGATTGGCACTAGCTTTTGGGCAACCATTTTCGCCAGCCCATTTTTTTTCGTCTTCCATCTCGATGTAACCAAGCGTAAAAATAAAGGTCTTTGATTCCCCTGGTGCGAGGTCTACATTTATACGGTGACTTGCTATAGGAGACCATCCGTCGGCTACAGAGTTTTCACTTTTACCCGCTAAGATGGTGTCTGGAGCATCATAGTTATTATGCAAGCCCAAGAAGGTTTCACGATCGGTATCGAATCCGTCAATCTTTGCATTTACAGAATAAAAAGAAAAATGATTCCGACGTTCGCGGTATTCAGTTTTATGATAAATTGCACTACCATCTACTTCAACCTCACCTATGGAAAAGTTACGCTGAAAGTTAGTGCAATCATCAAGAGCATTGTATAAACACCATTCCACAAAAGAAACCAAGGAAATCTGTTTTTTAGCGTTTCCGGTATTTGTTAATGTGAGCATTTGTATTTCTACATCTTCTTCACCAGGAATCATGTAAAGAACATCTGCTTTTATATCGTTTTTTGAAGATGAAATTTTACTATAGCCAAATCCATGGCGGCATTCATAGGAATCAAGGGCAACACGCATAGGTTTCCATCCCGGATTCCAAACAGTGTCGCCGTCTTTAATAAAGAAATATCGACCATTATTATCAAGGGGAACATCGTTGTAGCGATACCGAGTTATTCGCCGAAGGCGGGCGTCGGTATGGAAAGAATATCCTCCCGCAGTATTAGAAATAAGAGAAAAAAACTTTGAGTTCCCTAAATAGTTAATCCAAGGGTAGGGTGTCTTGGGGGTTTCAATTACATACTCCCTATTCACATCATCAAAATGGCCAAATTTCATAGCGTCTCCTCATGTTAATTGACTATGTCAACAAACTAACAATATCATGGATGATTCTAGCTGTCAAACTAAGAGCATCCATCAACACACCTACCGCTTAGCAACCTTAGATTCAATATCCTTGTAATACCGTACTGTTCCCACACGAAGCTCATCGGTAGCATCTTCATCGCAAACAATAATTGATCGCGGGTGTAACTGCAAAATACTAATAGCCCAGTTGTGGTTTATTCCTTCTTCTATCCCATGGCGAATAGCTCGAGCTTTAGAATATCCCGAGGCAAAAATCATTACTTCTTCGGCATCGGTTATGGTACCGACGCCCACAGTTAATGCCTGTGTAGGTACTTGATCTGGATCACCACCAAAAAACCGAGAGTTCATAATGATGGTATCTTGGGTGAGATTCTTCATGCGAGTTCGAGAAGAAAGAGAAGAACCAGGCTCATTGAAAGCAATATGACCGTCGGTCCCTACTCCTCCAAAGAAGAGATTTACTTTCCCATAAGATTTAATCTTTTTCTCATAACGCTCACATTCTGCTATATGGTCATCTGTCATCGCATCGAGAAAGTTTGCATTTTCAATTGGAATATCAACATGTGATATAAAATTATCTATGGTAAAGCGTCTATAACTTTGAGGATGATCCTTATCAAGAGTCATGTATTCATCCATATTAAAAGTAACAACATTTTTAAAAGAAATCTTACCTGCCTTATGCAGACGGACCATTTCCCGATACACTCCTAATGGACTAGAACCGGTTGGCAAACCTAGCACAAAAGGCCTATCTGCGCTGGGAGAAAACTCATTAATTCTACTCACAATATGATTGGCGGCCCATTCAGCACTAGTTGCATAATCCTGACGAACAATTACACGCATAAACGCTCCTAAAAACTTATAAAAAGTTACTTGTATAATACCCGAAATTACCTAGTCCTGCAAATAAAATTAGAGTTAGCAAAAACCATGATATACTTTAGCCACCAATTATGAAAAGAAACCAGCAACAGCACTCCTTAGTTCCCCATCCCGCCAAACTCAAACTACTAGATGGGAGATTTAAACTCCCAACTTCACTATTCGTTACCGTTGATCCTATCTTTATTCCAGTATATACAACAGCTCGCCTTCAATTCCATAAAGCCGGATTAAACCTAGAACAATCTACACAGCAACCCCAACTTATTTTGCATCAAGACCCCTCGCTTGTACACGAAGCCTACACAATGTCTATTACTCCAGATCTAATAAATCTCTATGCAGGAAATCCTCCTGGAATGTTTCATGGGCTTCAAACCTTATGCCAACTTGTTCTCTCTTGTAGCTCATCCTCTCAAATGGAAATACCTTGCATGGATATACATGATCGTCCAGAATTTACTTGGCGGGGGTGTATGCTCGATTGCTCTCGCCACTTCCACACGGTGAGCTTTATAAAAAAACTGCTTGATACGATGGCTCTCCACCATCTCAATATATTCCACTGGCATCTTACCGATGATCAAGGCTGGCGCCTTCCCATTCCTGGATATCCCGAACTCACCGAAATTGGTGCGTGGCGAATTGATTCGCGCCAAACATGGCAAGGGAAAATTGGTGGGTACTATGAACGGCAAGAAATCGACGAAATTGTACAGTACGCGCTAGAGCGTCAAATTACCGTAGTACCGGAAGTAGATTTGCCCGGTCACACAAGCGCCCTCCTTGCCGCCTTACCACGATTTGGCTGTACCGGAGGCCCCTACAAAGTTGAAGACCGGTTTGGTATTTTTGACGATGTTCTATGCGCAGGAAACCCCGAACTCGATTCGTTTTTAGATGCACTTTTCGATACCCTGGCGGAGTGCTTTCCAGGGCCCTATGTGCATATTGGCGGGGATGAAGTTCCCACGACTCGCTGGGAATCTTGCCCACGGTGCGCTACCGCTGTAGCAAATCTCAAACTTCCCGCCCCCACAGCACTTCAATCCGCGTTTACCCAAAGGCTTAGCCAGCACCTCTCGAAACGAGGAAAAACAGCAGTTGGCTGGGACGAAATTTTAGACGGTAATGATGCCGGAGGAATCTCTAAAGATACGATTGTTATGTCGTGGCGAGGAAAAGAAGGGGGAACCCGAGCAGCTCAACAAGGCTTGAGATTTGTAATGTCACCGCAAGACGGCGGTTCATATCTCAATTTTAAGCATCTACCCGATCCCGATGAACCAGGGCATCTGGACGTTACCACGATAGAACAATGCATACACGCCCAAGTGATACCGGAGGGCCTCCCAAAGGCTCTCCATCCACTCATACTAGGCGGGCAGGCAAACCTTTGGTGCGAGCTCATACGCAACGGGCGTATTGCAGAATATATGCTTTTTCCCCGCCTATGCCTTCTTGCAGAAGCTTTTTGGACTCCCGATCACACGCGTTCAAAAAACCCCATCAGAGAGCGTTTAGAAGGTCTTGGCAATCGATTAGACCGGCTTGGAATATGCCGGTACCGCGAGACTTTTATCCCTTAAGTGGCTCAGAAAAAATAGAACCACGTATCCGACGAACTAAAACTGCACGTCCAAGTGACAACGTTTCAATGGACCCATCTGCTTCACTTTGAATTTTAAGCATAACGTCTCCTCGCTTCTTTATCATAGAAAGCGGCTTTCCCAGTATCGTCCGCGTATCTTTTCCAGCTTCTAACTGAATTTGCAGCAGTGAATCTGAAGCGGAAGCCTGTTCTGCTATCCGTACCTTTCCCATAAAGTCCATACCGCGTGCTTCCATTTTTTCGGGACGTACAGATTCGGGATCAAGCTGGCGTGTTGAAACAATTATTTTTCTTTCTATTCGAGAAAGCAAGACATCTCGTTGTTCTCGAGGAAGGTCGAGCTCATCAAGAGCTGCGATCAGCTTGGAACGAATTTCTACTGCCTTAGTTGCAGGAACTGATCGAGTCGCACTAGTACTGCTCGACACAGGAAGCCCCTCTTCGCTTTCTAATTCTTGCTGGTCAAGAAGAAGGGATGGTAGCGGAGACGGATCGCTTTTCGGTGTGCCCATAGCAACAGCAGGCAAGAAATCTATGCCAGCACGAGCAGCAACTGCTTGCAAGTCATCCGGCGAATCAGTGTCGAGTAAATAAACCCCTGGAGCTAAAGTCTTGCGAACAAGTTTTGCGAGGTCTTCATTATTTTCAAACAAAGTCCTTCGAGAATCGTCTACCTTGAGGATATAACCATGATACAGGGAAAG
>DUOS01000186.1 GCA_012838745.1 Treponema sp. | reverse complement strand
ACTCCTCATAATGTTCAACTGCATACTTTGGTATGGTTTGATTAGCCGCTACTATATACCGCACAAGTTGAAATAAAAAATTAACACCAAGAGCTATAGTTACGCCTTGTGAAACATCTGAGATAAGGGACCATTGATTTATATCTGCATTTACTTTTGGTGTACTTGCTACTTTACCGTCATTGTATGCCTGCATCTTGTTAGATGCAATGCCAAACGATATTAGAGATACAGGAAGTGAAACATAGAGAAGTCCAAGAGACCAGTAGAGCAATTTGCGTTGCTTCTCTATTCTTTGTTCGGTATTTATCTTGTTTACCGGTATTAACATCGATCGGTAATCGTATTGTATATCCTCATTATGTGGATAAATAAAATAGGTTTTAACGTCTCCATTAATAGCTTCGCCAATATTGGTTTCAGCAGGTATTTCTGCAATCAAGTCTGTTGTTCCAAAATATTTAGTTTTAAAATAAAGATCAGCACTCAAGTAAGAGGTGTCGAAAGCAACGGAAACTGTATGAATTTCTTGAAGTTCAATATTTACTGAATAAATATCAAGTGTATCAAAAACAGCTTTTCGTTCTGCAAAAGCATAACCTGGAGCAGAAACTTGTATGGTATGTTCGCCTGAAAAAACTATAACTGGCATACTATGATCAAGAACCATACGGTCATCTATAAACACTTTAGCATTTGGAGGAATAACGTTAAAATTAATTGCAACTGATTTCCTGTTTGCAATTTCTGGTAATAAATCAGCGGTTATACGATAGATAATTTGCTCAAGTCCGTCGTAGGGCATCGCCTCTCTAATCAACAATTCGGATGCTTTTCCGTAGCCTGTATCAAGCAAAACAGTTACAAGCAAGTATCCACCGATATCTTCTAGAGTGCCAGTTATAAGACCAGATACTCCATCGGTAAAAAGAGAGCGATTTAAGGAACCTTGTTCTTTTCTTTTATATAAGTCTTTTCCGTCCTTCCATAGCACTAGGTTATTTAAAGCATCCTTAGCAATTTTTTTATCAGTTTTTTGATGTACAATATTTTCTTCTACTTCAAAAATCGCAGTTTCTATCTCTTCAATTTTTACATTTATAGCACGACGTTTCTTTTTCCGATCTGCACTAGAATCATCGCTTAATAATAATTTATCGCGTGAATTAATCAATTCGTTTTTCTTAAGAATAAATGAGATTCGTTCATCTTCAAGTTTTTGTAAAGTTCTCGATTGAGCTTCCTCTGGTAAAACAGTACGAGATGAAATACGCGCTAGATGAGTTAAAAGCATCTGTGGAATTACATGAGCATGGTTTTTGTATATAGTTGGAACATCTACAGTATTGAATTTTTCCGCTGCTAGTACCCACGAATCTGTTTCTATAGAAAAACCTTTATGCAACAGGGAAATAAGCAGGAGTATTATAAATAAAAATGTGCGTTTTTTTTTATGGTGAAACAAGACGAAAAACTCCGTGTAGTGCATTTTGATCCACTGGCTTAGCAAGCAAGGCCACTGCTCCACAAGACAAAGCCTCTATACCCGAAGTTTCTTCACCCGGGCTTGTAAGTACAACAAAATTCGTAGCTGGGCTCTTTACTCTAAAGGGTGCCGGATCAATAAAAAAAGCAGGTTCATATAATACTAGGGAAATTCTTTCTTCACAGAGCAATCTAGAAAGCCACTGTGTAGTATCTTGATTAGCATAATCTTGGGGATAGCATACAACTTGATCTGCCGGAATCATCCCAGCAATAAAAGAGGCAAGAAAGCTTGAACCGCAAACAACCGCAATCATTAAATGTCCTCCTCCCCATCAAGAGACATTCTCTTAGATTTCAAGTTCAAATATGTTTCCATAAAAGGATCTAGATCTCCATCCATTACCGCTTGAATATTACCAGTTTCATACTTTGTTCGAAGATCTTTTACCATTGTATAGGGCTGAAAAACATAAGAACGTATTTGATTTCCCCAAGCTATATCCTTTTTCTCAGTAGCAAACTTCATATTTTCTTGATCTTTTTCTTCCCGATAATATTCATACAACCGAGCTTTAAGTATGTTCATCGCAGTTTGTCGGTTCATAATTTGGCTTCGTTGAGACTGACAGGCTACAACTATTCCGGTAGGAAGATGAGTAAAACGGACTGCAGAATCAGTCTTATTTACATGCTGGCCACCAGCACCACTTGCTCTGTATGTGTCTACCCGAAGGTCTTCCGGTCTTACGTCTACCTCAATTGTATCATCCAAAATAGGAAAAGCATACACAGAAGTAAAAGAAGTATGGCGACGTGCGGCCGAGTCAAATGGGCTAATACGCACCAAGCGATGAACCCCTGCTTCTCCCTTCAAATATCCAAAAACATAATCACCAGTTATCTCATGAGTAACAGACTTAATACCGCCATCCACTTCTAGCATATCTACAGTTTTAATCGTAAAACCATGCTGTTCAGCCCAGCGTAAATACATTCGTGAAAGCATCTGAGCCCAGTCGCAAGCTTCTGTGCCACCAGCCCCGGCATGAATAGTCAAATAAGCACCATTACGATCTACTTCATCAGACATCATATTGCGTAAATTAAGTTTATCTAAAGTAGCTGTAACGTTTTCAAGAGTCTTTTTTATTTCGGGAATCATCGAATTTTCTGCTGCTTCTTCCGCTAACTCAAATAAAGCCTGAAGATCTTTTACCTCATTTAAGAGATTTTCCCAAGGATCTATACAATTTCTTAGACTTCTGAGTTCAGCCATAGTTTTTTCGGCTTTTTTTTGATCGTCCCAAAAACCCTCAGAGGAAGTAAAATCTTCTTTTTCTGTTATTTTTTCACGAATAATATCAGGGTCAAAGACGCCCCCAAATTTCAAGAACTTGCGCAGCTATTTCAGCAATAGGGTTTTTGTATTCTTCGAGCATCATAGTAGGTCTCCTTATCGTGCCGAACGTGGTTTACCGGCCGGTGGTTTGATTACTATTCGTTTCCAACTTTTTTTTAATAGAAATGTAATCGCAAATGTTCCCTCAACGGGATACTGATATAAACGTACTGAGTCATAATAATCAGTTACACGATCAATATCCTGCTTTAGCTTTGCGAGAGTTTTTTCATTAATTGAAGCAGATTCCCAGCATGCACGTTGAGCTTTTTCAAAACCATACGTTGCAAGTATTTCGGAAAGTTGCCGCGCAGATTCTTCGCCACCAGGATCAAGCACTACAGAAACAAACATACATTAGCATACGGGAAAGGAATTATCTTGTCAAATCATCAATTAACTGCGAAACTATATAGTAGGAGAAAATTCTGTGAAAAATTCATCGCTTTTTGGTATTCTTTTAATCCTTGTTTTCCAGCTTCATGCGCTTGATCTTCTTAAAATTGAGGATGAGGTACCACCTGCTCCGGTAATTGGATCACTCACAGCGGTACTTTCTGGAAACTTTATTGAATTATCTTGGAAACCTGTACCAGATATGCTGGGTAAAAATGTTATTCTCAGATCAGATCGTCCTATTACCGCGTCGAATTATACCTCTGTACAAATAGTAGCAGAAATTCCCCACAATCAAACAAACTATCTAGATACCATAGAAAGCGATGGAGAATACTATTATGCAGTTCTTTCCTATGATGAAGCAGGAACAGCCTATGATTTCTTTCTTCCAGCAAATAATTCCCTCTTAGTACCAATAACCGTTGGCTCTATAAACCAAAATGAACCGGTAAAGATATCTGTTTTTGATACCGTTGTACGCAACGATGCCGTTCTCATAACATGGACTTCTAAGCAGTCAGGCAGAAATCTAATACTGTATCGTTCGACCGCTCCCTTTTCAAACACAAATAGTTTAGTTCAAGCAGTAGTTGTTGATACAATTATCGATGATGGTTCTCCCTATGTTGACTATCCTGTTCCTGGAGTACCCTATTTTTATGCAATTATTGATGAGGCGTTGCTCCGTTCCGGTCAAATTGTTTTCCGTAGCGGTGAGAACACTAATCGTATTCCCTTAGAAGTTTCTACCCGTTTCGCAAAAATCCGGCGAGGTTCAGTCTCCCCTCTCAGGCCCATGCCTCTTCCATGGCTTAATCCTGGTAACGAAATTACAATGCAGCCGGGATTGTTTTCAACAAAAACAGAAAAACAAATAAAAAAGACTATCTCACTCTCAAAAAAAACAATGCAAGTTTCACGAACACCCTTTGTATTTACCATGGATATGGAAAAAGTCTCGGGTGGGGAGGAACAGGCTTTAAAGATAATTTTGCAAAAATTTTTTATTCCAGGTAACTGGAAAGAAACAACAGTTGAACTGAAGAAATTTATTTCTATCAGACGTACACCAGAAACAGTTGCCCGTGTCCACTTTTACCTAGGAGAGTCACTATATTTTTCAGGTGATTATCAGGAAGCTCTTCTCGAATTTCTATTATCTTATGAAACATACTACAATCAATCTCGTGAGTGGATTCAATATGTTCTTGAAGAATTAATAAGAGTAAACTAACGTATTTGACGAATAAGCTTAAATAAAGCCGGAGCTGTTTTTGCGCCGTTTTCTACTGAATCAGACGTTTGTTCTGCGTCTTTCGGAGGTGTAAGAACAACAACGTCTCCTGTGTTTATACGGTCATAAAAACCTGAGCGGGTAATTTTCCCCAGTGAAATATCCTCATCAGGAGTAGTTATAGTAATTGTTCCCAATACTGCTTTTTTATCATAAATAAGAGAGATTCCTTCGCCTGAAACCATAATTGAGTCGGCTGAAACCACATCGAAAACTTGATCCTTTATAACACCATCGGTTTTT
>DUOS01000185.1 GCA_012838745.1 Treponema sp. | reverse complement strand
GCCGAGCTCATCCAGCTCTTCGAGCTCTTCAACTTCGCCGAGCTCATCCAGTTCTTCGAGCTCTTCAACTTCGCCGAGCTCATCCAGTTCTTCGAGCTCTTCAACTTCGTCGAGCTCATCTAGTTCTTCGAGCTCTTCAACTTCGCCGAGCTCATCTAGTTCTTCGAGCTCTTCAAGTGGCTCTGCGCTGCTTGGTATTTTTGCTTGAGGCATTTGAGGCACAGCAGGACTCGCCCCCTGAACTCCATCAACCTTTAGAGATATCGTGTTGTTTTGTAACACCTCTTCCAGCATGAGCTTTATATCGTTTGCATCTATTGCTGAGCGTGCGGCTGGTTTTTGCTGCCCAAGAGCTGTTAGAATTTCGTCCCAACTTTTTACTAGAAGTTCGTCAATTTCTTTTTCATGTTTTTTTCGTACCCGGCGAGCAAACCCTTTCTTTATTTGCGAGTTTATATCGCGTTTTCTCGAGGTTAGTTCCTTCGTTAGTTTTTCTGGGTACATTGAATCATTGGTTTCCATGAGCTCCTGAAGAAGCTGAATTTGGAACCGACGAATACGGCTTCGTACTACTAACAAATCGTCTTGGCGGAGATTGAATAAAAGAAATATGATGAGGAAAAAAGTTAGGAAACTGACGGCTAAAAAAAGAATGCGAATTTCTGCAGAGAAAGAAAAAACTGATTCGCTAACAACTTGCCCGGTACTACCGTTTAAGTGAGAAGACGATGAAACGAGCATCCATCCGGAATCGTCAGTTTTAATTATTCTACCAGTTTCAAAATCCTTGCGTGACCACCGATCGAGTATCACATTAACTAATAAATCTTTACCGACTCTCGGTAGGTCGAGTACGACCCCAGAAACTGAATGATCGTTGTTATGTATCAAATGGAGCTCGTCGCTCAGGCGCAACTGATTGTTCGAGAAAAGATGTTGAACTGCTGAGCCGGTAGTAACATAAAAAACTGCTAAACCGCGCCAAGTTCCATAGGCATCGTGAAAGGGATAACTATAGATAAAAAGGTCTGCCTCTGAATCCATAACAAGCCGCGGAGTTTGTTCATTAGGAACTTTGAGAAATTCATAGGGAATATCTGAGTCTTTGCGACCGTATAATTCATAGGAAATTTTAGAGGAATCTTTTTTCATTACGTCTGTTTTAAAAGTACTGAAATGAATTCGACGCGTTTTCTTTTCTTGATTGGTGTTTTTTTCTGCCTCGCCTGAATCAATAATTCTGATTCCAGCTAGTGCAGGGTTTTCGGTAAGGAGTTCTCCCGCTCGGCGTTCGCGATCAGTTATGTCTGAAGCATCTTGTGTGGGGAGTAGGCTACGCTTAACCGATTCTGATTCAACAAAGGGTGAAAATGAGGCGAAGTTGGATGAATGCCAATCATCGAGGGCTTCGGTGATGGTATCTAGACGTTTTTCGAGTGACGCTGTTACTGAAGGCTGATAAAACCGGGTTTCGAGCAGGGTAAATAATCCTGCATACGAAGCGGCTAGTAATGCCGAAAAGAGGAGTAATGATAGTAGTAAACTCAGCGCAATTTTTGGTGCAGTACGCACAAATCCTCCGAAAAACTTAAAGATTCCTTTAAAGTATCGGAAGGTATTCTGGTATACATGAGAAGAGCTAGTCAAAACTATTCATTTTCCGATTGGTAGAGTATAATGTTTACAATGATTGATGTCGAGAAACCTGAAGAAACCCTAATGAGGGTTTTGCTTGTTGGCCGGACAGAAAACCGGCTCGTCTCTGATAGAGACGCTGTTTCGGAACTTTCTGGCCTGGTAAAAACCGCCGGAATGAAGCCAGTTGCTACAGTGGTATTGAGAAGGAATGAACCTTCCTCAAAATTCGGTATGGGTAGTGGAAAGGCCGCTGAAATCGTGAGCGCTGCCCAAGATGCTGAGGTTCAAGGTATTGTATTTAATTTTGAACTTTCACCAACGCAGCAACGAAACTGGGAAAAACTGAGTGATCTTGTTTGTTATGATCGCCAAGAAATAATAATTCTTATCTTTGCAGATCGGGCGATGACTCGTGAAGCAGTTTTGCAGATAGATCTTGCTCGTCTTGTATATTCTTTGCCTCGTTTAGCACACACATATACGGCGCTTTCACAGCAACGAGGTGGTCAGTATGGCTCCAAGGGGTCTGGAGAAAAACAGCTCGAGCTAGACCGCCGAACCATACTGGAGAAAATTACTCAAATCCGTCGTGAACTGCTTACGGTGCAACAAGATCGTTCTACCATGCGTAAGCGGCGAGAGCGGGCAGAATTGGCCTCGTGTGCCATTGTAGGCTACACCAATGCTGGAAAATCAACATTGTTGAATACGCTTACCGGAGCCGGTGTGCTCACCGAGGATAAGTTGTTTGCAACGCTTGATCCTACAACACGCCGTTTTGATCTTCCCACTGGGCGCACTGTCTTGCTTATTGATACGGTTGGATTTATCCATGAGCTTCCACATACTCTTATTGACGCATTTAGGGCAACCCTAGAAGAAGCTGCGTTTGCCTCGGCAGTTATTATTGTGCTTGATGCGGCGGATCCCAACATTCAAATGCAACATGAAACAGCATTGGGGGTTCTTGAAGAAATAGGAGCTCGGTCTCAGCCCTCACTTCTCGTGTTAAATAAAGCCGATTTACTCGACGAATTTACTCGTGCACGGCTTGTATCGGATTATCCAGACGCTGTTATGATTAGCGCTAAAACTCAGGAAGGATTTGACGGTTTTGCCACTGCCTTAGAGAACCTGGTTGCCGGAACAAAGAAGCAGTATAGGTTTCCTCTTAGCCGGGGCGATTTGGTTGCAATGCTTCATCGGGAAGGCTCGGTGCTTGTTGTAAAGTATGAAGATGATCATATTATGGTCGAAGCGAAAACGGATGGTCGCCTAGAATCAATGCTCAAGGAGTTTGAGTTTCATGAGTAAAAAAGCGAAAATAGATTTGCTAACCGTAATTTTGCTCGGGATTGCTGCGATTATCCTCCTTGTAATTGTGGCTGGTACGCTTTGGGCTTTCTCAGGCAGAAATGTACGCTCACGTTTTGGTGACACTCCTTCTAGCCGAGAGCGGTCGCTTTTTTCCGGTGGTGTAAAAAATCCCAGCGAAGAATCTTTGCTTAATACGGATGCATTGGGAGATACTTCTGTATTTCCTGACATTGGAACATTACGCGCAGTTACAGCAGATTCCTCTCCGGTAACGGTCGTGCTTACCGTTTATTTTCCGTATTCTGCGGCAGATTATGCCTTTCAAGAAGAATTAGTAAAAAAAAATCGCGCAATAAGACGGGTTATTTTGGAATGGTTTAGATTTCGCACTATTTCGGAAGTTGATGCGTTGGGAGAAGCTCGGGTAAAGGCTGCTCTTCTAACAGCTATAAACGAAACGCTCGTTTTGGGTCACATAGATGTCTTATATTTTAGCGACTATCTCGTTATTGAATAAGTTTTCCATGAATAGTGCAACTTAATAGAAGAATCGCTGTCCTATATAGCGTAGGGGGTTTTTTATGGTCGGAACAGGTGCTGCGAATGCGGTACCAGCTGCGCAAATACTGATTGCTGTAATTCCTATAATCGGTATTGTTATGGGCGCGGTGGTAATATTTTTTTATTTGCTTTGGAGACACCGACAAATTGTTCGCCAAATTCAGGCGGGAGTTTATAAAAAACCGGTGTTTGATCTTTTATTGTTCAGTTTGCTTACGGGTTTTTTACTTGCAGGAACAGGCTTAACGCTATTTTTGCTCTTTATCTTCCTTGAAGGG
>DUOS01000222.1 GCA_012838745.1 Treponema sp. | reverse complement strand
GGGCCATCTTTTCTTCCTCTTTTTTCAATTATCAAACCATTCAAGAAAACAGCCAAATCTCTGTCGCTGCATTCTTCATAGCCTTCTTCATCTTCTTGTAATAACCAGGCACCCATAAAATCGTTGTTAGTATTTTGCTCTGCTAGATTAGAGATTTCAATCATTTTATTGGTACTATAATCAAACACGTAGCGTAATCTTTTTAAAACATCATTATTAGTCATTCTTTATCCCTCTAGTGGTGATTCTATCAAGACGCCATAAATTGTCTACCGGTATAATCGAAAAACTAATCCTTACAAATAGGACATAGCTACTTCGGATAGATAAGGTGGACTTTGGGGAAATAGTTTCTAATTCGCGTGGGATCCCTCGTGAGCACCGAGTGCCCCGAAACGGCGGCATGCGCACCAATAAAGAAGTCCGGAAGCGGGTGGAACTTTGTGCCGCCAGAACGTCGGTAGGTAATAAACACCTTTGTTGCAAGAAAAAGCGCTTCTTCACTCAGTGGCTCACGACTAAAGGCGAGTTCATCCATGACCACACGATAGTCTTCTATACGAGAAAAACTTCCCGAGCACTCAGCCCAAATGATATCATTGATGACGAGTTCATCCGTCAAATCACGCTGAACAAGCTGCTGTTCTGACCAAGATCGCCACAGCGGATCATTAGTAAAAAGATCAAGGATTACCGAAGAATCGACCAGAACGCTCAATCGTCATACCCCGGATTCTTCTCAGCTACATTACCCGATTCAGTATCTGTGCGGGTCAGTGCAAGGAGTTCTTCTGTTGTCATCCCCGTATCAGCTTTTCCCCGCACGGAAGAAAAACGATTAGCCCGGGGTTGTTCCGCTGCTAAATTGATATACACTCTATTGTTTTCTTCAATGAATTCGACTTCACTGTGCGGTAAAAGCCTATATTTTTCGCGTAGAGTTTGAGGTATGGTAATCTGTCCTTTTTCCGTAATTTTCATTAGTATTACCTCTTACTGTAAGAGTAATACCGGCATAGAACATTGTCAATAAAGATTTAAAAGACTGAGGCAGACAAAAGGACGGTGGGCGATGGGCCATGCTCGGAGCCCCCTCGTACACCTAACGTTACTAAGCGAAATCATTACTATTTCTTCGGGCCAGGGATCGAAGGCGAGTACACCTTAGGCGTGTTTCGATTATACTAATTATTAAAGGAGTCCTATGAAAGTATCTAAACAAGTCGTTTTTCACATACCACATAGTTCTCATAGTATTCCAAAAAAAATGAGATCGCAATTTTTGCTTACTGACGAAGAACTTGAAAATGAACTTATAAAAATGACAGACAGGTATACAGAAGAATTATTTACGAGTGGTTTCACGTGTACAAAAGTATGCGCAAAGGTAAGTCGCCTCGTTGTAGACGTAGAAAGGTTTACAGAAGATGCAGAAGAGCCAATGTCTAAAGTTGGAATGGGGGCTGTGTATACAAAAACCTCAGACCAGCGGGTTTTACGTGGAATAATTTCTGCTCGTGAGCGACAAAAACTTTTGAAAGAATATTTTTTTCCTCACCATCACCAACTAAATAAAAAAGTGATTCAGGTTATTCGTAAAAGCAACAAAGTTCTCATTATAGACGGTCATAGTTTTTCTTCAATTCCCTTGTTATATGAGCCGAACAAAAATGTAAACAGACCCGACATTTGCATAGGAACAGATTCATTCCATACGCCTGTATCTTTTACCATAGCCTTTGTAAATGCGTTTAGAGAAGCTGGGTTTTCTGTAAAAATTAATGAACCCTATTCAGGAACAATCGTACCTCTGGAGCATTACCAGAAAAATCCACATGTACGAAGTATCATGATTGAAGTAAACAGAAAACTGTATATGAATGAAAACAACGGAGAAAAACTCCCGGAGTTTGATGCATTTGCTGAGAAAATACAAGGGGTGATATTGAAAGTCTTAGAAACTAATAAAGTGGAGTAATTTAGAAAGCCCCCAGGTTCCGAGCTAAAAGTATTCTTTTAATAGTAGAGTTTATTGATTGATCGCCAGTTCTAATTTGAAGTGCGTCAAAATTCACAAATCCGACTGGCTCCTCGTTAATCTGAAACTATTTAATCCAATGAAACCCCGCCGTCGAAGCCATAACAGAGTCCAAGTGACTGCTGTTCATTTCGGTTGTTATTCTTCTGCGGAAAGTCAATAATCATTTTAAGTTATGCGAACTTTAACTCCACTGTGCCATGAAGTGTCCAAATCATCTTTATCTTGTTATGGTAGCTGTTCAAAGGCTGATAAAAAGAATTGCGAATTCCACAAGCTTAGGCTGTGATGTTCCTGTTGGGAAATAAAAGGAAAGACATCTTCTTTTGCACGATCCCAATTGGTATTTTCAATTTTCTTTTTCATTTCACTAATGTACCATTTGCGATTAACTGATAGTTCCTGTCCTTTCCAGGGTCCAGTTTGATTCAGGGCAGAAGCAAGACGTTGATAGTTTACGGGTGTTTTATGTGCCATATACCAGAGGAAATCATACCAGTCTCGTCCTTTTTCGTATGGGCGACATAATAAAGCGTGGCTTTTACCGGCGAGTAAGGTCGGAATTGTTTCTGTTGTGATGCTGGATGCCGAAGGGAAGCCAATAAATTTAGTTTCAAATTTTCCTTCACCGGGAGGATTTGTATCAATTTCTAGTTTGATGCGTATTTTTTTAATTGACCCCTGGCGGGCTGAATAGGCAAGTTTAAGAACTTTACCGATTGAGTCGTCTTTAATAAAAGCTTTTTTTACAACACCTGCAGTATCAGATTTATCTTGAAGTTCAATTTTGTACCCATATTGATTAAGAGAGGTACTAATGAGACTAAGGTATGATTGCCAAGAAAAGGAAGGATCTTTGATTTTCAGAATAAAGTCCATATCTTCAGAAAAACGATTTAATCCATGAATGATACGAAGGCATGTACCACCTTGGAATGCAGCATAGGTAAAAAAATCACTTGTTGAAAGAGAATATAAAATGAGTTCTTGTGTAATTTCGCGTATTGCCTGCAGGTCCGTTCCTGCAGAGGTTAATTCATATTTTTTAAGTCTCTCTTCTATTATTCTAATTTTCATAGGTTCAAATCCTTTTTGAGTCCGGTAAGAAAAGTTTCTACGTGTGGAGCGGTTGGATAATTACCCTGGATATCTTCGAAGTCGTGGGCTGTGAGTGTTGCGAGATCTTCTTCTTCAATTCGGAGTGATTTAATAAGGGGTTCGCTATTCGTCCAGTTTAGTTTATGAACGTAGATATAGTCAGCGAGAGCTTTTAGGGGGAGTGCTTGAAGATGAGAACCTTCGTTGGAATCAACAACTTCGACGCTGTTAAAAAATGTGACTTGTGGAACACGTTTGTAGCTGAAAAGTCCAACTTGCGTATCGAATACTGTTGAGTTTTTCGATGTTGCGCAGGTGAGTGCGATGACACTTTCAGGAATCCATCCGTGAGCGCTCAGAGCGTATTCGAAGCTTACATACGACGGATAATAGAGGCGATTTGCGAGGGCAGGGAGGTTGAGTGGCTGTTTGCGCAAAACAGAACTAAGTGTATATAATCCTCGTTTTATCTGTATTAAATCGCCGCTTTTCATCGCTCGTTTTATGAGACCGTACCGAATAGTATCCTTTGGTTCAATATTTTTAATATCGGCAACCGAAAAAACGGGATTTTCAAATGTTTCAAAAATTGTGCGTACAAGTTTATTCATACTAGTAACTGTCACTATGTGACTGTTATTAGTATGAGGGATGTGTGATGAAAAAGCAAGTAAGGTGTGTGAGAATTAGCACATGGGGTTTTCAAACCGTGACAAAGTGTCACGGCAATTACATCAACAGTATATTGTTCAAGAGGAGTCTTCTCTTCGCCCATCCTTGACTGGGGTGGGCCATGCTCGGAGCCCCCTCGTAGCAATCAATCTACTAGGCGAAATCATTACTATTTCTTCGGGCCAGGGATCGAAGGCGAGTACCCCGCAAGCCGAGTTTACTCGGCGCGGAGTACTGCCGGAGAGCGCGGTCGCCGTTAGGCGGAGGCCCCCAACTTCACGCTTCCATTGAACTCAATTC
>DUOS01000184.1 GCA_012838745.1 Treponema sp. | reverse complement strand
TTTGCTTTCTGTATGCTGGTGCTCTAAACTTAAGGTTAGAACTCACGGTTTATGGGGAGTAAATCCTATGCCAAAAAAAACTGGCCGGCAGAAAAGAACGTATTTTTTCACTATTGTTATTTCCCTGTGTTTAGGAGCGGCTTTATTATCCTTGTTTTTTTATTTCGGTATACCTTTAAATAAGCAAGTTGCTACAAAGGAATATCGAATAGGGGTAAACGAAAATGTAAAAGCTACACCAGTACTGATTGCAGATAAACAAGGATTCTTTAGAAAAGCCGGTGTAACGGTAGTTGTTACCCGAGAAAGAATCGCTGCAAGTCTTCTTAATGGGTTATTTAATGGATCGTATGACTTTGTTTGTGTTCCGAGTTTTTTAGCTGCTCAAGCGTATGTTTTAGATAAACCGATAAAAGTTCTCGCGGTGGTAAATCGTAATCAAGGCCGATATTTAGTAATGAATCCAGATTTTGTGGAAAACCCCAAAGACCTTGTGGGGAAAGCGATTGGGATTAATCCCCACAATGCTGCAGAGCTTGTACTTTCGAGATTTTTAATTTTAAACGGTGTTAACGAAGATTTAGTTACTATCAATACTTATAACGATGAAGTTCTTGTTGATATGCTCGCCTCTGGTCAAGTTGCTGCTATCTTAACTTGGCCACCAAGTCTAGCAACAGCAGAAAAAAAAATGAATGGCCGTGTTTTAATTACCAACGCACAAATGGGTGAAGATATGTATTGGTTGCTTGTTACGCGCAACGATATTGCTGAGCAAGAAGGGATTGCTATCGACGCAGTATTCAGAGCACTCGATAATTCTTATAAACTGATTTTGCGGAATCCTCAAAAAGCAAAGAATATTGTTTCTGAGAGCCTTGCGGTGCCTCTAGCAGAAATTGAGGAAGAATGGAGGGATTTTGTTTTCTTACTTGAGATGCCCCAAAGTCTTTTATTAATAATGGAGCAGCAGGGTCAATGGATTAGCAAAAAATATGCCCGTGCCTTTGATCCTAGTAAACTTTTTTCAATTTATGATTATCAACATTTGAATCGAGTGTACCCTGAACGGGTAAGCATTATTCGCTGAGAGGACTGGCCAGATGACTATACGAAGAATAATTAGTGTTTTTTTTGCTTTTGTTATTATACTCTTGACTATTTCATCAGTAATAGTTGTGTTCAATTTTAGAGAATTCAAGAAAAATAAACATTTGCAAAATACGATTCATTTAACCATTCAGGATCTAGAGAATACGACCCTTTTGTTAGATGAGTTTTTCGTTAACCCAAATAAGCGAGTGTTATTACAGCTTCGTCTGCAAACGGATTCTTTCTATCACTCAAAATCTTTTGAAAGTTTAGAAGAATTTAAGGATACCTTTGATCTTATAATTCCTCTTACAGCAAAGCGCCGGGATTTTTTAACCGTGTTGGATAACTTTTATATACTACTGGAGCGGGAACCGCTACGAGATGAAATAATGGAAGAAACTGCATCTTTGTTGTTTGTAATATCACACGAGATGAAATCGTATATGTCGGCTTTACATGGCCAAGCGCAACGCAGAATAGCACGCGACAATCTTATTTTATTCGCCTCTTTTTTAATCTTGCAAATAGTTCTTTCAGGTTTACTTCTCTTTGTTTTAATCTGGTTGCACAAAGGGTTTCTTGGGCGAATTCTTAGAATGGATCGTTTAGCCGGAAATATTGCACATGGAGATTATTCAAAATATTTGCCTATTGAACGTAATGATGAGCTAACAGGTCTAGCTCGATCTTTTAACGTTATGCAAAATGCTATTCGCGAGCAGATGGATAATCTTGCTGGTGAGCGCGATAAGTTTAGTATTATTCTTTCGTCAATCGGAGATGCAGTTCTTGCGGTAGACGTTTCTGGCAAAATTTATATTATGAATCCAGTCGCAGAGTATTTGACTGGTTGGAAATTTAGTGAAGCTGTTGGTCGCTCTTTTCATGAAATAGCTAGAATCTTTAATTCTGCAACTCGCGAGCCAGTAAAAAACTCTCTCCAGCGCGTTCTAGATACCGGAGAACAATACGAGCTTTTAGAACAAAAAACGCTTGTTTGTAGAACTGGAGAGGAATTTCTTATTCATGATTCTGCCGCACCAGTTTTTAATCGAGATGGAGAGATTACGGGGGCAGTACTGGTATTTCGAGATATAACCGATCAAATTCATCTACAAGAGGTGATGGTTCAAACCGAGAAAATGGTTTCCATTGGCGAACTTGCTGCTGGTGTAGCGAAAGAAATAGCGGCTCCGTTAACAGATATGACACAAACAATAACAGGTGTCCTTGAGAGTCTTAGCTTAGATAACGACGCTAACCAGCCTTCTGCGGCTGTAGCTGATTTATCTCGAGCAAAAGTTCACACCTTTTTGAGCAATAAAGGAACCCTTGATAAGCTCCTGTCTATAAAAGAAAGTGCTGCCTGGGTAATGCGTATTCTTGAGAAAATGCTTATGTTTGCCGGTAATAAAACAGAAAGTAAAAGATCTTCGGATATTACAGAACTTTTAGATAATACGCTTGAGCTTGCTCGCTCCGATTATGAACTCCGAAATATGTATGATTTCCGGAAAATAATAATCGTGCGCGATTATGCAAAAGAACTTCCCAAGGTTTTATGTGACCCTTCGGGCTTGCAGCAGGTTTTTTTAAATATTATACGCAATGGAGTTCAGTCGATGTATGCAGCCAAAACTGATCCACCTCGCTTTTTTTTACGAGTATATAAAGATGAAGAGCGTCGTAGGGTTTGCGTTGAAATTTCTGATAATGGTCCTGGTATGGATGAATCGGTACGGAAACGAGTATTTGAACCATTCTTTACTACCAGCCAAAAAGGAAAGGGGCGTGGTTTGGGATTAAGTATTGCGTATTTTATTATCACCGATAATCATGATGGAGAAATAGAAGTGCGTTCAACTCCCGGTGTTGGCGCTCGTTTTATAATGCAGCTCCCTTACGGGATGCTTGAACAGTGATTAAGCGGTACTTTGCGAGGCTACTTGCTTTGTAAGGCGTTGTTTTTGCACGCGGGACAAATTCCGGTGAGATAGAGTATATGAGAGCGAATCTCAAGGTTATGAGTTTTCTCATATCCTTGCAGAGTCTCACAAATTACACAAGAACCAACATCAATAAAACAGTGACATTGCTCACAATGAAACCAGTGGCGGTGTGTATGTTCTTCTTCAGTATTAATCGCGGTATAGTACCGTTCAGTACCATGTTCACGGCAATGGAGTACAAATGATTCGGCGTAACCCTCTTGTTCGAGATAGTGCAGGGCACGGTATATTGTTGCGGGGTCAAAAGTAATCTTGCAAGAGTTCTTGATATCTGCTGCGGAAACAGGTTCGTTTGCTGTTATAAGAATATCCAATACAGTTTTTCTTGAGCGAGTCATTGAGCCTTTTCCGTCTTGTTTTTTTTCTTACCCCGGAACATAGATAGCCCCGCAGCTCCCAAAAACACTATACCTGCAAGTACAACGGACATAGCTCCTGCTGGGGCATCCAGTGTCCATGCAATTGCCAAACCAACAGTAGAAAAGAGAAGAGCATAAACGGTCGCACCGATCATCATACCTGCAAGGTTTTTTGCACGATATCCCGCCGTACCCGCAGGTAAGGTGAGCATGGCTATAACCATGACTATTCCTACAAAGGTTTGCAATAGGACAATCGAAACTGCAATAATTATGAGAATAACGATAAAGGTTATGTTTGTCCGTATGCCTCGTACTTGAGCAAATTCCGCATCAAAGGCAACGGCTTCAATCTGAGGATAAAATCGCCAAGTAAAAATGATTACGACGATATCAAGTATGGCCAGAAACCACAGATCGTAGGTTGAAATGAGTAAAATATTCCCAAAGAGATAGCTGGTGGGATCGGTGTATCCGGGTGTTTTTGCCATAAATAAAACTCCGATACTCATCCCAATTGCCCAAATTGCGTTTATTACTGTGTCTTCCCGTTGTTTAGCTTTAAGGGAAACTATACCGATTACGAGTGCAGCAATTACAGCAAAGATGATTGCTCCTAGGATGGGTGGCATTCCAGGCACTCGGCCAGTGGCCGAAAGATAGAGCGCCATCCCAATTCCACCCAACACTGCATGAGATACTGCTCCAGCAAGGCCAGCAATACGTTTTACCGTGACAACGGAGCCAAGTACCCCAAATAGAATAGACGAAAGCACTCCTGCAATTATTGCGTTGGAAAGTATGCCAATCATTTCCTTCCCCCTGTATATGATTCACAGCAAGAATCTCGGATGCTACTATTGTGCAATACGCGCACAGCCTTTCCGCCAAAACGTTCGGGGGGAGCATTTTCGGCTGGTTCTGTATCGTGGCGAACAATTGCTTGGGCGCCTGTGGTGGTATTTCTATCTCCAACGCAGAGGACTACATCAGTTAAGGACGTAACGAATCCTGTATCATGGGTTACAATCATGATTGTTGTGTGGTCTTTAAGATGCCCGAGAGTTTCAAAAAGACGACCTTCGCTTTCGCTGTCCATATTAGCTGTGGGTTCATCAAGAATGAGTAATTCAGGTTCTGCTGCAAGGGCCCGAGCAACAAGGACTCGTCGTCGTTGCCCTCCAGAAAGAGAGGCATAGGGTCGGGTCGCAAGGGCGGTTATATCACTTTGTTCCATTGCACGATCAATGGCGTTTGTGTCTATTGCGGTAAAACGGCGTTTGGTTGGTGTGAGTCGACCCATGCGGATAACTTCGCGTACTGTTATTGGAAAGGTTGGATCATAGTCTGCAAATTGGGGAACATAGCCTGTCTTTGCACGGCCTGAAGCTGGCAGGGCACCAAAAAGGCTTATTTCTCCTTCGTTCGGCTTAAGTAAGCCTAGAATTAGTTTGAGGACGGTTGTTTTTCCAGAACCGTTTGTGCCTACCAATACAGTAAACTCGCCACGGTGCAGGTGAAAACTTACTTTGTTAAGAACCGGAACCTCACCGTATGAAAAAGAGACTTGGTTAAAATCAAGAATTACCTGTTTATTCATAAATTAACTATACTCATGGATAGGTCGTAATGCAAGTGGTTCGCAAAAAGGTCGCGGGGATGGCGCTTGCCGCAGGGTGGCACTTATATGCTGGCTGGAAACCGCAAGTGGTTCGCAAAAACCGGCTTGATAGTTTGAGTGTGCCTTAGAAATCTGCGAAGATACTACCTCTCGTTTATTAGACCGCGGTTGAATCCAATTTTTGCTCGTTTTTACGAGAAATTTTTGCAGTAATTATGAGGGCTACTACAACGAGGGGAAGGACAGCGATTGCTACGAGATTTCCCTGCGAAAGATACAAAAGCCAGCTACGCAGAATATTTCCCCCGTCTAAAAAGCTCGTGAATATACCATCGTATCCTTCTACGGTATACGAAGCGTTGGCAGCCATTTTTGTAAATAGTGGTGCAAGGGCAGTTGCAAAATAAAGGTTTGCAACAATAACCGGTAGGCCGAGAATAAACGAACGGATTATGTTTCCCCCAGTTGCAAGGGAAATTATAGCGACAGGAACCATGAGGCCGGTAAGGTCTCCAAGAGGTATAAAGGTAATTCCTGGCAACACAAAGGCTAAAAGTAGGGCAAAGGGTATTAAAAGAACCATGGTTACCATGACTGAAGGAATACCAAAAAGAACTGCTACATCAAGTCCTATATATGTTTCTCCTATTTTTGGAAACTTTCTTTCCATAAAAAGTTTCATTCCTTCAGAAACTGGTATAAGGGCTGAACCAAGGATGTTGCTCATTAGAGGTAATATGTATATGACGCCGGCAAAACTCACTGCGAGCTCGCTTGTGTCGCGGAACGAATAACCCGCTACGGCTCCAAGTAGAGCGCCAATGATAAAGCCTATTATCATTGGTTCGCCCAAGAGGCCTATCTTCTTTTGCATTTTTTCTGGATCAGCATGAAGGGTTTTTATGATTGGAATCCGGTCCAGGAGGGCATTTCCTACAACGCCAACAGGATAGTAGGCAAGGCCAGAAAGATGCGGAATACAGATTCCTTTCATTCCAGTATAGTGGCTTGCGAACCGAGCACTCCAATCGGACAGTTTGAGCATGAGAACAAAGGCAAGGGTACCAAACAGTACGGCATACAATGAGCTACCGGATACGGTATAGACCATGGCCGAAAGAAAAATGACGTGCCAGTAATTCCAAATGTCAATATCTATGGTTTTGGTAATCTTAAAAAATATGAGAGCTGCATTTAGCACAATGAATATGACAAGCAATACTGGGGCTAAATGAAATTGCCAAGCAATTACTGAAAGAGGAATCCATCCTGTATCGAGAACTGTGAAGCCAAACCCGGTTCTTGCCACAAGGGAATTAACGGCCGGGGTTATAATACCAACATAAAAATCAAAGATGGTAAAAATCCCAATAAACCCTATTCCTAAGGTAAGGGCAGATTTTATGGCGTTTTTCAGTTTGATACCGAAAATGAGGGCTAAAATAAATATAAGTACTGGCAGCATAACAAAAACTTTAAAGGATAAAAAATATCTAACTGCAGTATTGAACATTTCCATGTATTTGTTTCCTTGTTAAACAATAATAAATGTATCATAATAAGGTATGTATAGGAGGGTCAATAGATATGGATAATTTTGAATTTCATAATCCCACACGGATTATTTTTGGAAAGGGTGTTGAGTCCCAAGTTGGAGATGAGGTGGCGAAGTATTCTAAAAAAGTATTGATTCATTATGGAGGCGGCAGCGCAATTAAATCGGGTCTTATTGATCGCGTTCGCATATCCCTCAAAGCTGCAGGTGTAGATTTTGTCGAGTTGGGCGGTGTACAGCCGAATCCTCGGGTTGCCCTTGTTCGAGAAGGAATTGAACTTTGTCGCAAGGAAAGCATTTCATTTATTCTTGCAGTTGGTGGCGGCAGTGTTATAGATTCTGCTAAAGCAATAGGGGTTGGGGTTCCAGCTTCTCATGATGTTTGGGATTTTTATGAATATATTGTTGAACCGCAGAAAATGCTTGATGTTGGAGTTGTACTAACAATCCCGGCAGCTGGGAGCGAATCCAGTTCAAGTTCTGTTGTATCCAACGAGGAAAAGCAGCTTAAGCGCGGCCTCTCTAATGAAATAATGCGCCCACGATTTGCGTTTATGAACCCAGAGCTCACCTTTACACTTCCTCCGTATCAAACAGCATGCGGAGCGGCAGATATTATGGCGCATATAATGGAGCGTTATTTTACTAACACAAAAAATGTTGAGTTTACCGATCGTTTATGTGAGGCGGGGCTTAAAACAATTATCAACAATGTTCCTCAAGTTCTCGAAAATCCCAACGACTACGATGCGCGCGCTGAAGTTATGTGGACTGGCTGTGTCGCTCATAATGATTTGTTTAATACAGGTCGTGAAGGTGATTGGGGCTCTCATTCCATTGAGCACGAGATTAGTGCCTTATTCGATGTAGCTCATGGTGCAGGGCTTGCGGTTATATTCCCCGCATGGATGAAGTACGTCTATAAGCATGACGTGGCTCGATTTTCGCAATTCGCGGAACGGGTCTGGGGTTTGGAAATGGATCATTTTAATCCAGAAAAGACTGCTCTTGCGGGAATTTATCGAACCGAAGCTTTTTTCCGTTCGATTGGTCTTCCCGTTCGGCTTTCAGAAATGGATGTTCCTGTTGAAAGTATCCCAGAAATGGCGAAAAAATGTACTGGAACTGGTACGACCGGTAATTTCATAAAGCTCAATACAGCTGCGGTTACGGAAATCTTTAATCTCGCTAAATAATTTATTTCTGCTGGGCGCTTTGCGTCCGGCAGTTTTCCTTTTAGCCTTGTCCTTGTCATCACCAGATTCAGAGGCTATACTTTCATTGTGAAAAATCATATCAGAACCGGATTGATAATTACCGG
>DUOS01000218.1 GCA_012838745.1 Treponema sp. | reverse complement strand
CACTACCACCATGCTTCAGACGCTTGGCCGGTAAGGTCAATATATTCACTACCGTCTGTATAAGTGATGCTTGTTATAGCAAATGAATCTGGCGGGTCATCCATGTTTTCAAGGGCTACACGGATGCGGGTAGAACCTTTTGGGGGGATATCTGCTGGTATGCAAATCCATAGCGGTTCCCCGCCTTCTGTTCGAATAGTAACTTCAAGAGATTTTACCGTTTTTTCGCTACTATTTACAAAGTCAAAATCCAAATAAAATTCGCTAAAAACTTCTTCTGTTGTACGAAAGGGTGGGGCTAACACACAGGCCGAACTTACGAACAGGCAAAATACAATACAAAAAAAGCGTGTCATAGAATCCTCCAGAACACGCTATATGCAAAAAGTAAGTTTTTGGCTTAAAAATTGGCTACGTTCGAGCAGCAATTATTATTGCCGCAACTTCAGAAGCCGAGCTAACTACAGTTGTTTTTCTATTACTAAGATTTTTAACTTCAAATGAGCCATCGGTTAGGGTAATTCCCCAGCTGATGGCTTTTTTTTCGGCCCAGGCGTATTGCGCTCCCATCTTTTTTGAATCGGGGAACACTTCGCAGGATACTCCGCGAGAGCGAAGATCTGCCGCAGTTTTTTGGGCAACTGCCATGGAAAAACCGTCTGTATTAAAGATAACCGCTTCGGTAAAACCTGCCTGGGCCGGAGCTGTGCCAAGTGTATCGAGTGCGGCAATGAGGCGGTCGAGCCCGATAGAGGAGCCAACACCGCTTATTTTGTCTTTAGCATAAAGGCCGGCAAGATTATCGTAACGCCCGCCCGAACACACGGAACCAATGCTGGGTAAGTCATTTAAAAAGGTTTCGTACACAACGCCTGTGTAATAATCTAAACCCCGGGTAATTGACGGATCAAGCACAAAGGACTTAGAAATACCAATTGCTTCCAAGAGTTTTTGTATTTCTCTGAGCCGGTTACTATCTTCCGCCGTACCCCCAGCCATTTTTTCCATAAGCTGCAGGGTTGCTTCAAAATCTTCTGGTTGGTTTCCGGCGCCCTGAATATACACGAGAATATCTGCGGCGTTTTTTTCGCCGGCAATGTTACTAAGAAGCTTTTCTGTTTCCTCTGGGCCAATTTTAGATAGTTTATCTACCGTGCGCAAAATCTCTTCGCTTTTTTCAGAAAGGTTTCTCGATTGTAAAAACCGGTTAAAAATACCCCGATGGGAAACTTTAATCGTAACGCCATCTACCCCAATTGCACCAAGGGCTGTTTTCATGAGGGCGAGAATCTCAAAATCTACTGCCGCAGAATCTGACCCAACAATATCGAAATCACATTGAACAAATTCACGAAAACGCCCCGCTTGGGGTTTTTCGCCACGCCACACTTTTGCAATGTGGTACCGTTTAAAGGGGAAGTAAATTTCTTCCTTATGGGCTGCCACAAAACGTGCGAATGGCACGGTAAGATCAAAACGAAGGGCCACGTCGCGCCCGCCATTGTCGGTAAATCGGAATACTTGTTTTTCTGTTTCACCCTCACTTTTACGCAAAAGAATTTCTGAGTATTCAAGTGCGGGGGTGTCAATGGGAACAAAACCGAAAGACCGGAATGTCGATGTCAGTTTTTCTATAAGGAGGGCCCTGCCAATTTCGTCGGCAGGAAGAAAATCGCGGAAGCCCTTAAGGATTCTTGGTTGTATAAGCTCACTCATGGTAGTATGATACCGAACAGCGCCTAATTATGCAAGATTTACCGGAGGTAATGCCGTGCTCATGGTTGTGGATGTGGGGAACACCAACATAGTTATTGGTCTTTTTCATGAAGACGATCTCGTTATGGATTGGCGGTTATATACCGATCCGCGCCGTACCGACGATGAATATAGTTCGATTATACGCTCCCTTTTTCGCGATTCAGGAATTGCACCGGGTTCTATTGATACGAGCGTAGTTTCTTCTGTAGTTCCCCAACTCAACGAAACTTTTATTCGTATGATAAAAAAACTTACCGGGCGGTGCCCCCGTGTGCTTGCTCCTGCTGTGTACCATCTCTTGCCTGTTACTGTTCCTGCCTCAGCCGTGCACGAAATAGGAGCCGATATACTCTGCGCCGCCGTTGCCGCGTGGGATTTCTTTAAAAAGTCTTGTATT
>DUOS01000183.1 GCA_012838745.1 Treponema sp. | reverse complement strand
GAAGTGCCTGCTGAACAACCCCATTTTTTGAATCTATAACTGTAATAGAACTACCTGCCATTTCTTGGATTTCCTCGGTCACATTTAAAAAATGCGTACAAGCGAGCACAATGGTATCAACTCCAGCGGCTTTAAAAGCATCAACTGCAGGTTGTATCGCCTTCATTCGCTCGTGTTTCCCTGCAGTTATTAAACCATTTTCAATACGCGAGACAAGAAGGGGATCACCTCTACGAACAATTTCGCAATCAGACGCAAAGGATGAAATCAAGGTTTCTGTATATGGGTCGGCAACAGTTAAGTTCGTTGCAAGCAGACCTATTTTTCTGTTTTTTGAATGCTCAGCAGCAAGCTTGATAGCAGGAACGGTTCCCACAAAAGGAATTAGGAAACGCTCACGCAGAGCCTCGAGAGCAACGACAGAAATGGTATTACACGCGATTACTATAATTTCCGGCTTAAAGTTCTCGAGTATTTTTTCCGTTGCCTCTATCGCAAATTGTATTACCTGCTCCCGAGTTTTTTCACCATATGGGAACCGAAGGGTATCAGCGAGATAAACGCACGACGCGAAAGGTACTTTGTCCCTAAGTTGTGCTAAGTATGGAAGTCCACCAGAACCAGAGTCAAGAAATGCATACTGATATTGTCCGCGATGTTTGATTTTCATTATTAGTAGATACTCTCCCCGTTACGCATCAAAAAGTTTATCGAATGCAGATCTCGCTGCCTCAGTGTAATCTGTATTTTTTTCGGTACCCTTAGCCTGACGATCGAGGCGAAACGTAGGGTTTAGTTGAAACATTTCGCAAAAGTTTGCACGTTCCTTGTCGGTTACTAGAATTTCCGCCCGCTCTAAACAATCGTGCCATGATCCAGGAGAATAAAAACGACAATTACGGCATGAACGAACATCCTTACCGCAGACGTCACAAGTGAGAGTTCTTCCAATAGGATTACTGGCCTCAATGGCCGTACCGCACTTCCAACACATAAAGTAATGATAACCCATTTGACCAAAAACGCGCAATAACCTACAGTTATTACATGTTTACTGTGCTCCAAAATATTTCACCGGAAACATTACGCGATATACTCACAAAAAACCGTGATATCAATAGTCTGGATTTTTCAGGCATGGATTTTAGAAACCTAGATTTAAGTAAAAAACGCTTTACTGCATGCCGTTTTTCGCGATCATTTTTTTTTGAAACTAATCTTAACGGATGTAAGTTCAGAATGTGTTTCTTTGATTTTGCACGCTTCAGTAAATGTACATTGGAAAATACTGATATTCAATTTAGTAGTTTTTCCGGCGTACATATTAATGAAACAACGTTTAAAAACTCTGACCTCCTTCATAACAATTTTAACGGATTACTTTCGGCAAAATCATCGTTTAACGATTCAGATTTGTACAACTCTCGCTTTGTGATGGCAACGCTAAAAGAAACTTCATTCCAAAACTGCAATTTAAAAAAAACCATGTTTTACCAAACTACTCGCGACAAGGTTTCCTTCAAATCCTCAAATACTCGCGAAGCTATTTTTGGAAAGGGAGAAAACCCTGAATGAAAATTTACTTTCACTATTCTGTAGAAGGTTTTTCTAATGGATACTTAGTTGGGAATGAAAAAACTCGTGAAGCGGTTATGATTGATCCCGGTCTCATGAACCAAGAACTTCTTTCTCATATTGAGAAAAATAAATATCATTTAACCTCAGTGCTTATTACCCATAACCACGAAAGCCACCACTCAGGGCTCGAAACCTTGCTCCGTGTTTTTAATCCAAAGGTATATGCTGCAGATGCCGAACTCAAGGGAATAAAGACTATGATTCTCCAGGGTGACGGTACGTTTCTAGCAGCGGGTTTTCCCATTCGTTACTTTGCCACACCGGGACATTCTCCCGACTCGCTTATGTATCAGATTAAAAACGTCATATTTCCTGGCGACGCGCTTTCCGCAGGTAGACTTGGAACGACGAACAATATATACGGAAGGCGCAATCTCGTAGCCCATTTACGAAATAAATTACTCACTCAAAATGACGATATAATCGTGATGCCAGGACACGGCCCCCCGTCAACGATAGGCGCCGAACGTCTTTTTAATTATGAACTCATGCAAAATGAACCCGATTCCACTGAGTCGGTGCGCCATGTCGTTGTAGGCAGCAGTATAAATCCGTCCTATTGAGCCGCTCTAGTGTACCACAGGCCCACGCGACCCCCTGCTATACCCCATTTACCATATACATATGATTCAAGCGCTTGTGCCAACGCTACGAAGTCCGCAGCTTTGGTTTCGTCAATATACTCCGCAAGAACAGGAGATCCACCATGCCTAAGAAAGCGTTCATGAAGCGTGCCTGAAAAATATGGTGAAACACGACCAAGAGATTGCTGGAGAGTATAGGCCATGCATTCGTTTTCCATTAGAAATTGATCTGAGCGATCGTATCCAAGGCTTTTAATCACCGTAAAATATGACTCAAGAAAATCTACAGCACGCGCATCCATTGATGTGTATAGCCGGTGCATTTCAGCTCGGTATTCTGGATGGGTAAAATATAATCCATGAAAACTCTCGTGCGCTACAAAAAGGTACCTAAGCGATGTTGATGACTGTCGTGAAAAGGACAAAACTGCGCCCTCTCCAGGAATAAACCCCTCATCACCTTGGATAATAATTCCCTGTTCAAGTAAAATAGCACGAAGATCTTCTTCCTG
>DUOS01000182.1 GCA_012838745.1 Treponema sp. | reverse complement strand
GGAGGCAAAATAACTCCTCGCCACGTGTAGGGCCCATAAGGATTATCCGAGGTACCGTATACAAGCTGGTGAGTATCTCCGGTTGAATAAGAGAAATAATACGTGCCATTGTATTTATGCATCCACGGGCCTTCGAAGAATCGGCGGCCTCGATCTTTTGCCTTAAGCGGTTCGCCATTTTCATCTACAACAACAATATCACGAGGTTCTTCTGCGAACTCTAGCATATCATCGCGCATACGAGCCATTTTGCAACAAACTGCTGGCTCTTCGTCTGCTGGCTCACCACCCTTAGGATCAAAGGTTCCAGTTTTCCACTTATCCAGCTGGCCGCCCCAAATTCCGCCATAGGAAAGATAGGGCACATTGTCTGTATCAGTGAAAATACAAGGATCAATACTGTAGCTACCTTTTATTGGTTCTGGCTGAGCCGTAAAAGGGCCAGAAGGAGAATCACCAACGGCAACCCCGATACGGAATATATTATCTGCATCGCGCGCGGGGAAATAAAAATAATACTTCCCGTTTCTTTCGCCGCAGTCCGGTGCCCACATCTGAGCGGTAGCCCAAGGAACGTCATCCACATGAAGAATAACACCAAGATCCTTAGGAGGTGTATTCATATCTTCCATCTCATACACATGATAATCTTCCATTGCGTACTGATCACCGTTGTCATTGGACTCTTTTTCAATGTCTAAGTCATGAGAGGGATAAATGTATAATTTTCCGTTAAATACATTTGCTGACGGGTCTGCTGAAAACATTTTTGTAATAAGTGGTTTCTTCTCTAACATTAGCTAACTCCTCAAGAAATAATACTTTGTTACCATCTATTATAATGGATTCTCCAGAAATATGTAGTTTTACCCATCAATAATTTGAAAAAATTACCCTTAACCGTTCTGAGCCTATAATTTTCATAAAACTGGCAAGGCGAGGGCCACGATCTTTGTCGATAAGAGCACGATAAACTGCAGTAAACAAGTCCTTTTGTTCAAGGCCAACCTCTTCAGCAACAGCATAAATGCGTTGGGAAAGAGTTTTTTCATCGATAGTGTCCATATCTGGAAGAATGGTGTCCCGAATCGCAATAATAGCTGCGGTTTCTTCTGGGGTTAGGTCTGCCTTTGAATCGTCGTTGCGAAGTGAAAAGCGAAACTCCTCGGGAGCGCACTCAGTAATCCAGTACCATGCGCATTTCGCCCGTGCGCGTAATCGTTCAATCTGGCCTGACTGTACATCGGGAAGAGAGGCAATTACCGCCTCACTATCACCTGAATTTGTTTGAAGCAAATTACACAGGTGGCGAAAAGTAATTTGATATGAGGCACAAGTAGGCATTTCTTCCACTTGAGAAAGCTCATAAATTCTGCGCTCCTTAGCAAGAACGTCTTCATTCTTCGCCGGTTCAAGACCCCAAACAACTCGTTCACATTTATCGTAGTCTTCATATATTTTAATTACATCAAGATCAAAACTGATAACGAACTCGGTATTTGGCCGTGTTCCCGCAAATAAATAGCGGGTTACTTCTGGCTGATATACCCGTAGCACATCAGTTAAATCTATAACTTTACCGGTTGAAGAAGACATCTTTCCTGGTGTTCCCTTAATTCCGATAAAATCGTAACGAAACGTTACCGGTGCGGGCCAGTTAAATATTTCTTCTGATACAATGCGTGCAGTGTCGAATGAACCTCCCTGGGAATGATGATCTTTCCCAGCTGGTTCAAATACTGTTTTTTCAAAACTCCAGCGCATGGGCCAGTCTACCCGCCATCCAAGTTTTACACCCTTTGCAGTACGGATATCAGCGGATTCACTGTGCCCACATTCACAAGAATAATTGAGCCCCCAATCGCCATCCCATTTTTCAACGGTGGTGGTATCGCGGTTACACGAAGAACAAAATACCGAAACAGGCCAGTATTCTTCATCATCTGAAATTTTATGGTTTTCGTCTCTATGGCGATTTAAACAGTCTTTAATACGGTTTCTATTATCCAGTGCAAGTTTCATTCCATCAATATACATGCCAGAACGGTAGCGTTCAGCTTGATATAAAAACTCAGGGTGAATCCCTACAACAGGTAGCATAGCCTCAACATCCACTTCATGGTGCCGGGCATAACTTTCATCGCGACCAAAGGTATCGGGCACGAGAGTTATTGGAAAACGTAAATATTTTTCAAGCTCTTCGGGCTTAGGCATATTCTGGGGAACTTTTCGAAAAACATCGTAATCATCCCATGAATAAATAAATCGAACCTTTTTTCCCCGTTTTTCTAGTGCTCGTACTACGAGATCAACAGAAATAATCTCTCTAAAATTTCCGATGTGTACGGTTCCAGACGGGGTAATACCAGATGCGCAGGTATATACATCAAGATCTCCGCGCTCGCGGATAATCTTTTCGGCAGTTTGATCTGCCCAATGAAAAAGCTTGTTTGTATTTTTTTCCTTACTCATAATGGAGAAAAGTATAGCTGAAAATACCAATATGGACAATCAGGGTATGAGTACCCACTGGTAGATCAGGCGCTCCCGCGCTCAATAAGCTCAGGCATAATTACAAGGTTTTGTCCGGTTCCATTCGCAGCAGCCTCGAGGGCAAGAACGAGCCCTCCTGCACCGGCTATCATAAGCCGTTGGCGAATAGTCGTAAGCCCAGGATGTACAAGGCGGGCTATGGGTAAATCGTCATAACCCATAACAGCTATATCATCAGGGATACGCAATCCATGCTGACGAGCGGCCTCTATAAAGCCGAGTGCGCTCATATCTCCAGAACCACAGATGACTGCGTCTGGCAATTCATCTTGGCTTGAGAAATATTCGAATCCCTTTGCACCTTCTTCGCTAAAATAATCCTTAACTTCAAATACGAGAGATTCCTCAAATTCGAGGCCAAGACGTTGCAGGGCATTTACATATCCCATGAGCCGTTCAGATGCAATCACACCCGGTTCACGGCCTGCGGCAGTCCCGTTGATCAAAGCTATTCGGCGATGTCCTGCGCGGAAAAGATAGTTAACCGCAATAGCCATACCCTTTTGATTTTCAAGAAGAACAGACTGTGCTCCCGGAACAGTTGTTTGGATTAAGACTAGAGGCTTTCCCAAGGAACTGTATTTTTGTACCATTTCAACAGTCGGAGTAAGATTCACCATTAAAACAGCACTAATCATGCGGAATCGTAATAAATTATCGAGGAGGTCTTCTCTACCTTTTGGTGAAACTCGAGTTGGAAAAATAAGGGTAGAAGTAGCCAGCCCCAAGGACTGCATTACCCGATCAATTCCTTTAAAAATTTCAGTAGTAGAAGCAGAATCAACTCCAGCAGTAAGAATAGCTATTGAAGAAGGATCACTACGTTTTTTCCAGGGTAAAAAAGTATCAAGGTACCCTGACTTACGTATTGTCTGCATAACAAAACGCACCACTTCGGGTTCAAGAGAGGAAGGAGAAGTGAGAACTTCAAGAATTGTCTCACACGAGAGGGATGCCTCCCGTGCAACATCATGGATTGAAAGTCTCATAACAACACCTAAAAATCTTTAGTAGTGCTTAATCCATTAGCATCTACCACGGCTAGTCCCTTTTCCACATCTTCAACCTTAAAAATTATTATTGCTGTTTCTCCCGCTTTTTCGAGAGCGGCATATAAATATTCGATATTAATGCTGTTTTTTTCAAAAAGCTGTAAAACACCGGCGAGACTTCCCACACTGTCGGGAACGGTCACCGCAAGAACATCTGTTGTTTTAGTAGTAAACTGTGCCCTTTCGAGGATTTCAATAGCACGAGGCACCGAATCAACAATAATACGCAGAATACCAAAATCGGCAGTATCAGCAATCATGATTGCTCGTAGATTTACGCCGCCATCTTTGAGAACCTTGGTTACTTCTGCAAGCCGTCCTGCTGCATTTTCTAAAAAAATCGATATTTGTTGAATTTTCATATATGGCCTCCTTTAAAGCTGCCGTTTATCGATAACTCGTTTAGCCTTACCGGTTGAACGCTCAATACTCTTGGGTTCAACAAGTTTAACTTTCAGGGAGATTCCTAATTTGCTCTTCATAGTTGCTTCGATGAGGTTACGGAGAGTTTCCATATCCTTGGTCTCATCGGAAAAGGCTTCTGGATTAACTTCAACATGGAGCTCAACATTATCCAGATGAGTTTTTTCACTGCGATCAACAATAATTAAGTAGTTTGGTTCAACCTGCGGTATATCCATAAGGGCATGTTCAATTTGACTTGGGAAAATGTTTACGCCACGAATTACCAACAGATCGTCGGTTCGCCCAAACAGACGATGAATCTTGCGGGTTGTTCTTCCGCAGCCACATTGACCCTTCATAATTAAGGTAATATCGCGGGTTCTATACCGAATAAGTGGGGTACCTTCTTTTGTTATGGTGGTAATTACCAGCTCACCTTTCTTTCCATCGGGAAGAACCTTGCCCGTTTCAGGATCTATTATTTCGGGATACCAGAGGTCTTCGTTCATATGCATTCCATCTTGTTCTGCACATTCAAAAGCGACTCCGGGCCCAGTAATTTCAGTTAATCCATAAATATCGTAAGCTTTAATATTCCATGCTTTTTCTATTTCTCTGCGCATATTCTCAGACCATGGCTCAGCGCCAAAACACCCAGCACGCAAGCCAAGACTAGCAGGATCAATGCCCATTTCATGAGCGCGCTCCGCCATATAGAGCATATAAGAGGGAGTACAGGTTACGAGGGTAGATTTAAAATCGCGCATAAGAACAAGCTGTTTTTCCGTATTACCAGAAGAAACGGGTATTATAGTTGCTCCGATGCGCTGAGCACCGTAATGAGCACCGAGACCGCCCGTAAAAAGACCGTAACCATAGGCATTTTGAATAGTATCATTGCGGGTTGCGCCTGCGCCGGAAAGAGTTCGGGCCATGCCCTCACACCAGTCGTCCATATCGCGCTGTGTGTAGGCATCGATAACCGGAGTACCAGTTGTACCGCTCGACATGTGTATTTCAACAATTTCACACTGAGGAACGGCAAGCAATCCGTAGGGATAGGTGGTGCGTAAATCATCTTTTGTGGTAAAAGGCAACTTTGCTAAATCGTCGAGACTCTTAATATCAGTAGGTGAAACGCCTGCCTCATCAAGTTTTGCTCGATAAAAAGGCACATTGGTGTAAACACGTTCAACTAAGTTTTTTAACCGGGCAAACTGCAAAGAACGCAGTGCCTCTGGGTTCATACATTCACTTTTGGAGTTCCAAATCATAATGTATCAAGTATACACTGTATCAAGACAAAGCTCCATATATTTAGGGCAAATTCCTAAGGTCTTCTACTCGTTTTGCCTTTCCCTCCGAGATAGGAATACTACCCGGTTGCTTTATAATAATAGTAGGTCGAATGGTTATGAGTGCCGCCATTTCTTGGCATAAACGATCTTTAAGCGCATGAATTACTCGTGCATCATCGGCAAACATTTCGGGTGTTATTTCGACCTGAACCGTCATCTTGTCCAGCACGCCTTTTTTTTCTACCGTAATAAAATAACTTGCTCCCACACCATGGGTTCGCAATAATACTTCTTCTATTTGACTTGGGAAGACGTTTACGCCATTGATAATAAGCATGTCGTCCGTGCGCCCCGTAAAGCGCGCAATACGCCGATGTGTTCGCCCGCATTCGCACGTGCCCGGTATGATACGGGTGAGGTCACGGGTTCTATAGCGAATGAGAGGCATGGCATCCCGGCATAAAATTGTAAGAATCAACTCTCCTGTTTCTCCGTCTGGTACCGGCTCCAAGGTTTCTGGATTAACAATTTCCATGATATAGCGGTCTTCCCACACATGCATCCCTGCCCGATAGATGCATTCAAAAGCAAGACCTGGACCGTTCATTTCGCTCATTCCGTAGCAGTTATATACTTCGATACCGAGTTTATCTTGAATTTTACACCGCAATTCTTCTGAATGGGGCTCGGCTCCGGTTATCGCCTTTCGCAGTTTAAGATCTTCGAAGGAATACCCTGCACTCTCTATTGCAGCGTGAAGATGCAATAGATAACTTGGTGTTGCATGAATAATGGTTGTTCCAAAGTCCTTCATAAATTTTAACTGACGAATGGTATTCCCTGCACTTGTCGGAATAACCATGGCACCCATGAGTTCCGCGCCGTAATGAAAACACAAGCCACCGGTAAAAAGCCCGTAGGTCATCATGTTTTGTATAATATCACTGCGGGTTCCGCCTGCAGCGGTGAGGCTACGAGCCATAGTGTCGCTCGCTAAATTAAGGTCGTTTTGAGTTAGATAAATTACCGTAGGGGTTCCGGTTGTTCCACTGGATGCATGAATGCGAACTACTTCTTCTTTTGGAACGGCAAGTAAACCAAAAGGATACGCTTCGCGTAAATCATTTTTAGTGGTAAAAGGAAGCAAGCGGATGTCGGAAACCTTAGTAATGGCATCGGGAGACGTAATCCCAGCTTTGATCAAACGATCCCGGTAAAACGGGGTTTTCAATCCATTTTCGACTTGTTTTTTGAGGCCGGCAAGCTGAACTTTTTCAAGTTCTTCTCGCGAAGCCGTTTCAATTTTCTTATCTCGAAAGGGTACGTCCTGTTCTGCCATTATTTTGACTCCTCTCCTAGTTTTAAGGCTTTCATGTTAATCTCAACGAGGCGAGGATCTTTTGTTGCAAAGGTGTCGTGAACACTTTGCGAGAGAGCCTTTTCGCTTACTGGCAAGTTCTGGCATGCCGCACCAACAAGAACCATGTTCGTTGTTCTAAGGTTTCCTGCTTCACGAGCAAGGGTTTCAGCGTAAACTAACCGGTTACGCGGTAGCTTTTTAATTGCAGCATGAATATCTTCAATCTGTGGGTAGTCTGAAATATTTATAAAAGGTTCAGCAGCGGTAATGAGGATTCCTTCTGGTTTAAGAAAGGAAAGATACCGCAAACCTTCTATCGGCTCCATGGCAAGTATCATGTCCGCGCCGCCAGTGGGAACCAAGTCAGATGAAATCTTAGTGTCTGAAATACGCATGTGTGCCTGAACACCACCACCACGTTGGCTCATGCCGTGTACTTCCGACTGACGCACTTCCAAGCCGTCTATCATGGCGGCGCGCGCGATAATGGTTGCAAGGGAAAGAACGCCCTGCCCGCCGACTCCGGCGAGAATAATGTCATACGTCATAGTAAACTCCTTACTGTCAGCCTCGTGATATTTGGGCGTCAACAATCTTTTCAAATTCGTTTATTTTCTCAACAAAAAGGGCAATACCTGAACGCCAGAAATCCACACTCTCAATATCGAAACCCGCACGCGCGGTTACCTGTGTTGCATCGAGTCGTCCCGTTTCAAAAAGTATCTTTTTATATGTCTGTGCAAATTCCGCACCTTCAGTACGAAACCGGCTGTACAGGGCGAGCGCAAATAGCTGCCCAAAAGCATAGGGGAAATTATAAAATGCGAGATCACTCGAATAGTAATGCGGCTTTACAAGCCATAGATAGGGGTGCCTATGTTCAGGATTAATCCCGTCACCATAGGTAGAATCCTGCGCGTCTAACATGAGTGTGCACACCGTTTCTGCATCCAACTCACCATTTTTTCGCGCAGTAAATAAACTTTTCTCAAACTTATAACGAGATAAGATATCTACGAGAATCTGGCATCCGTCTTGCAAATGCATTTCTAGCAAGGTAAGTTTTTCTTCCGGTGCTGCATCAGCTAATTCTGCGTCAAAAACTACTGTTTCCGCAAAGATTGAGGCAGTTTCAGCCAGAGTCATAGGATATCCCTGAAGCAGGTTTGGTTCATCTTTGAGTACGTCTGCATGGTATGCATGCCCGAGTTCATGGGCCATGGTTAACACAGAACTAAATGAACCGTCAAAATTGCACAATACGCGGCTTTCTTTTGCCAAGGGCATAGAGGTACAATATGCGCCACCAACTTTTCCGTTTCGGGGTTCTGCATCCAGCCAAGCACCTTCGAAAGCTTTGCGTGCAAAGGAGCCCATACTGGGAGAAAAGCGGGTAAAATTGTCTTCTATAATTTTCCGAGCTTGTGAAAAACTAACGGTCTTAGAAGTTTTTCCAACTGGAGCAAAAAGGTCAAAGAAAGAACAAACCGGCAGGCCTAGCAAACGGGCTTTTGCCTTCAAGTACCTCCGCCAATGTGGGAGGGATTCTTCCATTGCTAACAGAAGGGCGTCCAAAGACTTGCGAGTAAGCATACCTTGGCGCACAGATTTTTCAATTGCAGCATCAAATGCCCCACCCGGCCAGTTGCGCCGAGCATTGAGCGTTATAGTCGTTCCCTTTATTCCATTAAGAGCAGCTGCTACCGGAAGAGAAATGCGAGAACACACATCCATTTCACAATGGTATGCTTTTTCTCGAACAGCTCTATCTGGCGAAAAAGCCAGAGCGCGCAGTTGGACTATGGTTTTTCTCTCACCTGTTGTCTCATCCCAAAGGCAATCCGCCGTAGAGGTAAGCTGTTCCTGGAGGCGCCCCCAAGCACTTGAGCCTGAACGAGCAAGATCCGCAGCGAGGCCTTCTTCTTCCGCAGCCATTTGCCGTGTATGCCAGAAAAGTTCGTTTTCCAGCATACCGCGATAAGGCACTAGTTGCGGGTTCTTTTCGATAAGTAAGCGTATTTGTGGTTCATGGCGAGAAAGAGCTTGGAGGTACAAGGTTTGAAGACGAGTAAACGGAACAAGGAGTTCCTCGACTGAATTCAACTCGTTCATAGCCCGCGTATCGGTGGTATCCGCGGAATACACCGCGTAACAATACGAAATGAGAGTTTCGGAAACAGCGCCTTGGCGATTGTGTAATGCCAGCACGCTTAAAAGCCACGACTCAAATTCAGCCTCGTGCAAAGAAGCACCGGACTCCTTAAGCAAAAGACTATTAAGAGATTCAACAAGAGTAGTTATTTCGGTTTTCGCATCCTGATATTCACTGCTATCAAATCCTTTGAATACAGTATCAAGATTCCAGCGAGGCAATTCCCCCGCTGGGATTTCTTGTTCAGGCACGGGTAATCGCTTCTTTCTTTTTACGCAGGCGTACTGCTTCAAGACATTCTCGAACCATAATAATAACTGAGACACCTCGATATTCCGCTTCTTCCAAAATTATCTTCGTGTTTTCTTCTACTAGATTCGGTTTTGTATCAATTACACGGCAGTGTTCCGGTTCTACACCTATACCGAGTACAATTTTTTCCAACTGAGCTGAAGGGAGCATGGTTGTTTGGCAACCAGTCATAGCAACAATCGAATTATCCAAAATAATCACTGTAAGGGGAGTGTTTGTAGAAACTGCGTCCACCAAACCAGTTAATCCAGAGTGTAAAAAGGTAGAATCGCCAATTACACCAAAGGTGTATTTATAACCAGCTTCCGAGGCACCTCGTGCCATACCAATGGAAGCACCCATACAAACAATTGTCTCAACAGCCTTGAGAGGGGCAACTGCGCCAAGGGCGTAACAACCGATATCGGCTGCAACAACAGTAGAAACCGCGCCCTCGCGCTCATTAAGTATTTCTACAGCAGTATTGAGAGAAGAATATGAGTCGTGATGCGGGCATCCCTTGCATAACTGTGGCGGCCTCGCGGGCAATACTGGTGGGGTAACTGTGTCGAGTATGGTTTTCTTTGCTGAAAGACCAAGGGCTGCTCGAACTAAATCCGGATTCAATTCTCCAGCACGAGGAAGCTCTCCGGTAAACTTACCAATAATACGGTTTTTACCTGGAACAAGGCCACGAAGCTGTTTTTCTATAAAGGGCATGCCTTCTTCAATAACTAAAATAGTTTGTGCACTATCAGCAAGGGCCCTAATTTTTTCTAAGGGCAGAGGCATTCCTGCAATATGAAGAAGAGAGGGAAGCCCCGCTTTTCCACAAGATGCCGCATAGTCAGCAAGATTTTCTTCAAAATAATTACGCCCAAGGCTACTGGTAATGATTGCAAGATCAGTGCGCGAAGGATTGATTTCTAGGGTATTTCTGTCCCATTTATTAGACCAGGAAAGAAGATCATCCTGTTTATCTATCATCTTTGCATAATTTTTTCGTGCAAGCGCTGGAAGCAGCATCCAATCTGCGGGAAGGCCTTTTTCCAGGGCATTTTGTGCTCGAGGAGAATCTGCCGTACGTATTTGTGCACGCGAATGAGAAAGGCGGGTAACAAGGCGCATCATGACAGGAACATGCCATTTCTCAGAAAGATCAAAGGCTTCTCCAATCATCTCGTAGGCTTCCTGTTGGGTAACCGGTTCAAAAAGGGGAACCATGGCAAAGTCAGCATAAAAGCGGGAATCCTGCTCGCCCTGACTCGAATGCATAGACGGATCATCCGCTACGATGCACACGAGGCCTCCCTTGATTTGACAAAGAGAAGAGTTCATAAAAGGATCCGCGGCTACATTGAGACCCACATGTTTCATGGTTACCAGAGCGCGTTTTCCAGAAAAGGAAAAACCAAGAGCCGTTTCGTAGGCAGTTTTTTCATTAGTGCACCACTGAGCAACCGTTGTTTCTGAACGATCACTGCTATTAATAATGTATTCGAGTATTTCGGTAGAAGGTGTTCCAGGATATCCAAAACAGCCGGTTACACCAGCATGAAGCGCCCCGAGAGCAACCGCTTCATCCCCTAAAAGTACTAATTCTTTCATGAATAACTCCAGAAAAAAAGATCAGTCTAATGAGAAAATTGGAAAAGTCGATTGCTTTTACAATTTTCTCTTGGAGAACTTCAACAACTTGTTTAAATTCTCCCCCGACTGACTACAGTTTACAAATTATAACGGAGATCGTCCACCAGCACAGAGCCTGCAAGTTCTTTTCGCGCAGTGTCTAAGGCAGCAGCTTCACTTTTACCTAGTACCGTATGGCGGAGGGTTTTTTGAAATTGTTTTTCGTTGAGTACAAAGTTCCAAACGGACACATCAGCTTCCAACGTACACGACCAAGTGCCGTCTTCTCCCTGAACCAGGGAAACAACTCGGGTTGTGCCATATATAAACCGCTGAACAGCCGAACCAAACTGTGCACGCGCAGCAGCTAAAAGTTTTTCTTCATCTCCAGCTGCAAGTTGCTTGGGAAAATCGGCCATACCGATACGAGAAAAACCCTTTTGGACGAGAGGGCGAAGCAGTTGGGTCGCAGAAAAGTTATTGTACAGCACAGGTTTGTCATTTTTATCAAAGTCTAAAATAGATATTGTAGTTGGGATGCTTTTTGCCGCGGTTTCAACACCGTGTACAAAAGAAACGGACAGCGATCCATCTTGTATACGACGGGTTACCGATTTGGAAAGTGCTTCATCGGTAAACAAAAGGTTCGCTACAATTTCCAAAGAATGAACTCCCGATCTCGGTGGTACAGGTGCAGTAAAAGAAGCTATTCCAGTAGCATTAGTTAGTATTTCGACAGTACTACGAGTTACCGTCCCGTCTTCTGCATAGATAGGAAAATGTACAGTACAGGGTAAGCCGACTAGGGGTACTTCCTTACTGTTTTGTACTGCAACAGCTTTTATAGCAAAGCTTCGAGAAAAGGCTCGGCCAACTACGGTGTCTACAGGAATGGATGACGCTGTAAAACGCACAGCACCTAAAGCAACATCCATTTTTTCTCGTATTTCCCCGTAGGCAGATTCGGGAGCGCGCCCAGAAGAAAGAGCTTTTGTCGCCTTGTTGCAAGCGTCAACTGCTGCAATGTAATCGCCAGAAGCGAGAAACTCATCCATATCAGCTTCATATTGGGCAGCAAAAACGCGTGCTTCGGCTCCCCGTATATTTTTACCCGCCGAAGGTAATGCGGCATGGTCTGCCGTTGCAGAATCATCGGCAGAACCGGAGTAGTTTATAAACATTGGGGTTATCGTCTGTTGAGGTTCAGGAGAACTAGTACAGGAAGACAACATCGCAAGTATAATAAATAAAGATACATTGGTACGTAACATAAAAACCCTCAAATTTAGAATTATTTTTTTAGGATACCATACTAGCTCCAATAGTTCCAATAGTTGCAGAAAAATCATAACAGTTGTCAGAATATACACAGAGGGATACAATACCCTATGCGCGCTACACAGGTCCTTATACACCGAAAAAACTTTTTACAAAATGTGAATCTAATTCGACAAAAAACCGCAAAAGATACCCTTATTTGCGTACCAGTTAAGGCAGATGCCTATGGTCATGGTGCCGAACATATCGCACAAATTGCAGCAGAAGCAGGTGTTTCGTATCTTGCAGTCGCGACAGTACAAGAAGGCGCCGAACTCCGTAATGCCGGCATCAATATGCCAATCCTTTTATTAAGCCCACCCAACCCAGAAGACGCAGACCTGATACTAATGCTCCATTTGGAGCCCTTCGTTACCTGCACAGAAATAATCGCCGTACTTGCGGCTGCAGCGAAAAGAACTAATTTACCAGGCGCTGTTCACATAAAGATTGATACCGGCATGAGCCGAATTGGATGTACACCAGAACAAGCCGTACACATCGCGCAGGCTGTTTGCAAAAGCGGAACCCTCCGCCTTGCAGGAACAGCAACACATTTAGCTGTATCAGATTCCCCAGATCAAAAGGACAAAGACTTTACGAATAAGCAACTTGATCGGTTTGACGAAGCACTTTCTGATATCCGCAGCGCCGGTATAGATCCGGGAATAGTTCACGCAGCAAATTCGGGAGCCGTAATTCTACATCCACGCGCAGAGTACAGCATGATCCGCCCGGGGATTCTTGTCTATGGATATGCACCTGATCCTCGGCTTTCAGGAATGATTCCTGTGCTGCCGGTTATGGAGTTAAAAACTAGAATTATCGAAACTCATACCGTTTTACCGGGCGTCCCCGTGTCTTATGGCCGATCGTGGACCGCCAAAACAGAAACAGTTATAGGCGTAATTCCCGCAGGCTATGCCGACGGCCTTCCACGGCGGCTCTCCCCAGGATTAACGGTTTGGATTAAGGGTACATCTTATCCAGTAGTGGGTAGAATCTGTATGGACTTGTGCATGATAAATCTCGGAGCAAAATCCTCTATTCCAGCAGGAACAGAAGTATCTGTTTTTGGACCAGCACCAAACCCAGTTTCAGCCGCAAAACTCGCAGACTTATTGGAAACGATACCCTACGAAATTACCTGTGGAATTGGGAAAAGGGTACCGCGTAACCTCAAGTAACCGTTGAAAGGGTAAACCTTTCAGAGGTTACCCTCTCCCCATCGTATACTCTCGTTCCCATGAGATGGTCTCCCCTGATCCAACGGAAAACGAAAAGAATATTTCAGGGCTAATTACGTGCTTCCATCCCCATACGTGTACACCTGATGGCACAAAGTTTCCTGTTTCTGCAATATAGAGCCCAGCACGAGAGAGACGCCAAGACGCACCAAGACCGTCCTTCTCTGTTTTCCCTTCGGAGAGCCCACCAAGATAAAACTGGCCCTTCGTTGCACCAGAAAAAAACATGCGCTTACCCGAGCGAACGAGAACGCCATCAGGATCATTTTCCTCAATTAGGTCAGCATCTTCAATTTTCCAAGGAAATTCGAGTTCATACCCCGGCCCCATCCGCTTACCATCAATACACAAAAAGTTGTGAACATATTCGTCAGTTTCAATTGTTTTTATTCCACGATTTTCGAGTGTATAGGTAATAGAAAAACCGGAATCCATAAGCGTTATACGTTTAGTATAGCGGTACGAATAGCCGTTACGTTCGCCAGAATCACACACAAAAACAAATGCATTATCACCATCGGATGAATCTTCAAAGGTTAAGGGCTCGCGGTCATAGTTATTATAAAAGAAATAAGGCTTATCATCCTTTTTTAACCACCCAGTACCAATTTTGGGAAACCATTCACCAATTTTACAGTCGTCGTACCCTACACACTCTTTAATACCAAACTCATTATGCAAACCCCGACCAAATTTTGCAGGATTCCGCTGAAAAAGCGGCTTTTCTTGCCCAAGCATTTCAGTTCCTTGGTAGCGAGCAGAAGAAACCAATCCGTTCCAATCAAACCGGCTCGCAGTATACCGTTCTCCGGCCCGCTCAAGGCGAACAACCACATCATCATTTTTTAACAGTATTGCCATAGTCTTATACCCGTACCCTTTCGATCATTTTTACAAATTCGATCGTTTCTTTTTCCGCTATTGTTATAAAAGAGTTCTCATCGACTCGCCCAAGTACGGCATCACGTTCGGCTGTATTACGATAGGTCAATTCGCGGTAGGGATTTTTATAATCTTTATATTTAGTAACAACCACCTGCTCCTGTACGTATTCACGTATTTCCAGAGCTTCATCTAACAATGCATTCCATTGTTCTGCCGTAAATGTCGCTTCTTGTTTAAGGAGTCTAAGAACGCCAAACGCATGTTCGGCCTTATCGCGCGGATATGCATTCCACATGGTTTCATAATGATTATGGATTTCCGCCCAAGAATTAAAAAGTTCTGTGCGAATCCCCGCTCGCAAGCCAGAAAAACGTTCTTTAGGAACTAACTGTCCGCCAAGATTCACCCAATCAAGACTGACGTGGGTGGGAACCTGGGCAGAAAAATATGAATAATCTATGGAGTATGTGGAAAGATATCCTGCAACGGTTTTAACCCCGTAATATAGAAGCATATTTCGATATGCCTTCCAAGATTCAACAACTTTGAGAATTCTTACTGGTCGCTTTGTTCGTTCCATGTGTTCACCGCTTACAAATAAACTGGCAACACTTTCAGGCGATTTAGTAATAATAGAACGCCCCTTGGCTTCGAGTTCTTCATCAGGAGGAAGAACCGAATTACTTTCTTTATAATGGTACCACGCTTTACCCGTCCAACGTTCTAGCAAGATAAGGGCATTTACCATCTCTTTTACCGTATCAGGAGCAAGATAATCAGTTTCCATCTTCTGCACTACAGTTTTTCGTGTATCGCGAACACGGTACTTCCAACTATTGCGCTCAAGAGCGTACATATTATAGAGCCAGTAATAAGCAGGTAAAACATGGAGTTCTTCGTGTTTTCGATCTTCTATCACCATGGAAAATGGGAACATTATATTTAATTCTCCGGGATAACTCCCCTTGGTTAACAAAACATAACTCGCGAAGCGACAGTTATGTTTTAGAGTGCTTGAAAGACCCGGCCAGAACCCTCTTCCGGCAATAATTTCTCCGTCATTTCCACGACTATTATGATTCGACCCCACGGTAGCACCAGCGGCCATATTCGACTGCCCCATTACCAATGTTGCTATCAAGAAAGAGTTATTATGATGCTGCTCGTGACCAGGAAAGACTAGGTTATTAAGAACCTCACAGCAAGAAATTGTTGAATTATCTCCCAAAATTGAGTGTATGAGTCGCGCACCATATTTGAGGTTAGAATTATTTCCTAAAACAAAACGAACTGCCTTAACTCCGTAAAACACACGGCAACCAAAACCAATAATTCCGTTTACCAGCTCAACGCCTTCGCCTATCTGTGTTTTTTCTTTTTCATTCGACCGTATCATGAGGTTTTTAAGTTTATTTGCGCCTTTTACATAGGCATAGGGCCCAATTTCCGTATCCTTTATAACCTCACAACTCTTAATAACACAGCCTTCTCCAACAACACCGTAGTAGCCGCGACGGGAATCTACGCCGTCCTGGGTTATCTGTTTTAAACGCTTCATAAGCACTTCGTCATCTCGATAAATAGCCCAAATATAGGCATCTGCACAAATCATCTCACGGAAGGGAAGTACAGAGCGGCCACCAGCTTCGTTCATAGGGTCTATCCATATTCTTACATCTTCAGATTCCCCTTCTTTTACGATACCTTCGCCAAACTTTGCATGATCCGTACAAGACATCTCGTCAATCCTACTTAAAATTACTGAATCACCAATTATATAGTGGGAAAGATAGGCGCAATCTTGTACAGCACAGCCTCTGCCTATATCACAAGAAATAATTCGGCTATTGGTAATACCAACGGGAACGGTAAAATCATGAAATTTAAGATAATTAGGTTCCATAGAACGAATACGAACGAGTCCGGCAAATAGGTTGTTTTTAAGGAGGGTAAAGTCAAAAGGATCTTCCACTAACACGTTTTCCCAGTTAGTAGAGGTATTCCCATTTTTAATGAGAATATCTAGTTCAGAAGAATCCAAAGACCGCCAATTAACCGACTCGGCATTACTCTGCTGGTTTCGAAGATAATACTCATCTTTTCCCTCGGGAAGATACTTAGAAGAGATAAAATCATACCCAAAGGAATCAACTGAAACATACTCGATACTACTCATACTCCCAGTATACAGGGTTAATTGCAAAAACTGCAATTCCCTGTTAGTATTTAAGATATAAAGGTTTGCATAAAGGAGTTTCTAATGAGTACCCATATAGGAGCAAAGCCCGGCGAAATAGCCGAAGCTGTTTTATTACCCGGCGATCCGTTGAGGGCAAAATTTATTGCGGAAACATTTCTTGAAAACCCCGTTTGTTATAACGAAATACGTGGAATGTATGGTTTTACCGGAACCTACAAGGGAAAAAAGGTATCAGTACAGGGAACTGGCATGGGCCTACCCTCTCTTTCTATATACGCAAACGAATTATTCAGATTTTACGGTGTTCAAAAAGCGATTCGAGTAGGGACTACTGGAGCCGTTCAAAAAGAAACAAAACTCCGAGATGTTATATTGGCAATGAGTGCATGTACCGATTCTGCCCTTAATACGCACCGGTTCGCCGGAAGGCATTTTGCACCGACTGCTAGTTTTAATCTCCTTAAAAAAGCCTATGATCAGGCGGTTTCTATGGGCATTACCCCCCAAGTTGGCTCAGTCGTTTCATCGGATATGTTTTATGACGACGCTGAGGCATGGAAACTATGGGCGCAATACGGCATACTCGGTATCGAAATGGAAGCGGCAGAACTATATACGCTCGCTGCACAGTTTAAACGAGAAGCTTTGGCAATTTTAACGGTATCGGATCATATCGTTGAGGGAACAACAACCTCGGCAGAAGAACGCCAAACCTCGTTTAAGGCAATGATGGAAATCGCCCTTACTACGATAACAGGAAGCTAATACATGACTGAATTACAGCCTACAGCTATAGAACTCCGTGGAACGAAAAGCCACAAATTTGCGGTATCGTATAAACGGGTTATAGCTATAATTGCCGGATTACTCATTATAACGGCGGCTGCCGCAATAACGGGAATGATTGCCTATCGCGCGTCCGTTGATCCCGTTATTATTCAGCCGGCAAACTTGCCACCAGAAACGGACGACATCCTCATCAATAACTGAGGCTAAAAATGAAAGCAGACATTGGATTTATTGGACTCGCCGTAATGGGCGAAAACCTTGTTCTCAATATGGAACGAAATGGCTATACAGTTTCCGTACATAATAGAACAACATCTGTCTTGGATTCTTTTTTAAGCGGACGAGGGAAAGATAAAAATCTCGTCCGGGCAGAAACGCTCGCCCAACTCGCAGAATCTTTAGAGAGCCCTAGAAAAATCATGATGATGATCAAAGCGGGTCCGGCCGTGGATTCTCTCATTGAAAGCCTCCTCCCTCACCTTGAGGCCGGAGACATACTCATTGATGGTGGCAACTCAAATTATAAGGACACTGCCCGCCGAGTAGAAGAACTTGGAACCCTCGGTATTCACTTCGTAGGATCCGGTGTTTCCGGAGGCGAAGAAGGAGCTCTGAACGGCCCCTCTATTATGCCGGGAGGCGCGAAGGAAGCATGGCCTCTAATCAAAGACATCTTCCTAAAAATTGCAGCTAAAGCTCCGGACGGAAAACCATGCTGTTCATGGATGGGTCCTGGTGGTGCCGGCCACTTTGTAAAGATGGTGCATAACGGCATTGAATACGGAGATATGCAGCTTGTTTCTGAAATTTACTGGATATTACAGGAACTCATGAGGTTTTCTCCGCAAGAAATGCACACCATCTTTGCTGAATGGAACAAGGGAAAACTCGACTCATATTTAATTGATATTACCGCCCAGATTCTTGCATTCCAAGATACCGACGGCACTCCACTCATCGGAAAAATACTCGACGCAGCCGGTCAAAAGGGAACCGGAAAGTGGACTGGCATTGCAGCGTTAAACGAAGGCGTCCCACTTACCCTGATCGTGGAATCAGTGTTTGCTCGCGCCCTTTCGTCTATGAAAGAAGACCGCGTAGCCGCGCATGGCGTATTTGGACCTCCCCTGAGAAATTATACCGGCGATAAAAAAGAAACACTCGCAGCCCTGCACGACGCACTCTATGCTGCAAAAATTGTTTCCTACGCACAAGGCTTTGAACTTTTGCGCAGCGCTTCAGAATCGAATGAGTGGAATCTCGACTATGCCGAAATCGCAAAAATATGGCGCGGCGGATGCATAATCCGATCAGTCTTTTTAGACAGCATCGCAGCAGCCTTTTCCGCAGAACCAACCCTCGCCAACCTAGTTGTCTCAAAGGTTTTTAGTAAGGAACTCAAAGCCGCAGATTCAGCATGGAGAACGATTGTTTCACTCGCCATAGAAAATGCACTCCCTGTGCCGGCTCTCAGCGCCGCTCTATCTTGGTTCGATGGCTACCGAAGCGACCGCCTCCCTGCAAATCTCCTGCAAGCCCAGCGAGACTACTTTGGCGCTCATACCTATGAACGCATCGACTCACCTCGAGGGGAGTTTTTCCATACTGACTGGACCGGCCATGGGGGCTCAACTACCAGCCGCACTTATTCTGTGTAATAACTGCTCTCATTATTGTAGTTTTTCCGATTAACCCATTTCTCTTGACAGCGAATCCCTATTTCGC
>DUOS01000181.1 GCA_012838745.1 Treponema sp. | reverse complement strand
GCAAGTTTTCAATTGTGCTCTGGTTTTTTGCTGCTTCTTCCTGATAGTGGACATTCACAGTTACCTGTACAGGTTTTTCCGAAATAGAATCAAGACCAATTACAGATTCTTTGAGTGTAGTTTTTGTTTCATACTGCTGCCCTACATTCGCTCTCCAGGTAAGTATCTCCGAGTGAACAGATGTGAGAAGGAAAACCGAAAAAATAAAAAGAACTATACTTTTTGTAAGGTTCATTAGCCACCTCGCTATACTATAGTATATCCCAAAATAGCAAAAAAAAAAATCTTTTTCGATTATTACTTGAACTTTGCACTATATGGTATAATACGACACCATTATTAGGATAAAGGAGATAGATTTGGATTGTTTTAAAGCTATTAAAAGTCTATTTAAGAAAAAACTAGAATACTTATCAGCTGCAATTGTTCTGATATTGTTTATTCTTTTATCACTTTCACAATCTGGTATAAAAACCCAAAATAATATGTATGATACCATGCTTCACCTCAAGCCAGCTCCCCGTGAGCGTGAAGATATCCTTTTGGTTAATATTGACGACGTCGCGATTGAAGAAATTGGTGCTTGGCCGTGGAGTCGAGATGTTATTGCTGAAGCCTTAGTGCGCCTTCGGGAAGTTGGCGGAAAACATGTTGTATTTGATATTGAATACCTGTCGCCTGGCCAACCTGGGGTAAACAGGGCCTATGTCCGCAGTGAATTTCCAAAAGCCTATGCTGAAGTACAACACGATGTATTGTCATACCTTGCTGAATTTTCTGAAGCGGTTGCTACGGGCAATGTTCCACTAGAGTATATTCCTGAAGTAAGTACCGACATGAACTCGTACATTGAATCTCGGCTTGTCAATCTTTCAAGTTCAATTACCGGGAATATATTTCGCGACAATGATGCCTATTTTGCCGATGCACTTAAATTTTTCGGCAACTCGTATCTTACTATTAATTCAGAAAAAATCAACGAAAGCGATGAAGCGGGCAAAGCCGAAAAATATGCACGAGAGCATTTTTTATATACTATAGTAGACGATCCGAACAAGCTAATTGAAGAAGAAAATGCACTAACTCGCCACGATAGCCAGTATGATGAGGGCATTGCACCCGCGATCCTTTCGCTGTTGAGTAGAGTCGCGGGAGCAGGATTTCCCAATGTTACTATTGATGAAGACGGTGTACGTCGAAGAATACCCTTGCTTGTTGAACATGAAGGGGCCTATGTAGCCCAGCTCGTTTTTTCTCCAATACTGCGAATACTTGATCCACAGCGGATTGTTCGTAAAGACTACCGGCTCATCTTAGTTAATGCACGGGATCCAGATTCTCTTGATTCAGGCCTGCGTCAGGATTTAACAATTCCTCTCGATGAAGATGGTCGAATGCTTATTAATTGGCTAAATAAAGAGTTTTCAGTAAAAGATAAGCCCGAAGAAGGAAGTTTTACTTCCATTTCTATTTATGCTTTAAAGCTTTGTGATACCTACGAAGAAAAACTCGTTGATAATCTTGCTGTCCTTGAGTCTATGGGGATACGGACGTCTCAAGGCTATCTTTCGTATCATGACGCGGTTGTCTGGCTTAGTTCTGCTTATCGCGACATAGAGACCTGGAAGGTAGACCTGCTTTCAGAGTCCCGTAGTGATTACGATGACTATTTTGCAGCGAGAAAATCGTTTTTCTTGGATTATTCACAATTCCTCGATGGAGGATTCGATACCGAGATTTATGAAACGCTTGAGCGTATAGCTGCGGCCACGGGAGAGACGAGTTATTTGGAAATGAAAACAAATATCTCTTCTAATTTTGACATTTACCGCAACGACCTTGTGGCTTATCAAAAGCAAGAAGCCGAACTTGAAAAGGTGTGTGCGCAGAAATTTTGCGTGATTGGCTACAATGGAGTTGGAACTTCAGACCTTGGCGTAACCCCATTTGAAAAACTCTATCCTAATGTGGGTACCCACGCCAATATTTATAATACCATTATGAGCCGCCAATTTATTACGCCACTGCCGAACTGGTTTTCTTGGCTGGTCGCATTTGTTTTTTGTTTTTTAACTGCGCTTATGTACCAAAAAATTAAATCTCTTAAAGGACGCCTAGCCATCGGTGTTTCGTCTACCGTTTTTGTTTTTGCCCTTGGATTGGCGCTTTTTGCTGGATTTAATATTTATTTACCGATCTTTGTTCCTCTGTTTTCTGTATTCCTTACCTTCTTGCTCGTATCTATACTCCGTTTCGTTTTTTCCGAACAGGAAAAGAGTTTTTTGCGGAAAGCCTTTACTATGTATCTTTCATCAGACGTTGTTAATCAAATTGTAGAAGATCCCTCTTTATTAAAACTCGGTGGTGAACAAAAACAGATAACCGCAATATTTACTGATATTAAAAGTTTTTCTACCCTTTCGGAACAAGTAACTCCAGAACATCTTGTAGAAATACTTAATAAGTATTTGACCGTTATGAGTGATCTTATTCTTGAACAAAAAGGAACAATCGATAAATATATCGGAGACGCCATTGTTTCGTTTTTCGGGGCCCCGATTGATTTACCGGATCATGCTGCTCGTGCCTGCCTTTCTGCGGTTCGCATGAAAGAGGCCGAATTAATTCTTAACAAGGAAATGCTTGCTGCGGGTGAAACTCCCATGCCTATTTACACTCGTATAGGAATCAATACTGGTGCAATGGTTGTTGGAAACATGGGTACAGATAATAAAATGAACTACACAATTATGGGAAATGATGTAAACTTAGCAGCTCGACTTGAGGGTGTTAATAAAAAATATGGAACCTGGATACTCGCTTCAGATTCAACTTGGCAAGCAACTAAGGGTATGTTTCTTGGTCGTAAGCTTGATCGGGTTCGTGTTGTGGGGATTGATAAGCCCGTGCAGTTACACAACGTAATGGCTGTGCGCTCCGAAGCCTCGGCAGAAATGGTTGCCCTTGCGGATCGGTTTAATTTTGCTATAGACGCATACCGGGCAAAGGACTTCTCCAAAGCCTTGCTCATGTTTACTAAATGTATTGAGCTTGTTCCTGATGATGAACCCTCAAAAATATTTCTTGATCGGGTAAAAATTCTTCTCAAGGAAGGAGTCCCCGAAGACTGGTCAGACATTGTTAGTATGACGAGCAAGTAGATTAGATAATGATGATTTTAACCGCACCGTCTTCGGCTGAACTTGTGATACGTAATTCACGGTTTTTGGCCGAAGCGTTGCCTGTTGCCACTCAAGAAGATGCCCGCCATATTCTTAAAGAACGTAAGGACAAATATAATGATGCAACTCATGTAGTGCACGCTTTTATTGTTGGAGAAACGGGTGGTATATTGGGCTGTTCCGACGACGGAGAACCCGCTGGAACTGCGGGCCGGCCCGTTTTGGAAGTGCTTAAGGGATCAGATATAACTAATATAATTATAACAGTAACTCGCTGGTTTGGCGGAATTAAACTGGGTACCGGGGGGCTCGTAAAAGCCTATACTCAAGCTGCTCAGGCCGTGCTTGATGGTGCGTCTATCATTCCGTTGGTGAAGGTTCGTGGTTTTTCCGTAACGCTTCCGTATGACGTGTATGAAGCGGTTAAACGTGGCATTGTCTCCCTTGATGGAGAAATTTTCACGGAAGTTTTTGATACCAACGTGTCCCTTACCGGCCAACTTCCCGAGGAAGCGGCTCCTTCGCTGTGTTCTCTTGTTCGCGATCTAACGCGGGGCTCTGTGGCCGTAGTGTTACAAGAAGAAAATCAGACGGGGCAAAAAGTCTAAACCGTAAGGGTTTGTTACCCCCGTAACCCGCTCCGTTAGAAATAACAACGGGAGTTTCCTGTACGAATACAGTGCCTGTACGGTATTTTTGCCCATAAAGAGAAGGAATAATCGGAGCGTACCCAAAAAAAGTTATTTGTCCACCATGGGTATGGCCGGAAAGAACCAGATCAAAGCGCGAAAGATCACCTTCTTCGGCAAAATCTGGATTATGGCTTGCCAACACAGTAATAGCTTCAGGATCAAGAATATCGTTAAATCGGCTCATTACGGGGTATATGTCGCGTAAGTCGTTTATTCCAGCTATGACTAGACCACGGGGTGTAATCACCAACGTTTCATCGAGGACAACGATGCCTACTGTTCGCAGCGTGCGTATAGATTCTGCTCGCCCGTTATAAAAATCATGATTACCGATCACAGCGTATACACCGTCTGGTGCTGTAAGTGCTGCAACATGCCGAGCAAAGGGGGCAATTTGCGCGGTTCCTAGTGTGTGATCACCGCCCAAGATAATACAATCTGCACCTTGAGCGTTAATGGCGCGAATAAGCGTTTCAAATCGCTGTGATGAAAATCTGTTTTCAAAATGAATATCGGCAACAAAGGCGATACGGTACCCATTCAAAGACTCTGGTAAATCCGGAATTTCAATTGTAACAGATCGTATATTTGAGACGCCTTGTTTTGCAACCGAGGTACACGAAATGTTTGATACTATGACGAACAACGAAATTAAAACGGAGTAAAGTAGATGAATCTGTCGGTTTTGTTCGATATTCTTGAAGGATAACATGAAACGTAGTATATCATTATACAAGACTAATTCTACATAGAGGAGATACCATGCATTTTATTCGAGATTATCTGGTTCATTATTATGAAGCGGGACCGGATTATCGCTTAACTATACCTGCTCTAGTTCATTATTTCGAAGACATTGCGATACTACATAGTTCCAGCCGTGGGCTTGATTTGGAGCATTATGAAAGCAATCATTGTGGCTGGATGTTGATAAAGTGGGATATAACCGTGTATGCCCTGCCGTCCTTTGGAGATACAGTTCAGATATCCACTTGGATACATGCAATGAAAACCTTTATGGCCGATCGTGAATTTCGCATGCTTGCTCAAGACGGTAGCGTCTTGGCTGTTGCCCGTTCAAACTGGCTTTTGATGGACACTGTTCGACGCCGCCCAATGCGGATACCAGAAGAGCAAATCGGAAAATTTAAGCCAATGGAAGATTCTAGTAGTTTTATAACCATAGACGATGTGCCTGCGTTTGAGATAGAAGAAACTAAATCGGTAACACGGGTCGAAGTACGCGCTGCACACAGCGATATTGATACAAATGCACATGTAAACAATGTGAAATATATTGGCTGGGCTATTGATTCCTTACCAGCTGATTTTTTAGCCGGCGCACAGCTGGCTTCGCTTCGTGTTCAATATCGAAAAGAACTTACTCCCGGAGCAAATGCTCAGGTAATCACGACTGTTTCCGGAGATACGAGCCGGCATAGGGTTTGTGGCCCCGATACCGACTACTGTACCGTGGAAATGCACTGGTTGCGCACGTAATTTAATCAAATGTGGGGTCGTAGAGAACCTCCCTAACTTGAACTCTAAACCAGCCTGGATCTTTGTGAAACATTTGAATCTCACCTGCCATGCGCCGGTTAGGGGCAGTCGTTAAGGTTGCCCATGGGGTATTGTAGTATTCGCCCGGTCGACCAATTGCCCAAATTGTAACGGGAACTTCTGCATACTTTGTTACGTCTGAGCCCACCTCGAAGTCTGGCCCAAAAACGGCATGATTTCCAAAAGCTAAAAAATCCTTTGGCTGGTAGAGATACTGAATATGACCGGGGAAGTAATAGGAAAAGGTTCCCAGTGTATGTTCACTTCCATGTACAAAAATATCATTGGGTCCAATTCGGTCGGCAAGAGCGTTATGGACCTCTTTCATAGGACCGTTTATTTCTTCCTTATAAACCTTTTGAAGCATCGGTGTTACGCCTATGGCGTAGAGAACGACTAATAAGATGATAAATCGCCGTGACTTAAACGTGCTCATAAGGGCCGCGCCTGCCAAAAGAAAAAGGCCCATGCAAGAAACTAGATAGCGTTCTGCAAAAATAGGGCGAATAACAATAGATAGGATAATGCCGGTTGCGAAAGTGAGTATATAGACTATCAGGGCAGAAAGAGGAAGAAACCGATACTCTTTTTTACTCCGGTATGCGCGAAAAATACCAATTCCTGCGGCCAATACTACTGCAACGTAGAGTAGAACTGCTCGACTATTAATTCCGTAGGGAAACTTTTGTAAGAAGGGGTAGGTGAGTATATTGATTGCCGAGGTAAAGGTTACCGGTGGTATCCAGAAGTTTTCTGAAACTCGAACTGTTTGGCGATATAAAAAAACAAGCCAGGGGGTATATCCTGCAACAGTAATAATTGCGGTAATGAGCGCTGGTTTGAGCGCGGCAATTCGGTTCCCGGGTTTTGCATCAAAAATGCGTTTAATTAATACAAGACACCAGAAAATTGCTGCGGCAATGAGCCCGAAATAATGAGTCCAGGCTGCGGCAAGAGTAAAAAGAGAAAAAATTACCCAGTGTTTTCTCGAGTTTTTGCTCAGTGCATAGTGACCGGCAACAACCATAGCCGTAACCAAGAATGCTAGAAGAGAATACATACGCGCTTCGTGCGCACAAACAATAGACATAGGTGTAATTAGAACCATAAATGAAAAGGCTAACGATGCAGGACTACCCCAAAGGCGTCTGAGGGGAAAGAACCCAATACCGGCAAGACAGAGAATTGACACTGCCGAAAGAGATCGCAATGCGGTTTCAGAATTGCCAATAACCAGAACAAAGGCTCGTAACAAGAGATAGTATAAGGGCGGGTGGCTATCTTCTGTCATCATTGAAACGATTTCAGGCATAGAAAAGTTTGATGTGGCAGCCGAATAACTTTCATCGTACCAAAGAGACTCTGCTCCTATACGGAAAAAAACCATAAAAATGCCGAGTAACAATAAAGAAATCCAATGGAAACGATAGCGATACAAGTCGCTTTTAGGGGGTAGAGGGGTATTCACCGGGATAATCCTTTAGTACAAGATAAGACGATGTGAAAAGCGCATCGTCAATCTACGATGATAGGACGCGATTTTCAGACTGTCAATGTTTAATCCCTGGTGAATTCTGACTAAACCTATTTTTTCTTTTTTAAGAGTGCGGCAAAGGGATTATATGTTTCGTTTTCGCTTGGATTATCAAGATATTGTTGAGCCGTCTTATCTTGCTCAAAAGAAGATACTTTTTTTAACGAAAGGCGTTTGTTAGCTATGTCTATATCCTTAACAATTACGGTGAAATTTTCGCCTAGGGTAACAGATTTTTTAATGTTGTATGATCTATCATCACCTCTGAGTTCTGAGATGTGTAAAAGACCATCAAGCCCAGGTTCAAGAGAAACAAAGGCGCCAAAATCGGTTACACGAACTACTGTGCCTGTGTGTTTTGAATCGACGGGATATTTTTCGCGAGCGGTTTTCCAAGGATCGTCTTCAAGAGCCTTCATACTCAGTGTTACTCGCTCGGCTTTCCAGTCAATTTGCAATAATTCTGCATCGATGGTTTGGCCAACGGTAAGCACAGAGGAAATATCTTCGATACGATCGAGTGAGATTTCTGATATAGGAAGTAAGGCACGGAAACCGCCAATGTCAACAAAGGCGCCGAATTTTTGTAGGTCGATTATGGTTCCGGTAATTTTCATACCCACTGTTAAAGTCTTTTGTAAATCTTCTATAGCTTCTAAGCGTGATTCATCGAGAATTGCTCTGTTTGAAACTAAGATGTTTCGCCCGTTTTCTTTAAACTCTATAATTTTAAATGAGAGATGCTTTCCTACCGGTGGTTCTGCATTTTCCGAACGCCGTTCTCCCATCTGAGAGAAGGGGCAAAAAGCGCGGGTTGAACCAATTTTTATTTCAAAGCCACCCTTAATTTCTTTTTCCACGACGCCTTCAACAGGAATGCCGTTTCGCCAAGCGTTTTCAAGCATTTCTTTGTTTGCTGTTTCACCTGAAATACGAGTAGTAAATCTGAGCTCACCATTTTTCGCAGACAAAAAATATGCAGTAATGGTATCTCCGAGAGCAGCGGAAAGCTTACCTTCATCATCGGTGAGTTCTGCAGCATCAAGAACTCCTTCACTCTTACCGCTTAATTGTAAAAAGATGGTATCTTTTGTTATTGCTACGATTTCTGTTGTAATTGATTGGCCCGGTGTGAGTCGGTCCATCTTAGTGAGGCTTTTTTCGAACATTTCCGCGAAGTTATTTGATTCCATGGTATATTTCCTATCTAATAGTGAATAAGTTATTATAACAAAAAAGTATTGATTAGGGAATCGTCTTTTTTATGGTTCAAATCCTTTCGCAATGGACATGGTTCTATACATCGACTATC
>DUOS01000180.1 GCA_012838745.1 Treponema sp. | reverse complement strand
TTAAATTTTGCTCAGTCTGATCTTACGAATTTAACTCTTTCTTGTATAAGGTCTTTAGCTTATCTTTGATTTGAGGAGGCAAATCATGCCAGCGAACCCCTTGAATGGCGCCCTCTAAAGCGTAAAGTTTACATAAGCACCCTTGATCATTATATTTCTTATTAAGTAAAAGCAAGGCTTTTACGCTCCCGATTTTCTTAAGATCCGCATCTGTCCTGATTCCGATCTCAATCAGTTCCGAAGCGTTCTTTTTCCCTATATTCACGCATTTCTCGATTTCCATCATATTTTCCCGATTTTTTATTCGTTCTTATTCTGTAAAGTGTCTGTATTTTCGCTTGTTTGAACCTTTTTCACAGCTCTCATGATATCATTTTGTTTTTCAGCACATTTCGAAGCGACTTCATCATAAGAGAACGAGGTAAATGCTTCGCGAGGAGGTTGAAGAGAATCCATCATTTTTTCAATGGCCATTGCTTTATGGACATAAGATATATCTGTATTGTAAAAATTCAATACACGTTTCTTTTTTTGTTTATAATCTTTCAAAGAAATAGAAACCATATAACCATCAAAAATCATTTCTGAAGTATATTCCTGTTCGTAATTTTCAATAGCCTTCTTTAGATTTTTCACGATTGTTGACTTTTCTGAATCAAGTAAAGTCCATGCACTGGAATTCCCTTCAGTCTTTCTATTTTGAATGATAACATTACCTTCAATAGAATCTTCTTGAATAATCAATTCTCTACACATGCTATAGACTGTAAGGTAAAAAATGGAATCATTTCTTTCTCGAATAATTATCATTCGTTCATCAAACCCCCAAGCGTCGCTATGCGACATCTTTATTTCATAATCCATATTATAAGCGGATTCAAGCTCAGTACTCTGCAAAGGTTTATCTTCAATTTTTCCAAAAGAGTGTAAAAATATACTCCAATTCATAAATGTGGAATTAAAAAAAGATAGGATTAGAATTAGCAATAATATAAGCCAATGGCAAATATTCTTCACCTTAAATACACGCCCCAACAAACTGAAAATAAAATAAAATAGTAACGTCAAGAATAATGAAATAATCAATCCATACGAAACATAACTAACAGCGAAAACACTCTTTCGAAGCGCCGTTGCTATAATTATACAGATTTCTGCAATAATGATGCATAATGGCACAAACCAAAGTACCAGCCATACTTTTTTGAATCGAAAATTTTTATAAAAAAAAGAGAACAGAAAGCCTAACATATACGGGAGCATATTGAAAATCAAGGACATGATTAAAAAGAAAAGAAAATTATCTAAATCACTAAATATTGTCAGAAAAAAGTTTATCATTTAATTATACTCCTATTCGTATAGTAATATTCTTTTCTTAAACTATCTTGGTATGGTGTGAACGTATCCATATTTCCCTGATTTTTAATTTTGCTCAGTATGATCTTATGAATTTAACTTTTTCTTGTATAAGGTCTTTAGCTTATCTTTGATTTGAGGAGGCAAATCATGCCAGCGAACCCCTTGAATGGCGCCCTCTAAAGCGTAAAGCTTACATAAGCACCCTTGATCATTATATTTCTTATTA
>DUOS01000179.1 GCA_012838745.1 Treponema sp. | reverse complement strand
TTAGCACGACGAACACGCCCTGGCCGAACTACTTCTACTTGTGCTATACGCGGTGAATGTAGGGGGAAAATTCGTTCTACACCAACACCGTAGGAGTTCTTACGCACGGTAAATGTACGACTTACTCCAAAGCTCTTAAAGCATAAAACCAGACCTTCATAAATCTGGATACGCTCATTTTTTCCTTCAATGATTTTAAAGTGCACTTTAACTGTATCACCAACTTTAAATGCTGGTATTTCAGTTTTTTTTTCGGCTTCTTCAATCTTGTGAATTAAATCCAATCCCATTTTCAAGCTCCTTAATTATCAACTCCACCTCTTCGGAAAACGACGCAGAATCGCGCATTTTTTCGATAAGGTCTGGACGGAAAGCAAGCGTTTTCTCGATACGTTTACGTAAACGCCAGCGCCGTATTTTTTCATGATGCCCCGAAAGAAGCACCTCCGGAACCGTAAGGTCCCGGTATATCTCTGGTCGTGTGTACTGCGGATATTCAAGTAAGCCATCTGAAAAACTTTCGTCTTCCAACGATTCACTGGATATAACCCCCTCTATAAGGCGGTATACCGCATCGATAACAACAGTGGTTGCCACTTCGCCGGAAGAAAGAACGTAGTCACCGATCGAAATTTCGTCATCGACATATAAGTCAATAACTCGCTGATCAATACCTTCGTATCTTCCGCAAATAAAAACCAGCTCGTCTTCTGCTGCAAGTTCCCCAGCAAGCGCTTGGGTTAAGGGTTTACCGGAAGGGGTACAAAACACTACCCTTTTCCGCTGCAAACCCGATTTGCTGCCTTCTGCACGGGCGGTTACACCCACCGAAGCGAGTGCAAGCGCGATTGGTTCGGGAAGCATAAGCATTCCCGGAACCCGTTTGCCGAGCACGCCACCGTACGGTTTGTCATCGCAATTTTTATGCGTGTCATACGCGAAATCGCGTATATTTACCAGATTGTAATCTATAATTCCCCGAGTAACCGCCTTTGCCATTATCGAAGTTTCGAAAAAAGCACGCGGAATCTCAGGAAACAAGGTTAGCACATGGAACTTCATGGAAAAATTATTCCAGAATCCAGAGGTGCATCAGTTCAACCGTTTTTGCCGTAGTGTCGACCTTGCCGACAAATTCCTTACGAAATGGCACAAACCGTTTTTCCCCACCAGAAGTTTCCGGTAAGGCACCCTCGGAAAGAGTAACTTCGAGCAAGTCACTCTCGCCGCCTTCAATTACACCGGTAATCAAACCGACAGAAACGTCGTTGTATACCAGAACACACTGACATAGATCTCTAACATAGACCTCCCCCTTTTCAAGGGGCGAAGCATTATCGCGGGTAACTAGTATCTCGGCCCCAGCAAATTGCTTTGCCTGTTCCGGAGAATCTATCCCCTTAAACTTAACCAATAGAGGGCGCGCTTCGCTTTTGATTGCCTCAATTTCGAGGCGCACCGGAGCCTTTTCGCCACCAACTGGCTTAACCAACATTTCTGATAGTGTGAGTAGATGCCCCACCTCTCCAGAAAAGCTGTTAATCTTTACAAAACCGCTCACTCCATGGGAAGAGCGGATAGTCCCTGTTACCAGTAACTCTTCGTCTGCTGGTAACCGTTTTTCATGACTCATTAATCGACTATTTCCAGAGTTACCCGTTTCCCAGACTTTCCGGACGAAGCGCTCAATACAGTGCGCATAGCTTTAGCTATACGCCCATATTTACCGATTACCTTCCCGATATCTTCCTGCGCAACACGGAGCTCAAGAATCGAAGCTCGATCGCCTTCAACCTCGTTAACCGTAACCGCACTGGGATCATCTACTAGGGATTTAGCGATATATTCAACCAAATCTTTTTCCACGATTGATGTCCTTCCTGCTTTTTACAGGGTAAACTGTTTTTTGTTCAAGAGTGCGTGAACGGTAGCCGAAGGCTGTGCGCCTTGGTCGAGCCATTTACGTACTTTATCAGAGTCAAAAGAAATTTGGTTTTCTTCAGCTTCAATTGGATGATACACGCCAACCTCATCAAGAGTTTTTCCGTCACGGGGTTTGCGGGAATCGAGTACTACGATCCGGTAATACGGACGAGCCTTGCTACCAAATCGTTTTAATCTAATTTTTACACTCACTGTCTATCCTCCTGGGTATTATCGCCCATAATTTCATTACGTTATACAGCTACTAGTTATACCTGAAAAAAATAAAACCGTCAATATAACAGAATTTAAAGCACTTGATTGTACAATGTATTACAATTCCTATTATGAGTTCTCAGAAAAAACGAACAAAATTCATATTTATCAACGATAGAAGCCGTATCTGGGGCTTAGCCATTAAAACTGCAGGTATTTATTTTCTATTCGGTTTATCATGGTTGCTCTTATCTGATCTAGCAGTATTATTATTTGTTACTAATGAAAAAGCACGTATAATTATCTCTGGAAGCAAGGGAATTGTTTTTGTTGTTTTAAGTTCATTGATTTTATTTACCGTTTTCTATCGATCACTTAAAAAACTAAGCGACAAAGAGCAAATTATCAGAGAAAAACGCAATGAATTAAGAGTTATGGTGTATTACGATCCCCTCACAGGACTTTCTAACAGACGGAAACTCATAGAACGCGTCCCTATCTTTCTCAATGAACGCCCCGAACTCGGAAAAGCTCTTCTTTATATAGATGTTGATAATATAAAACTTATTAATGATTCTATGGGGCACCTATTAGGTGATTATCTACTTTCTAAAATTGCTCTTCGCCTTTCCGAAAATCTTTCAAAAAGCGAAGAAATTTTTCGTGTAGGTGGCGATGAATTTCTAATTCTAATGCATTTTAATAGGCTTGCTGAAATTCAAGAAAGAACTACATCTATAAACAATCTTTTTGAAACAACCTTTTTGGTTGAAAAAATTTCCCTTCACAGCTCGGTGAGCATTGGTATTTCTGTTTTTTCCATGCATGGAAAAGACGCGGTAGAACTCCTTAAATTCGCTGATATCGCCATGTATCAGTCAAAAAAACAAGGAAAGAACCGTGCAGTCCTTTTCAACCATACTATGTTGACGCCAATATCAGAACGACTTCGAATAGGTGAACAACTGCACCAAGCTCTAAAAAACAAAGAATTTGAACTGTATATGCAACCGCAAATCAATGTAACCTCCGGTAAAATATCCAGCTTTGAAGCCCTACTTCGCTGGAAAAACCCAATACTTGGCAGGGTTCCCCCAAACATTTTTATTCCGGTAGCAGAAGAAAGTAGGCATATTTTATTAATTGGTGAATGGGTTCTTTTAGAAGCTTGCCGATTTATCCGAAAGCTTCATTTAACTGGATTTTCTGATCTTTCCGTATCAGTCAATATTTCCATTCTCCAACTTATGCAAGACAACTTCCCCGATATTGTTCTGCGTATTTTAAAAGAAACAGAGCTCAATCCCGAGGCTCTAGAGCTTGAAATAACTGAAACCATGCTCATTCAATCGTTTAAACAGGTTAAAAAGCCTTTAGAAAACCTACGAAATCTTGGCATCGGCATCGCCCTAGATGACTTTGGAAAGGGCTATTCTTCTCTAAGTTATCTCGAACAACTTCCTATAACTGTACTCAAAATAGATAAGGTATTTATAGATGGCATAGGAGAAACAGAAAAAGATACCTCTCTAACCAGCAATATAGTAGAAATTGGTAAAAAACTTGGTTTGCTTGTTGTTGCTGAGGGAGTAGAAACTACCGGTCAGCTCAAATATCTCACAGAACAACATTGCGATAAGATACAGGGATGGATATTTAGTAAAGCTTTACCCCAAATTGAGGCGGAAGAATTTGTTAGAGTGAATCTAGGCTATGATCAGTAAACCGTGAAAGGAATGCTTTTGTACGTTCATTTTTTGGATTGCCAATAATGCTAGCAGCAGTACCTTCTTCCACAATAAGACCTTCATCCATGAATAATACTCGATCGGCTACATCGCGAGCAAAGTACATCTCATGAGTTACAATCACCATCGTCATTTTTTCGCGAGCTAAATCACGAATAACCTTAAGGATTTCTCCCGTAAGTTCGGGATCAAGAGCACTCGTGGGTTCATCAAAAAAGAGCACTTTAGGATCAAGGGCAAGTGCGCGAGCTATGGAAACCCGCTGCTGTTGCCCACCTGAAAGCTCAAAAGGATATGCTTTAGCCTTATCTGCAAGGCCCATTTTTACCATTAACTCATAGGCTCGCGCTTCTGCTTCTTGGCGGCTACGACGAAGAACGCGTATTTGCGCTTCTGTTATGTTACGTAACACAGAAAAATGCGGAAATAGATTAAAGTTCTGGAATACTAATCCTATCTTGAGACCAATTGAACGAAGCGTAGCAGCAGGGGCATATACACCATCACGAACCATATCGACACCATCGATGGAAACGCTTCCACCTGAAACCGTTTCAAGATGGGTAATGGCACGTAGGAGCGTAGACTTTCCAGAACCTGAAGGGCCAATAACTGCAAGAACATCTCCACAATGTACTGAAAAAGAAATACCACGAAGAACTTCGAGCGTTCCAAACGATTTTGTAAGATTTTCTACACGAATTATTTCCATGCGAGATAACGCTCCTAGACCTTAACGGTAATAAGTTAATTTCTTTTCTAAACGCATAAACAAGGCTGAAACAACCCAGTTCATCACAAAGTAAAATATTCCCGCTACAAAAATTGGCATAGTGGAAAACTGACGAGCGGATGCGTTTTGAGCTGTTCTAAAAAGCTCTGCAACTCCGATAGTTTGTGCAAGTGCGGTATCTTTTACGAGAGTTATCACCTCATTTGCCGATGCAGGAACGATACGTTTGATTACTTGGGGTAGCACAATACGGAAAAAAGTCTGGGTGCGGGTAAAACCAAGTACTTTAGCGGCTTCGTATTGCCCGGTGGGAATAGACTCAATACCACCTCGGTATATTTCTGCAAAATACGCCGCATAATTGAGCACATAAGCTACAATCACTGCGACAAACCGATCATAAGAAACCCCGAATACATAATACGGGGCAAAATAGACAAAAATTAGCTGAAGAATAAGAGGCGTTCCCCGCATAACTAACAGATACCCGTTAGTAAGAGAACTGACGAGCTTATTGCGCGACATACGAGCAAGGCCGATGGGCAAAGCCAAGGGCAAAGAAAAAACTAAGGTAAGAGCAAATATTTCGAAAGAAACCAGGGTTCCTTGCATCATAGCGGAAAGCATTTTTATCACAGGAACCCCCTGGTTCTAATTAGAAATTATTTCCCTACGATAGAAATATCAGCACCAAACCACTTTTTACCTAGTTTAGCAATTGTTCCATCAGCGGCCATTTCTTCAAGAACACGCTGAACTTCGCTCATAAGAGCTACGTCATTTTTGCGGAAACCAATTCCATAATCTTCACTTGAAAGACTCTCAGCAAGAATACGGCAAGGCTTTCCTGAACGGTTGATATTATCGTTAGCAACCAACAGATCCATAACGACAGCATCTACGCCCCGCACTTCAAGATCCATGAGAGCCATAAGATTATCCTTAAACTCAACTACATTCTTGAGAGAAGCATGGAAGTCTGTGGCGTCCTCAAGTGCATTCGCGGCAGAAGAACCAGCTTGAAGACCAACATTTTTCCCAGAAAGATCCTTGAGTGTTTTGTAGGAAGAGTCCTCTCGAACAACAAGCACCTGGGCATTTTTAAGATAGGGCTTAGTAAAGGTAAGCATCTTTGCACGTTCTGGAGTGATGGTAAAACCATTCCAAATGCAGTCGATTTTACTGGTATTGAGCTCCTGCTCCTTGGCATTCCAGTCGATTGGCTGAGTTTTAAGCTCAACACCCATGCGAATAGATACCTCTCGAGCAAGGTCTACATCATAGCCAACAATCTCGTTATTCTCGTCACGGAAACCCATAGGAGGAAATGAGTCATCAAGACCCATTACAAAGACCCCAGCTTCCTTTACTTTTACGAGTGAATTATCCTCACCGGTGTCTTTTGCACCACCAGCGAACACAAGTGCAGCACAAAAAATGGCAGCAACAGATAGTAAAATCTTTTTCATGAATATAGCTCCTTATAAACCATGATAGTAGCCGGTTTTTGCGTTTCTGTAAATAAACAACTACTAGTTACTCGCACCTCGAAGAGTTTTTGCTAATTCCTTCCAAACAAGACGGTCTTTTTCGTCGAGCGAAGCAAAATCTTCTTGTCTTCCCCAAGCGGAATACTCTACAAACCGTTTAGACCGTTCCAAAAGAGTTTCGAACTTATTTTGTTGAAAATCTGTTAGCCAACGAGGAAGTTTACGAGACATGCGTACAAGCATCCGGTAGTGCGGAACACACAGCCCATCCGAGGCAGTAAATAAGGAAATAAATTCTTCTTCGTTTCTTTCACCGAGATATCCCAAAAACTCACTTTCCACACGGGCACTTTCCGCGCAAGCTGGGCAGCCCCCCTTAAAATGGGGAGCACGTTTTTTGATTAATTCTGGGAGAATGGTTGAAAGAATATCTACGCCTAAAATTGCAACCGCAAGACCATCTCGAAAAGATTCGAGATTAGCTGCATGACGACTACAAAAGCCCCCCGCCTGGCGATATTTAGCGCGAAACCCACGATCCGAAACATGCTCGAAAAGCATATTATCAATGTAACGCTCCGAACGCTCATCAACTATATTGCACACCGGGCATCCAGGTTTTTCACATATTTTTTCTAGGGCAAACCAATTTACATGTTTCTCATCTTGCACCGCTTCCCCCTATATTAAATAATCTACTGCAGTACGGGTTAACCGCACTTTTGCAATAACCTCTCCAACTAAGACATGGTCCGGATGAACCGTATAAGCTTCCAAGTCTCTATTGGAATTAAATTCGGTTATTAAAACCATATCGGCCGCTCCTTCAGAAGGAAATGCGTTTATTCCTACTTCCAAACTTTTAATCAGCGGTATCTTAGCGGGAAGTGCATCAAGCATTTCCTTAACTGTCTGACAAATCTCGTCTTTTGACTTCCCATCCACTTCATCCTTAAATTGCCACATAACAATGTGTTTTAGCATGTATATCTCCTT
>DUOS01000178.1 GCA_012838745.1 Treponema sp. | reverse complement strand
TTTCTTCAATCCCCATGAGAGCACGGGATTGGTTTATCCCAGTTCCTTTAGATATTTCTGCAGGAGAAACGATACATATTCGGGTAAAAACTAATACAATTATGTGGATACCACTTCAAATGATTCGCACTTCCCAGATGACGAGACAAATTGTGCATGAATATCTCTTTTTTGGCCTCTTTTTTGGCATTCTACTTACAATTATATTCATTAATGGCGTCTCCTTTTTTCTCTTAAAAAATAAAAACTTCATTATTTACACAATTTATCTAACCGCGTTGCTCATCTACCAGATTAGAGTTCATGGGTTTCTCTATTTAATCCCCATGCCTTTTGCCGTTCTAGAAGCAATACTCTGGCTCAGTCTTGGCGTAATGGGTATTTTTCTTATGATATTCGCAAAAGCATTCATGAATCTTTCAAATCGAATGCCCATTACTTCATCAATTCTAAACACCTGTATCGCGCTTTTTATAGCCCAAACAATAATAGGAATCTTTTTCTCCGTATATTGGGCAAACCAGATTGCCTATATTACCGGATTCATAGTTCCCTTTGTTGTACTGTTTGCAGCAATCCGACTTTATATTTTGGGGCATCATGAAATTCGCTTTTATCTAATCGCCTGGTTTTCCATGATAGCAGGGACCACTATTTGGAGCTCTGCCGCCTATGCTCAGGTTCAGATTCCAGCAAATTACTTTTTTACCGTTGGAACAGCTATTAACTCACTTTTATTTACGCTTGCCATATTTGACACACTTCGAATGGAATTACAAGAAAAGGAACTCGTTATAGAGCGTGAAAACTATTATAAGACGCTTTCTCGCAGTGATTCCCTCACCGGCTTGTACAACCGCAGATATTTAAGTGAACTGGTCAAGCGCCTGGATTCTGAAGGGGAAATACCTGCCGGTTCTGCGCTGATCATGCTTGATCTCGATAAGTTTAAAATAGTAAATGACACCTACGGCCATTTAGCAGGAGACATGATTTTAAGTAAGACAGGCGCACATATTAAAAAGCATATTCGTAAAACTGATATCCCCTGCCGTTACGGTGGAGACGAGTTTCTTATCTTCCTTCCTGGTGCCAATGAAGCTGCAGCAAGAAACATAGCAGAATTAATCAGCAATGATATCCTCGAAGATATCACTCACTCAGAAAAAGGTGAAGAAATTAAAATAACCGTAAGTATTGGTCTTTCTGAAAACAGGTTAGATGATTCTTTCGATGGCCTTTTTCTTCGGGCCGACGCCGCACTCTACCAAGCTAAAAAACTAGGGAGAAACCGCATCTCGGTGCTTTGATTTTTTATTGCTCCATTGCAAACAATCCATGAATCATGGTATTTTTTATAAACAAACCTTTCACGGAGAATATAATGACAACAATTCTTAAAACTGATATTAAAGAACTTAAAAAGCTATTTAGCGGCAAGGTTCGTGATATTTATGAAGTTTCTAAAAACCAGTGGCTCCTTGTTACCACAGACCGAATATCAGCATTTGATGTAGTTTTTTCTGAAGGGATACCCATGAAGGGAGCATATCTCAACCGAGTAGCCAATCACTGGTTTAAAACAGTTACTACTATTAAAACACACATTATTTCCTACACTCCGGAACTTGAATTACCTTTTCTTAAAAATTATCCGGGAATACCCGAACGGTCTATATTAGTACAAAAAATGAACAGGCTCCCGGTAGAATGTATTGTTCGTGGGTATTTGTTTGGCAGTGTTTGGGATGAATATCAAAAGCATAGCACGGCGAGCGGAGTCCTCCTTCCAACAGGAATTCCTTTAGCAGGTGAAATACCGGAGCCTATTTTTACTCCCTCCGGTAAGGCCGAAGCAGGCCACGATATTAACATTACGGAAAAAGAATTCTTTGATACAGTTGGGCACGAAATTGGAACACAGATAAAAAAAGTTTCATTAGAACTATACACTCAAGCCCGCAACAGGATGAAAGAAAAGGGTGTTATTCTTGCCGATACTAAATTTGAATTTGGTCTTGATGAAAACGGGTCCCTTGTTCTTGTTGATGAAATATTGACGCCGGACTCTTCTCGCTATTGGGTTGGATCCTCGTACAGTGTAGGAAAAAGCCCTGAAAGCTTCGACAAGCAATTTGTTAGAGATTACTTACTCTCCATAAATTGGAATAAGCAACCGCCAGCACCCCCGCTTCCACCGGATATTATAGAAAACACTCGGGCTAAATATGAACAAATTGCAACTATTGTGGAAAGTCTGGTTTGATAACAAGGTTGACAGGACTTTTTTTCACCCATACACTATTAGTGTAATTGGAGATTTCTTTGAAGTCTCATCCCATAAACAAAGGATCTGTTTTTGTTTAAAAAAAGTTTGTTTTTTTTCTGCATCCTGTGTTTACAGGGTTTTTGTTTACTATCGTCGATGAATCCAGAAACAGTACCCTCGGATATCCAGGAACTACTCACCAAAGGACCTCAGGGTATAGAGCTTACTCGACAAGAAAGTGAACTGTACCGGCTTCTTTCAGAATATCGAGAAGAAAACGGAAAACCCGCAATACCTCTTTCCAAATCATTAACCTATGTAGCTCAACTCCATGTGCGCGACTTAACGGCGAACAAAGTTGCCCCTCCCTACACTCTTCAAAGCTGGTCAAAAAATGGCCCATGGGAAGGGGTTCGCTATACGGCTAACCACCGCCATGCACGGCTTATGTGGAATAAACCCAAGGAACTTACTAACTATTCCGGAGACGGCTTTGAAATAACCTTTTCACGAAAAGGTGGCACTAATGCTCGAACCGCTTTTAATTCTTGGATACGCCAAAAATCTGTTTCGTCTATTATACTCAACGCAGGAAACTGGGAAACTATATCATGGAAAGCCGTGGGAGTAGGATTACACGGAGAGTTTGCGGTTATCTGGTTCGGCGACAAAGAAGATCAATAAGACACTGAAAAACCTTGTTCTCCAAGATATGCTTTTAGATCAGGAATTCGTATTATCCCAAAATGGAACACCGATGCAGCGAGAAGCACAGTAGCACCTGCACTTGCCGCTTCATAAAAGTGTTCTAGAGTACCCGCACCTCCCGATGCTACAACATCAGCATCGGTAACAGCACAAATCTTTTGTATTAATGGCAAATCATATCCGGTACGTACGCCATCATTACTCTTACTGGTTGGTAATATTGTAGTTGCCCCAAAGTCGCTTATTTGTTTCGCCCATTCAATTACATCGGTTCCAGTAGCGGTACGCCCACCGTCTATAAACACTTCATACCCTGATGGCAGCAAATCATTCACTGCCGCGTCTATTGCCACGGTAATACGATTTTGCCCGAATTCCTGGATCATTTCCTTTATTACAGAGGGGTTACGAAAAGCGGCACTACTCGTGGAAATACGGTCTGCTCCAGCACGAAGAACTGCCTCAGCGGAGCGGCAATCGGTTACCCCACCGCCAACAGTAAAAGGGACAGAAACTGCGTCGGCAACACGGCGAACAACATCAAGGGTGGTGGCTCGCCCTTCTAAGGTGGCGTTAATATCGAGAAGAGCAATTTCATCCGCTCCAGCTTCACAATAGGCTATGCTAATTCCTACAGGATCACCGGCATCCTTTATATCTACAAACTGGACGCCTTTAACGACCCTGCCATTACGCATATCTAAGCACGGCATAATTCTAATTTTCTTCTTCATACCTAACTTTATCATATTCTTGACTACTGCTAAAGATATTTTTGCTATCATTTAACCTTTTTCACATCTGCACACTTTTGTGATACAGTAACAATAATGAAAAGAGTGCTTTCCATTTTCGCGGTGCTTTTATTCTTCATTCTCACCACTTCCTTTGCCATGGAAACGACTTTCCATCCTCCACAGACAATCAAAACTCCAGAAAATTTCTATATAACCTCGGGAAGCGTCGCCATAGATGCTCCCATAATTCGAGCTCGTTCTAGCATTGAAGATGTACACACATGGAATGAATGGATGCTTACAGGATTAGATGGAAGCAAAAAAACTGATCGCTTTTTACTGGTCTACATAATGGACTTGCTTACTCCCGCTGAAAACACCTTAGAAGCTGTAGTTGACTTTCGTTTTTTACGAAATTTAGGCAAGTCGAGTGAACATATACCGTTCTCACTTATCTGGCAGCACACAAATGCTGGGGATGTTTACAAAGTAACGGCAAGTCTCAGCAAAAAAAACGCCATCCTCGAATCAGCCGAATACGAAATAACTCTTTGCGAAAGGGATGTAGGACTTTCCATCAACTATACGGCAACTATAAAATTTAAGGGTTTTTTCGAGTTTTTCGTTACTCTTCGTACTTATAAAAATACTATTGAGTGGTATTTAGATAAAATTATAGAAAACTTTACTATACATGTTAAATCTTGACTAGTTTTAGAACAATGATACACTAGAATAGAAAAGCAAATACAGCACCAAGGTGAGGTTACTGAAATATTTAATGTTCTATACTAAAGACAAGGCCTTTTTTCCGAAACTCCTCGTCTTAGTTTTACCCATTTTGCTTCAAAACCTTCTATCATCTTCCCTTAATTTTATTGACGTATTCATGATAGGCCGTCTCGGGGAAGCCTCTGTTGCAGCAGTTGGAAGTGCCAATCAATTTTTCTTTATTTTACAGATGCTCATTTTTGGCCTTGCAAGCAGCTCCGCAATTTTTACCGCACAGTACTGGGGGCGAGGGGATATTAAAAACATCCGAGCTGTTATGGGCATTGGGCTCATACTTACTCTGAGTATTTCGCTTTTAGTTATGATAGTAACACTTTTTTCTTCTCATGCTATTATCCATTTTTTCTCCTCTGATTTACATGTTGTCTCGCTTGGAGGAGATTATTTAAGAGTTATTGCCTATACGTTTTTAATAGTTTCTCTCACTACTTCTTTTAGCGTTGTGTTGCGTAGCACGGAAAATGTAGTTTATCCCATGATTGCCAGTATTTGCGGTATTATTTTAAATACTATTTTAAATTACCTCCTAATATTCGGTAACTATGGCTTCCCTAACCTTGGGGTTCTTGGCGCTGCCTATGCTACACTTATTGCACGCTTTTTTGAAATGTTAATTATCGTCCTGATTACCTATACTCGCAAACTTCCCGCAGCAGCCAGTATAATTGATTTATTCAATTTCTCTAAAACCCAAGTTAGAATATATCTTAAGAAATCTATACCTGTTGTATTGCAAAGTGCTGGCTGGGCGGCAGGATTTAGTATGTTTGCAATGATATTTGGCCATATCAGTACGGAATCTCTCGCATCTTACAATATTGCCGGTTCTATCGAACGGATATGTTTAATCTTTTTTAAGGGACTCGGGAGCGCATGTGCAATAATGATTGGGAACCGTATTGGAGCGGGAGAAGAAGAAAAAGCCCAGGGCTATGCACGAAACTTCTTGATTCTGGGAATTATAATAGCACTCGTTGTTTCTTCACTTTTACTTATTTTAAGAAGACCTATTGTAAACCTCTATGATTTAACTGAAACAAGTAAATCGTACATGATGGGGATTCTTCTTGTAACGTTGATAATTTTATGGGCACGAGCATGTAACATTATTTTTCATATGGGTATTTTCAAATCCGGTGGTGACACCCTCTTTAGTATGATTGTTGATGTTGGTGGAGTGTGGCTTATAGGGGTACCCATCGCACTGATAACAGCCTTTATCTTTCATTTTCCTGTGCACTACATCCTTGGCTTTCTCATAATTGAAGAGCTGGTAAAGGTGCTTGTTGCATTTAAAAGATATAAATCTGGCCGATGGGTTAATAATCTCATTGCCAAAACAGAGAAAAAAACTATTTATAAACAATCATAATCTGCTCAAGTGTGTTCTATCCCATTCTGATAGGCCTTCTCTACATCTTTTTTTGGAACAGTTGCTTTTACAGCCAATGAAATAATAATAATTCCGGGAATATCTATTGCTAAACGAGCGAGTGCAAAGGTAAGACCAACAGACTGCATTTCAAAAAGCAACATAGGAATTTTAGTAGTAGACCAAGCACCAATAAAAATAAGGATATTACTAAAAGATGCTCCTTTCTTCATGAGCACGGCAGCTACTGGGAATGCACCGTACAAGGGACCAACCCCAACAGAGCCGAATATAAAGGCAATAATATTCCCTCTAATACCTGAGTTTTCGCCCATCAGGCGTATGAATAGTTCCCGCGGAGCCCAAACATCTAACAAGCCTAGCAAAAGAAAAATGGGAGGAATAACCATGAGCATGGTGGTTAATTGTATTTTTAACGAATAAAACGCTTTTCCACGAAACTGGGGATAAACAATACTAAATACTACAAACCCTAAAGTCGACAAGACTAGCGGTAAATACCGTATAAGAAATGGCTTTTTCTTTTTCATAACCCCACCACCCATGACACAAAGAAGGCTGCGCCAAAAGAAAATATAAAGGCAAATATATTACGGGCAAATGCTACCCGCTTACCAAAATACGAGATTTCCAAAGGAAGGGTAATAAAACCCACCATCATGAGAGATGAAACAAAAGTGGCTATTTGAAGCACTCCTGCTCCATTGTGTAATAATTCACCCGCCAGCTGAAATGCCACAAAGCCGGGGATAAGTGTTATTGCTCCAATTATTCCTGCAGCAAGAACACCAAAGACTCCTGAATCATCGCCGAGGTAGCGAGAAATAGTTTGTGAATCAAAAATTGCAAGCATCACGGCGATTATGATTACCACGGTTACAAGCTGTGGTAGGAGTCCTTCTATGGCACGTAAGCCTTTTATCAAAGCCTTCTTGGTCTTTTTGGCATCCTTAATAAAGGATATAGCCAGAAGAACTCCGGTTATTATGTATAAAAAAATTGTATCCATTCCCCACCCTTTAGATTAAATTATATTGAACAAATTTCAAAAATACCAACTAACTGCTACAGAAACAAGTGTATTATCTCTGTAGCGTCCATAGCGACCTGAAGCATCTCCCAAAAATATATCTGCACCTGCTTTTAGGAGAACCCCATCTTCAATAGTATAAGAAATAGAAGGGCGTAATAATGCATCGAAAGGATCAAGCCCAACATAGGCAAAAAACTCCAGCGTTAAATAATCTTGAAGAAAAGTTTTTCGAATCCTAAAAGACGAGGTTTGTTGAAACTCAGGAACCCGAATATTTTCATCATAATCAAAAACATACTCCCCAACATACTGCAAAGATAAATCAATTCCAGAAATACTCCAATCAATTCCACCAAGCGCTATCATCTCATTTTTCCGTATAGAAGTAACTACCCCCGGCGAGGTTTGTGCACTGAACGCTCTGTTGATATAGATGGCATTTTCAAAACGAACAATAACCGGGCCAATAGGTTTACTGAGGCTTCCTCCTGCGACAGTAAATCGTTTATAAACGGTTTCTAGGGTAGGAAAGGTTCCTTCAAGCACTGGTTGATCATCCCAAGCATATCCTGCCATAATTTCAGCATTAAATCCTGATCCAAAATAACCAAGTTTTATAAATCCCTCTCCATCAGAAAGAGACCCCATCCGAACATCATAAGGTTCTATAACGCTCATCTCTTGGGTATACCAGGGAGAATCTTTTTCAGGAAATACCGTTGGAACAAAGAATGGCACCCAAACTGTATCAACAGAAAATGGACCTACGTATTTCTGGGCACGTAGAGCAGGAATACCAATACGAATATCTGAAAAATCAGCAAGAATAAAAAATCGCAAATCTTGAGGACTGACAATGTCAGTAATAAAGAACCCTTCTGCTTGACCCCAAACCACGGCTTGTTTTCCAATTCTAAAATCTCCTGCATCAGTCAAAAGGTCGATATACGCCTCTCGAACCGTGAAGTCTATTGATCCGTCCACCTGCACTTTTAGCGTAGGTGAAACATGGAATGCAGATTTAGTGCCATAGCCATCTATATTTGTATGTAACAACTGCTCCGCTAGAATAAAATCTCCGGAATCAACAATGGCACCAAGCACCGTTTTCGTCATTCCAGAAAACTGAACCTCCGCCGGAAAAATCGGCATCGAAAAAAATGTTCCAATAATCATAAAAAGAAGGATTGCGTCACTTCGTTTTTTCATAAACTCCTCCGTAGGTTCTTATCGACGCGGGCCAAGACGCATTTGTCTTTCGGAAAAAAAGGGTTCATCTAGAGCAACTGAAAAACTAACATTTTCCATAGTGATGCGAGTTGAACTTCCTTTCTGTAAGTCTTTCATGGTCATATCGGTAACCACCCAATATCCATCGACTTTTTCTCGCCGCGTGATTATCAGTGTTTTTACTATCTCTTCTTTACCATTATAGAAATCCTTTTGAACTCCAACCCAAGAATCTTTGAGGACCCGGGTAATGGTACGAACATACAAATTGTTCCGAACAACCGGAATAGATTCAACAACATAGCAATCAAGGCCATCAATTTTTTCTTCTCCAATTAGCGAATGGGTATCTTCGGAAGGATGGCGATCACCGAGATCGTCGTAGGTAAAATCTGAACCCATAAACGAATCTGTCTTTCCATCAGAAGTAATTCTTTTAATACGTTTTAATGCCGGCAAGTAAATCCATTGGTCATCGTCTCTACCATCATTCCAAGACCAAGTCATAAAACTTGTTAAACGAACATCAGCGGGGTTTAAAAAGAACATAATCTTTTTATCTCCAGCATTAGTATCAATACTGTTTTGAACAATTTCACGTTCGCGTGTGGCTCCACGAGCATTAGTAATAACCATTTTTAAATCTGCTTGCATGGTTTTTCCAACAGGTCGGTTGTATACGTTTTCAATAACCGTTTTTCCACTAATTTCTGCGTACAATCCCGTTACTGCAAAAATCGTAATACCAATAGAGACCAAACTTCTGAGTGTTTTCGTTTTCATTTTGAACCTCCATGAGTTCTTCTTTTAGCCACGAGGCCCTTCCGGTCTACCCAGGCAAGGACAACAACTAATAAGGTAAGCGTTGCTATTGCCGCAGCTCCCATATTAAGTGCGACGAGTGCTCCTACCTGACGGTTTGGTGGGAAAAGACTTATCAGTAATACTGAGAAGCCTCCTATAACAGCAGTAGCGTTTTGAATAATAGACCGGCCAGTACTTCCTATTGTCGAGATTGCAGCGGACGATACATCTGCCCCGGCTGCGCGTTCACGTAAGTACCGATCTATATAATGAATTGCATAATCAACGCCAATACCAATAGCAATACCAGAAATTATTGCCGTTGATGAACTAAGCGGTATACCAGTTAATCCCATCGTTCCAAAGTTTATTACTGCTGTAAAGGCAATAGGTATAGATCCAACTAATCCAATTATTGCGTTCTTAAACATAAGAGTAAGAAGAAGGAATACTACAAGGAAAGAAATCAGAAGTCCGGTAATCTGGCCATCAAGGAGTAATCCAGAAAATACCAAGGATTTATATCCACTTCCTGCGTAGCGAACCCGCACCCCGCGTGCGGCTAGTTCCGGTTCGAAGGCTTTGATTACGGTAATGATATCCTTCATATCTGCAGAACTATCGCTTTTAAGCTGGAATGCTAGATTTGCTTCCCGATAACCATAGTCAATTACACGATTAAGGTTTTCTGGATCTCCAGACATTTCATATAATAACAAATATTGAGCGATCATATCTTGTTCATCAGGGATTGCTTCGTAAGCTGGATTGTCGTCGTGCATTACTCGATGCATTCGCGTAATATAATCGGTTAAGCCAAAACTCTTTCCAACGATTTCTTTTTGTACAACATGAGCCTGAAGATCGGAAACAATATTCAATACTTCAGGACGCTTAAATGTATCATCCTCTTCACTGCTAAAAATAACATTGAGGGTAGAAGTTCCGCCAAAGTGTTCATTTACAAAGTTATCGGTAAGAACAATATCGCTGTCTTTTTGAAAGTTGGAAAGAAAGCTCGTATCAATCCATAAACGAGTACTTCCCATTCCAAAAAGTGCGAGGACCCCTATTCCGGCAACAAGAATAAGACCAGTTCGAGCAAGGATAAAAGAAGCATATTTCGACGCAAAGGGATTAGCTCTCGAAGCAGCGTTTTCGGTAAGAAGCTTATCATTACGCGATAGCTTTGGCACTCCCAAAATGCGAATAAAAGCCGGGAATAATAACAGAGCACCTACCATTTCCACCATTACACCGATCGCGGTAAACAAACCAAAATAACGTACGGGTAAAACCTGACTAGTTAAAAGGGAAAGAAACCCTACTGCAGTCGTTACCGATGTCATAATAACCGGACGCGTCATCGCTTTCATTGTTTTCGCAATTAAAATCTCGCGTTCAATATCTGGGTTTTCTCTAACCAAATGCATAATGGCATTGTGCAAATGGATTCCATCTGCTACCCCAATTGCAATGAGCATAACCGGAATCATGATACTTATCGTGTACATTGGGATTCCTATCCATGCCATGACGCCGAAAGCTGAAAGTGTACCAATAGTAACAATACCTAAATTTATGAGAGTGCTTCTAAGAGAACGCATTATAATTAAAAGCAGTATTGCCATAAGGCCAAAAACGAGAGGAGCCATTCGAGATAAGTCTTTTGGACCAAGACGGGTCATTTCTCCTTCCACAACGGGCCGCCCCGCAATATGGATTATCTCGGGGCCACTTTGTTCGTGAGCAAAGGCCTGTAGGCGTGTATAGAACTCACGAGAGAAAACCTCATCACCGATTTCTGCAATGATTAACGAAGTTCGTTCATCATCACTAACTATTTTTCCACGAACCATACTGTTGCCGGCAACGGCCCTACGCAATGAATCCAAGTCTTCTTGCGTCTGGGGTATTTGCTTATAAAAAGATTCAACAGTGAGCCCCCACTCATCGGCAGTAATATTTTCTACTGTGTACAATGAGGTAATATCATCCGCATTTATTTCTGGAAACACTTCCGGCAAGGTAAGAGTAATATCGCGTATTTTTGTTAAAGTAGCCGTATTATACAAATTGGTAGGATGTTCAATTGCAATTAAAACTGCATCCTTGATACCGAACAATTCCTCAGCCTGATCACTATACACAAAGGCTGGATGTTCCGACGGCATGTACTTATCCAAATTTGTTTCGAGATACGTTTTTGTTCGAATCCCAACCATAAAAAAAACACCAAAGAATACAAATAGAGCAACCACTATAGTTCCACCTATCCACCCTTTAGTAAAAACAGTGTGCATACTATTCTCCTTTGCCTTTGTTAGTTATCGCTAGCTAACATTTACGATAAAAAAGACTTTTAATTCTTTCCCTAACTTCTAAGAACTGTGGTCAACAGCTTTGAGACCTTTCCAGTTTGATCTTGAAGAGAAACAGTCCCGTTACTTAAACTACTGCGAGTTATCGTTACTCGTATCGTTCCCATGATTAACAAAGCTAAATTTTGTGCTTCAATATCTGTTCGTATATATTTTTTTGCTTGCAAGGATTTTAATGATTTTGTAAGTATCTGTAAATTGCTCGTTACCATAGTAAAAAGTTTTGATTTAAGTGCTGGTTCGGCATGAAAAGCTTCTTCAGAAAAAATAAGAGGAGCCAAAGCCTCGCGATTTCCCAATGTACTAAAAAGCCCCGTTACAAATTCAGTAATTGGATCTTCTACCGTTGTTTTTTCTAGTTGTTTAAAATGAGCCACCACCGCTTCTTGAAAATCATCCAGTATCGTTTCCATTAATTCTAGCTTATTTGCAAAGTGACGATACAAAGCTGGTTCCGATACGCCAACTTCGTCGGCAACTTTACGAACAGTTAAACCGCTGAACCCATCACGTTCAACAATCCGTACTGCAGCGGTAAGTATCTCTTGTTGTCGTTCGGTTCTCATCGGTCTCCTCCTAATCCACAGCTTTACGCTGCCGTTAGTTATCACTAACTAACATACAGTATTGTTGTATCTTTGTCAAATAAAACAAGAAGATATCTGTAATTACCACTCAATTGCAAAAGAAACCCCAAAAACAAGACGTTCGAGGGCATCGTCAGATTTATTCGATATTTTCCATGCAGCCCATAAATGGGGAGAAAAACGGAGAGGAACCGCGGCAATAGGAATAAGAGAAACAACTGCACCAGTTTTCAAAATCACTGAATGCGCAAAGCCGGCTTTCGATCCTAAAGGAAAACCTGGTAAAGAAACTTCGATCTGAGCGGTATCAAAGATAACCGGTCTCCATGCAAGTATCCCAAAAAAACGATTACAGTATATATGCGAAAGATTCTTTTGAATTTCTACAGAAAAAAGTTGAAACTCTAATTCTCCTCCGGCGACCCATCGATGCCCACCGGGGCTGTCCTTTGCATATTCACTAGCAGCAGCGGAGGCATAACTCCCTTGACCAAAAACCACCGAAGAGGCATCTAAATCAAGCCCGGTTTCATCGTACACGCCGTAACCCATCAGTCTAACGGGGAAAGAATCTCCTGCTGATGCCTGCAGTGTTGCGTCATATCGAAAATTCTGATCAGGAAGGGCTACTCGGCAGGAAAGTGTTAATGCTACTCCCTGTCCAAATAGCTCCCAAGGTAACCGACTCCAACTTTGGACACCAAGCTGTGCACCTGGAATGAAAATCCCATTAAGATAATCCCACTCATAGGCACTAGAATCATCAATCCCAGGAAGGGCAATCCAAGCGCTTTCAAATGAGGGAACAAAGATATAGTGCACCCGCTCGCCACCCAATCCCCGGGTATGAGTGAGCGAAGCCTTAACGCGTGTTTCTCTTTGAGGAAACTCAAAAGAGCCATTATTCGAATAGTGTACCCCATCAGAAAAATGAACGATTAAAGGATCTCCTGGAACAAAAGAAACCCAGGTTGCATCAATAAAGGCCATGCGTTCCCGAGCATCGTATGCGGTAAAAAGCAAGCAGGCATTCATGTCTGTAGGCGTAGCTACATAAGTAGCTACACCACCGCCATCGAGCCGCACATTACTTCCGCTACTTTGCACGAGAGGAAAGGGAAACCACGTGTTTAATGGATTAAGCCAAGATATGGGCGAATATTTTTTTTCGGAAAAATTAAAACCCTCAGTGTCATTTTTCGATAGGTTTGTTTCAGGAAGAGAATCGTCCCAAAGAATAGTTTTTAAATCAAAAAGTGAACCCCTTAGCTCATTTAAAGATTCAGGATACCGCATAAGAGCATCGCGAGAAGAAAAATCAGCGCGATACACAATTTCATTGCCCACTAAAACGGGAGAAAAGACTCCTCCAGAATAATCGATATCACAACAGACGAGCTGCGGATTCTTAGCGGCGGACTTTATACAAGCTAGCTTGTATAAACCTTGCCCGTCATGATACGAAAAAAGAAGATTCCCTGAAGAAGAAGACAAACCTCTCGCATATC